>NZ_JBSFAI010000003.1:0-405021 GCF_056280165.1 Ralstonia sp. 110700041-2 | reverse complement strand
ATAATCTGTTCTTCGGTGAATCGCTTCTTCATGACCGTTCCTCTCTTGGGAACGGACTCTACATCGTCAACGTACTAATCGCGGGGAGCAGGTCACCCTTAATAAACCCGAGACCAGGCCGATTATTTGGACGGGTTTTCCATTAATACTCGCGGCTGACCTAAACGCTCCCCATTTCTGTCTAGGCAAAAAAAAGGATGCGCGAGCGACGGGAACACGCCCGCGCACCTTCAAGAGCACAGACAGGTACTGCTCAGTGCGCCGGGCTGCCAACGCCGCCCAGCAAGTTAGTGACAGGGGCCAGCGGATTGCCGCCCGATGTGCCGCCGGCTGCGCTGGTCGCGCCGCTCAGCAGATTGGTGATGGGCGCCAGCGGATTGCTGCCACCGGCTGCGCCGCCCAGCAGGCCCGTGACAGGCGCCAGGGGACTGGAGCCGCCAGATGCGCCGCCCAGGAGGCCGGTCAACGGAGCCAGCGGGGTCGTACCGCCGGAGCTGCCCCCCACGCCGCCGAGCAGGCCGCCCAGCGGGTTGCTGCCCGCCGACCCGCCGGTCGTGGCGACACCGCCGATTGCTGCGACAGTCGTCCCGAGCGACGTCACCACCGGGCCCAGGGTCGAGACCACCGGTACGCCCGTCCCGGTGATGGTGTTGCCGGCACCGCCCACGCCGCCGCCAACGGTCCCAAGCAGATTGTTCAAGGCTCCGCCCAGGCCCGTCGAATCGCCAATCATCTGAGTAGCGCCGCTGACCTGCGTGGTGACTGGCACGATGGCCGTGCTCAGTTGCTGCGTCACCTGCTGCACCGCGCCGGAAGACAGCGCGCTGCCCAGCAGCGTACCGCCACCAATCAGCGCCTGGCCGATCTGCTGGACGCCGCCGCCCACCGGTTGAGTGATCGGTGCCAACGGTGCGCCAGAACCTTGGCCGAGGCCTTGCACGAGCGAGCCTGCGCTCACGGTGGCCTGACCCAGGTCCGTCACGACATTGCCGGTGCTGGCCACCGTTGTACCGATCGGATTGGGGTTCTGGCCCATCTTGCCAAGCCCGGTTTGGACGCCCAGACCGAGATCGCTGACCGCCTTGCCGGCGTTGTCAACCGTGCCGCCCAGCCCGGCCTTGGCCTGATCCGACAAGCCCGGAATGTTTGCGTTTTGAAGCGTGGAGCCGAGGCTGCTGACCGCCTGGCCAGTCGCCACAACGGTGTTGCCCGTGCCGTTTGCGACCTTGCCGACGGGCGTCACGCCCGTCGTGTCGTTCGGGCTCGGATTCGGCGAACTGCCCGAGCCGGAGCCTCCCGAAGAGCAAGCCGCCAACATAAGAGCGGCAACAGCGCAGGCCAACGGCGCAACGCGAATGGAGTGTCGAATGTGAGTCATGGTCCGTCCCTTTCTTGGAATGATGTGTCTTGATGTCTGAGCTCGGTATTGCGGACTGCGGGCCGCATTCTGCAAATCGCATGCCAACCGCATTAGAAACAGGGTTCAGTTTTCAAAGGACGGCGTGTGTGTTGGTTTTACGGGCACCGCGTCAGGTGTTTCCCTAACTTGAGCGCCGACCGTTACCCCACCCAAATCCATGTTCCCAGCGTTACGACGTAACGTGACACGGAACACATCCATCGCCGACATAACCCCGAGAGCAGACGTTTAACCCCCACTTTTGTGGGGTATGTAAATTCAGCATTCTGATTAGTTTTCACAATTCCCCCGCTTTATCGAGATAAACGGGGCAAATTCAGATACAGCATTACACAGTGCGTAATAATGGTGACATGGCACACCGTTTGCAGAGTCCGGCCACCTCACGTCGAGAGTGAGACTTTTTCCTGCTGACTAAAGCGGACTTTTAAAACGGGAGATCCATCATGAATAAGAATATCAAGTGCCTGGCCGCCACCATGGCAAGCCTGTTGGTTTTGGGTGGTTGCGCCAGCTCCGGCTCAGGAGACATGGGCAGCTCGCTGGGCGGCTCGAACGGCGGCGGCTCGAACAACAACGGCGGTTCAACACCAACGCCTTCGCCCTCCCCGTCGCCTTCGCCTTCGCCTTCGCCGTCGCCGTCGCCTTCGCCTTCGCCTTCGCCGTCCCCCAGCCCGACTCCGGCACCTGCGCCGCTGACGCCGACCGGCGCCGTCCTCAACAATGCAGGGGGCATCGTCACGGCGGCCGGCTCGACTGTGAGCGGCCTCGGCAAGACCATCGCCACCGCGCCGCTGCCCTCGCAGCTGAGTGGCGTGCAAAGCGGCTTGGGCGGTGTGGTTGAAAACGCTGGCGCGACGGTTTCGACGCTGGGCACGGGCGTACAGAACGGGTTGGGCAGTATCGGCCGCAACACCAATCCGGTTGGCACCACCGTTTCCAGCCTCGGGAACGTGGTGACCGGTGCGGGCAACACGGTCACGAGCGCCGGCACGCTGGTCAACAACCTGGGCACCGGTCCGCTGGCGCCGCTGGCTCCAGTGACAACACCGCTGGCAGGCGTGGTCACGCAAGTCGGCCAGGCTGTTGCCAACGGCGGCGGCACGCTGGGCACGGCCCTGTCGACCGGCCCGGTGGAGCAACTCACGCAGCAACTGAGCACGGCCATCGTGCCGCTGACGTCGCAGATCACCAGCGGCACACAGACGCTGGGCGCGGCCACGGGTCTGGGTTCCCCGGCAAACTCACTGCTGGGCACGATTGGCGGCGCGGTGGCCAATGGCGGTACGACCCTCACCGCTGCCAACGTTCCGGTGGTCAGTGGTCTCGGTGGCGTGGTGACGGCCGCAGGCACCACGGTTGCCGCGCTGGGCGGCGCTGTGTATTCGCCGACGGCCTCGGGTGGTAATCCGCTGGCCCCGATCACGGGCTTGCTGGGCGGCCTGGGTGGCGCAACGGGCGGCAGCAACCCGCTCGCTCCGATCACTGGCGCACTCGGTGGCCTCGGCGGCGCTGGTGGCACCAACCCGCTGGCGCCAATTACAGGCTTGCTGGGCGGCCTGGGTGGCGCGACGGGCGGTAGCAACCCACTTGCTCCGATCACCGGTGCGCTCGGTGGTCTTGGCGGCGCTGGTGGCACCAACCCGGTGGCGCCGATTACGGGCTTGCTGGGCGGCCTGGGTGGCACGCCAGGTGGTAGCAACCCGCTTGCTCCGATCACCGGTGCGCTCGGTAGCCTGGGCGGTGCAGCCGGTGGTGCCAGCAACCCGCTGGGGCCCATCAGTGCGATCACGGCCCCGGTTGGCGGTGTGGTCACCACGGTGGGCACCGGCCTGACGTCAGCAGGTGCGGCAACACCGCTGTCTCCGGTCACCGGCGCGGTGGGTGGTCTGCTGGGTACGGTGGGCACCACACTAGGCGGCACGCGCCACTGATCCGCGGTCCACGCTTCGGCGGACCGGCTAACACGCCAGTCCGCCGCTGTCGCGTTTCAAACGCATCGATGCCGCGCAATGCGGCATCGTCATTGGGCTGGCTGCCACGCACCTATCACCCCAGTATCTACTTGGGCCGTTGCGTCGCGTGAACGCTCGCTCAATGTGTTTTGTTGTAAAGCACCATGTCTCGCGGTTATCGTTTGATGGAACGCGCGGCTGCACGGCTTCGCGACACTACAAACGAAATCACGGAGGAGACAGGCGTGCGGACCACCACCATGCGGTTGGCCCTGGCCACAGGCGTAGCACTGACCGGCCCGGCACTGAGCTGGGCCCAGAGCAGCCCCACTCAAGGCAACCCGATCGACACGCTTCCCAAGGTCGATACCTCCCGTCCGCCCCAGCAGAAGATCCAGGTGGAAGTGCAGCGGCCGAATCCGGCACTGGAAAACCTGCTCGCCACGCATCTCACACCGACCAAGTTCCAGATCGAAGGCGTCAAGACGCTGCCGTTTCCCGAGGTCGCTGCGCATTTCGCGCCGCTGGCCGGGCACGACGTGACCGTCGCGCAACTGCTGCAGGCCGCCAACGATGTCACCAAGCTGTATGCCGACCGCGGTTTCCCGCTCTCATTTGCTTTCGTGCCGGCACAAACGTTTGAAGGCGGTGTCGTGCGCGTCACCGTGGTCGAAGGCTATGTGGCGCGCATGCGTATCGAGGGCACACCCGGGCCACTGGAAGACCGCCTGCGAGAAATCTCGCAGCGCCTGATGAATGAGAAGCCCCTGCGCCGCGAAACGTTCGAGCGCGTCACCGGCGTGCTGGCGCTGCAACCCGGCGTGCAGATCACCGCGACTGTGCAGCCGCCCACCACCACCGATGGTGCGAGCGAACTCGTGTTGAACGTGAAGCGCCAGCCGTACACGATCGGCACGGGCATCGAATACCGTTCGCCGGGTGTGCGGGCCATCATTACGGGCACGCTCAATAGCGTGACGCCGCTGGGCGAGCAGATCACCGTCTCGACGCTGCAACCGCGCGGGTCGGATCATGAGACGTTCTACTCGGCCTCGTGGGCTCAGCCAATCGGCACCGACGGGCTGCTGGCCAAGCTCACGTGGTCGCACTATCGCGGCATGCCCGAGAATCTGCCGCTGGAGCAACTGGGCTATCAATCGCGCTACCTGACCGACACGCAACGGCTCGGGTTGTCATTGAGCTATCCGGTACTGCTGTCGAACACGCGCAACCTGATGGTGACGGGCACCTTCTACGGCAACGACGACAAGCAGCGCTACAACCCGCAAGTCACCACGCTCCCGCAAACTGAGCTGGATACCAAAGTCCGCGTGGCCGGCGCCGAGGTGCTCTATACCGAAATCAACCCGGGCGAGACTCGACGTGCGTCGTTGAGCTTATACCAAGGCATCAACAGCTTGGGCGCCGGCAAGGCCGCCTCGTCCAACGCCAAAAACGATGTTGACCTGAGCTTCCTGCGCACGCGCGTCACCGCCAGCGAAGCCCACGACTTGCCCCTGGGCTTTGGCGTGGTGGTGTCGGGGGCAGCGCAGTACAGCGGCGCGGTGCTTCCATCGTCGGAGCAGATCAGCTTTGGCGGACGCTTCTTCGGTCTCGCCTATCCGGCCGGTGAAGTGGCAGGTGATCGCGGCTGGGGCGCATCGGTGGAAATCAACCGCGCATTCCAGGTATCGATGGACTATCTGAAGACCGTGCAACCTTACCTGCTGTACGACACCGCAAAGGTCTATTCGAATGCAGGCACGCTGGTGCATGATCAGCTCGGCTCGATTGCCCTGGGCGTGCGCTTCTCCGATCGGAAGTACTACACGCTGGACTTGGCCATCGCGCGTCCCGTGGGAGACAAGCCGATCAACTCAAGCTCGCGCAGCCTGCGGTTCAACGCCGCCTACACGTACCAGTTCAACTGACACACGCCGGTATCGTGAACATGTGCACGAATTTTTTATATTTTTTATATTTCAGCGCTGAAAGTCGCCCATACTCCCCTCTCAAGGGGGGGATACATCGCCGCCGGAATTTGGGAGCATCGAAAGCGGAATGTTAAGTTTTTCCAAAGAGTTGCCGATTACCACAGAAGTCGCGCAGAACAACAATAATCATGACAGCGACGGCGGCATCACGCCGCAACACGCCGACAGCAAGGGATTGCACTCTGAGCTGTCGCAATACGCACCGGGGGCCATCATGCTGCAACGTCTATCGGATGACGCAGAATTCCATCGACTCGTCGATACCATCTACGAGGCGGTACTCGAGCCTGCGCAGATGCCGATCGCCCTGGCCCTGCTTTCTGTGTATGCCGGCGCCGAAAGCGCACACTATTTCGTCTGGGACAAGCACACCGACACGCCGCGCCACGGCGTTTCGTCGGGCTGGTGCCAGCACTGCCCGCAGCCGGGCCACTGCAACAGCTTCTGTCACGATCCGCAACTGATGAGCGCCGCGCCGCCCGAAGAGACGCCTTCGGCAGGCATGACACTGATCGATACGCCCGACATGCGCGGCACGATGCGCCTGCGCACGCGCGACGACGATGCATCGGAAGTCAGCACCATCGAACGCGAAACCCGCCTGCAGCGCGTGCTGCCGCACCTGCAACGGGCTGCGCGCATGCAGCAGCGCAATCTTGAGCTGAACGAACTCGCCGCACTCGGCATGGCCGGGCTGGATACGCTCGACTTCGGCGTGATGGTCATCGAGCGCACCATGCGCGTGAAATACGCCAACGCCTGGGCGCGCACGATGACGACGGAAGACGACCGCTTGTCGCTCGATGGCAGCCTGTTGCATTCGGCTGATCACACACACGACGCGGCGCTTCGCAACCTCATCGAACATGCTGCCGGGTCACTCGGCGTACAAGGCGCGGCCGGTTCGTGGATGTACCTGGCGCGCGATGGCCGCCCGGTACCGTTCATTGCCACGCCGCTCACGCCTTCCGATGCGATGCGTTCGGCCTGGGCCTCGCCGCTGGCGCTGGTGCTCGTCGGCAACTCCGAGGCACGGTCCGTCATGGACGCCGGCGTGCTCGCCTCGCTCTTCGGGCTGACCAACAAGGAATGCATCGTCGCTGCACGGCTGGCCGCAGGCGAAACCCTGCAGGAAATTGCCGAGCGCGAATTTCTCTCGCTGCACACGGTGCGCGTGCATATCCGCGACATCCTGCGCAAGACCGGCACGCATCGCCAGTCTGAGCTTGTGCGCCTGCTGCATCTGTTGCCCAGCGTCGATCTGGAACGTGCTGGCGCTGCCACTCCGGCTGCGCGCCGGCGGGGCCGCCTCAACGCCTGAGTACGTGCGCGATTTTCCTCCCCACTTCGCCTGACTTCCGACGCTCAATCACGAGCGGCGAGCCATCCGCGTATACCCGGCTCACGTTTCGGCGGTTTCTGCCGATCCCCCAAGACAGGCGTGGCGCCGTCATGCTGGCTTGATGCGAAGCGGTAACGGCGAATGATCCCGACGCATTCTGTGAATAACGCGCAACAAACGCGCCTTTTCGCGGCCTGAAACGACAGGTTTTTGCGCTATCCTCGCCGCAAAACACAGACTAGGCGCTGGTCGTAGATCGGGGGGCCGCGCCGGATGCGCTCGCATGCATAACGATTTCCATATTGCGCTGCTGCTGTTTGCGTGGGTCAGCACTGGGCTGACCACGTTTGCCGCACTGGACGCTGCGACACGTCTGCCGGGGGGCTCGACGATCGCAAAACGCCGCAACTGGCGCATCGCCTGTGCGGTCATTCTTGGCATTGGGCTGTGGGCGGGGCTTTGGCTCGGCCAGCTCGGCCTGCATCGGCAGGTCGGTGCGGCCGTATCCGCGCCCATTGTGGCGACACTCGTGACAGCGCTGGCGGCCTCGCTGGCGGCTTTCTCCATCGTGTTGCCGGACACTTCGGCTTCCAATGGCGCACAGGCTCCGCAACGACGCAGCATTGCCATGGGCGCCGTGGCGCTTGCCATCGGCCTGTTGACGATGGAGCTGTATATGACACGCCCCTGGGTGCATGACCAGGCATTGTCGCTGCGCCGCGCCGTGCTTGGCTGGGGCGGCGGCACGCTGGTGCTTGGTGCAGGCGTGTGCTTGGCGATGTGCATGGCATTTCATATGCCGCCCGCGCAGCGCCGCGCCGCCGTGGGTCTGCGCGCACGTGCCGCAGCCGTGCTGGCGACAACTGCGGTGCTATCGCTCGTGCTGTGGCCGTGCGCCGCCGCTTGGCCGGCCGATGAATCAACGATGCATATCGTGCCCGTCATCATGCTCAGCGCCGGCGGCGTGTTGATCGCACTGGGCCTGCACGCGGTGCTGATGATGCTCGAGACCCGTGTCGACTCGGCGCAGGCGCACCTGGAAGCTTCGCTGGCGCGCGTGGCAAACCAGACGCCCCGGCCCCAACTCCACGACGCGCTGACCGGCCTGCCGAACCGCCTGCATCTGCGCGAAGCGCTGGAGGCGGCAATCCTGTCGTCCACGCGACGCGGGCGTCCGTTTGCTCTCTTCTATCTGGATCTCGACAATTTCGGGCAGATCAACGACCAATACGGCCGCAACGCCGGTGACCGTGTGCTGCAAATCATTGCCGAGCGCCTGCGCCAGGCGATTCGCGGCGAAGACACCGTGGCACGCCTTGGCGGCGACGAATTCGGCATCCTCGTTGAAGGTCTGGCGCTGCCCGAGTCTGCCGCCACCATTGGCGACAAGCTGCTGTTCCGCCTGCGTGAATCGGTGGAAGTGGAAGGCCGGCGCCTGCGCGCGACCGCCAGCATTGGCGTAGTCGTTCATCCTCACAACGGCGCGACAGCAGACACGCTGCTTGAACATGCCGACACGGCCATGTTCGATTGCAAGCAATCCACCGGCAACGCCTACCGCTTCTTCGAGCCGCGCCTGAACACCACGGCACACCGCGTGCTGCAGATCCAACGTGCGCTCTCGCATGCGGCCCTCAACGGGCAGCTCTCCGTGTACTACCAGCCAAAGTACGACGCGCGCACGCAGGCCATGGCCGGCGCCGAAGCACTTCTGCGCTGGAACCACCCGGAGCTTGGCCCGGTGTCGCCAGCGGAGTTCATCCCGTTGGCCGAACGCACCGGCACCATCGTCGAACTGGGCGACTGGGTGGTCGAAGAAGTCTGTCGCCAGATCATGCACTGGGATGCCATCGGCATGGCGCCGCAGCGCATTGCCGTCAACCTCTCACCAAGGCAATTCCAGCAACCTGATCTCGTGCAGCGTCTGTCGCAGATCCTGCATCGCTATCAGGTTGCCGCACATCGGTTGATGTTCGAGATCACCGAGACCGCGGCCATGCGCGATGCGAGCCAAAGCATCGCGGTCATCCGTCAGATCCAGTCGCTCGGCTTCGAGGTGGCCATTGACGATTTCGGGACCGGTTATTCCAGCCTCAGTTATCTGCAGCGATTTCGCGCCCAGCAGATCAAGATCGATCGCGCATTCGTCTCCGCGCTCGATGACGATCCGCCCGAGGCAGCCGCCATCATTCGCGCCATTTGCGCGATGGCGCACTCGCTGGACATGACCGTGGTGGCGGAAGGCGTGGAAACCGAAGCGCAAATGCAGGCCCTGGTGAATCTGCAATGCGACCAGGTTCAGGGCTATCTGCTGGCGCGTCCGATGCCGGCCAAGGATTTTCAAGGGTTGCTTGTAGTCGAGTACGCCTGAACAGGCGGCATCGAATAGGCGGCACAGAAAATGCGCCATTTTGATGCATTCGGCATCGCGCTTCAGCAACCTTTCATCTTCATATTCGCCGATATTAGGCCAAGACCACCGGCAATTGCCGAAGCAATGAAGCAGTCACATAAGAAAAGAATTGAGTAGGGATTGCGTAGTTGGTGCGTTGCATCGATTGCAATACGGCCCAATGGTTTTGTAATGGTTCATATGTTTATGATTTCGACACATCGCGCAAACGCCCATCCCATGCAGGTTAGCGCAAAGAACGGTGCAGCAGAAAATCCACGTCGTTGACATGAGGTCTTAACGAAATTCAATTCTCAATGGCAAAGTCGTTATAATGCGCTGGGCTACGGGGAGCGTGCCCGCGTTTCAATTGCAAAGTTGAGGAATCCATAATGCCGACTTACAAGGAAATCGTTCAGAAGATCTCTGAACTGCAGCGCCAAGCCGATGAACTTCGGGCAAATGAACAAGCGACGGTGATCGCTGAAATCAAGCACAAGATCGTGGAATACGGCCTGACCGCCGAAGACCTCGGTTTTGGCGCCAAGGGTGCCGTGGCCTCGAAGAAGGCTGGCCGTAAGGTGCCGGTGCGTTACCGCGACAACAACGGCAATACCTGGACGGGCCGTGGCAAGCGCCCGGGCTGGCTGGTAAAGGAGCTGTCGTCGGGCCGGAAGATGGAGGATTTTCTGGTCGCCTGAGCAGCGCTTCCAGCGCAGCATTCCGAGCCCGCACAAAGAGGCGCGCCGGAAACCACAAAAGAGAAAGGCCGGCGAATTTGCCGGCCTTTTGCATGTCTGCCTGACAGTGGTCAGGCGCAGTTATACCTGGAAGCGCCCCACAGCCGTACGCAGCAATTGCGCCTGCTCTTCCAGCGACAGCGCAGCGGCCGCCGCCTGCTCCACGAGCGCAGCGTTCTGCTGCGTCACTTCGTCCATCTGGTTCACAGCCTGGTTGACCTGCTCGATGCCGGAACTCTGCTCGTCGGACGCCGCAGAAATCTCGCCCATGATGTCCGTTACGCGCTTCACGGCAATCACCACGTCCTGGATCACCACGCCAGCCTCTTCCACCAGCGCCGAGCCGTTCTGCACCCGGCCCACCGAATCGCCGATCAGGTCCTTGATTTCCTTGGCAGCGCTCGCCGAGCGCTGCGCCAGGCTGCGCACTTCGCCCGCCACCACGGCAAAGCCTCGGCCCTGCTCGCCCGCGCGGGCGGCCTCCACGGCAGCGTTCAGCGCCAGGATGTTGGTTTGGAAAGCGATGCCCTCGATCACCCCGATGATGTCGGCAATCTTCTTGCTGCTTTCGTTGATGCCGGACATTGTCTCGACCACGCGCCCGACCACCTCTCCGCCCTTGACCGCAATATCCGACGCATTGACGGCCAGTGTGCTTGCCTGACGCGCATTGTCGGCGTTCTGCTTCACGATGCTCGTCAGTTCCTCCATGCTCGACGCCGTTTCTTCCAGCGACGAGGCCTGCTGCTCCGTACGCTGCGACAGGTCGGCATTGCCGGCAGCGATCTGCTTGGTGGCGCTGGCAATGGAATCCGCCGAGCTCTTGATGTTGCCGATCGTGCCCGTCAGCTCACGCTGCATCTGCGCCATGGCGTAGAGCATGCTGTCGCGATCCCCCGAGCGGGTTTCAACCGGCACAGCCAGATCACCCGCGGCGATGCGGCCGGCAATGCGGGCAGCATAAGCGGGCTCGCCACCCAACTGGCGCTGCAGGCTGCGCGTAACGGCCACGACCACCACAGTCATCAGCAAGCCGACACCAAACAGCAGCCCCAGCGCCTTGATTAGCGACGCGTGGAATGCGGTCTCGATGTCGTCCATATACGTGCCCGTGACGAGGCACCAGTCCCAAGGCTGGTAATACAGGACGTAGCTCTTCTTCGGCTGCGGCGCTTCCGCGCCGGGCTTGGGCCATAGGTAATCGACAAAGCCGCCGCCGCTCTTGCCCACGCGAGAGATTTCCTCGAACAGATGATTCCCTGCCGGGTCGGTAAAACCCGACATGTCCTTGCCGTTCATTTCGGCTTTGATCGGATGCATCACCATCACCGAGTTGGTCTGGTTGATGCTGAAGTAGCCATCCTTGCCGTAGCGGATCATCTTGATGCGCGCGAGGGCCTGGGCGCGCGCCTCGTCGGCGGCGAGCTTACCGTCTTGCGCCATCTGTCCGTAGTCTTTGATGATGCTGAATACGGATTCACTGATGTTCTGCAAGTCGCGCTGGCGTTCTTCCAGGCGCAGGGTGCGGGTCTCCCAAGTGCTCCACAATGTGATCAACAACAGACAAAGCCAACTCAGGACAAGTGGCAGCCACAGCTTCTGACGAAGCGTGAGTCGATTCATCTTCCTTCCTCCAAGCGTTTTCTCTTTGTCCGCTAGGCACAGGTACCGATCGCGGCGCTCCCCTGGCGCGATTACACGCGCTCTGCTTGAGCTATCGAACACATATGCGAAAAACTTGAGTAGGACATCTACCCAAGTGCCAAGTCACCGCGGAGGAAAGGGGACACAGAGAAAGACGCCTCAACGCAAGGCGTCGGGATTGATGCTGGGAAGCGCGCCGCCTGTGGACGTCGTAGTGGGCCCAGGCGGTGATGTCGATTCTGTCTGCGGTGCGACAGCTTCTGCGGCGGGATGATCGGCAGGCGACCAGGATTCCCACAAGCCATGGCGACGCAGCGTTTCCGGTGCCTCGGCAACGATCGAAGCGGCTGAGCCGGCAACCCCCGCCGAGGCTGCTTTTGCAGCCACCTCGATATGCGACCCTGCCATGCGCACGGCATTACCACCGGCGTCGCGCACTGCCACGCCGTGCGCGGCAATCTGGCGATAGCTGCCGTCCTTGTGCCGCATGCGGAATTCCGCCACGTAAGCCGGCGTATTGCCGTCAACATGCGCCTGGATGCGATTGAGCACCATGGGCAGATCATCCGGGTACACCAGACGGAGATACTCGCTCGTGCTTGGACCGATCTCCTTGAGCGTGTAGCCCAGCATGGCGGCAAAGCGCGCGGAGAACTGCGCAGCGCGGGTGACCAGATCGAACTCCCACAGACCGACATCTGCGCCGTCGAGCAGCAGTTGATGGCGGGCAACGAGTTCGGCCTCGCGGCGGCGGTAGCTCTGCTCCAGGTCGTTGAGCGCCTGCACGGTTTCCTTGCGCAGACGGATTTCGCGAGTGGCAACGGCGGCCGCTGTGTCGCCTGTTGCACGATCCCGATAGCCCAGCAGCAAAGCAGCGAGCAATGTTGCAGCCGCACCCACCACGAGCAGCAACCGCAACCCTGCCGGCGCATTGCCGGGCATGTCGGAAAGCGTCGAAAACGAGCCTGCGAGCGACGCCGTGTACACCGCATCCGCCGTCAACGCAACGCCAAACAGCACGCTGACAAACAGACTCACGCCCGGACGGCGTACCGCTACCCCGGTCGCCCCCGACCGCGCCGAGAGCGCAAATTGCAGCGCCGCAGCACACGCCATCGCCGACAGAGCCATGACGATACCGAGCAGCCCGGCGTCTTCCCAGGCGGTGGCGCTGAAGCTGGTCACACCCGCCAGCAGCAACACCGCCACGGGGCCGCTTACGCTCAGCAACACGCCGAGCAACAGGGCGCGCATCAGGCCCGCACGGCCGCCCAGCACACACCACAGCGCCGCCACGGCCAGGCTCCAGCAGAACGACGCGAGCGTCATCACAAGCACCGCGGGACCTTCGTGCAGCGGCCAATGCGCAAGCAGCGGCAGCAGCGGCACTGCCCACAGCCCGACCGCCGAGAACAACGCTGTCATGACCAGCGGCACGCGCGTGCGCGGGGCCGTCGCACTGCGCAAGTCATCAAGCAGACGCAGCAGCAGACTGCCCGCGCCGCAGGCCACGACAAACGGCAGCAACGCAGGCAACAACGCGTGCGCCAGCGTATTGACCAGGTGAGCGATGAACGGCTCATCCACGACGGGGCGTCTCCTTTGGGTTCGAGTAGTTCAATGAATCAGCCACGGGTTTGAAAGCCGTCCGGATTCATGCTTTGCCAACGCCACGAGTCTTCACACATGCGCTCGATGCCGTATTGCGCGCGCCACCCCAGCAGCGAGGCCGCCAGTGCCGGATCGGCATAGCACGCTGCAATATCGCCGGGGCGGCGATCCACGATCTGGTACGGAACCGGCTTGCCGCTGGCGCGCTTGTAGGCCTCCACCACTTCCAGAACCGAATACCCGCGGCCCGTGCCGAGGTTGACCGTAAAGCCGCGGCCATCGCGACGCAGCGTGTCGAGCGCCGCAAGGTGCCCGCGCGCAAGGTCCACCACGTGGATGTAGTCGCGCACGCCGGTGCCGTCAGGCGTTGGCCAGTCACCGCCGTAAATGGAAAGCTTCTCGCGCTTGCCCACCGCCACCTGCGCCACATACGGCATCAGATTGTTGGGGATGCCGCGCGGGTCTTCGCCGATCAGGCCGCTGTGGTGCGCGCCCACCGGATTGAAATAGCGCAGGTAGGCGATTTGCCACGCCGCATTGGAAATCTCCAGATCGCGCAGCACCTGTTCGCCCATCACCTTGGTCTGGCCATACGGGTTGGTGGCCGACAGCGGAAACGATTCGGTGATCGGCACGGTGTGCGGATTGCCATACACCGTTGCCGACGAGCTGAAAACGAGCTGGCGCACATTCGCATGCGCCATGGCCGCGCATAGCGTGACCAGCCCGCCCATGTTGTTGTCGTAGTAGGCCAGCGGCTTCTGCACCGATTCGCCCACCGATTTGAGCGCCGCAAAGTGGATGACAGCTGAGATGCGCGAACTGGCAAACAGGTCATCTAGCAGGCGGCGGTCACGCACGTCGCCCTGCACGAACTTAGGCGTCTTGGCGGTGATCTGCTCGATGCGGGAGAGCACGGTCGAGCTGCTGTTGCAGAGGTTGTCGAGTCCGATCACCTGGTAGCCCGCATCCAGCAATTCAACCCAGGTGTGCGAGGCGATGTAGCCGGTAGCGCCGGTCAGCAGAATCGTTTCTGTCATGGGGTGCGAGGTATCGAGGAAGGAGAGAGCCAGCGTGCCGGTTTGAGCCCGGCATCATCGTTCTACGCTGCGCCGACCTGCTCCGCAGCGCGCAAAACAGCGCGATCATAGCAAAGCCAGCCAACGGCTAGCGGCCAGTTTGAAGCCTCGGTTGTCCAAAAAATGCACTACGGCTGGCCATCTGGATGGGCGGCCGCCTGCCACTCAGCATAGGCTGCGCGCAGACGCCATGCCGAAGTCGCATCGCGCAGGCCCAGTGCGTACCCCACCTCGGGAGGGTTTGCGCCTGCGTCGAACAGCGCGGCGGTGTAGCCATTGCGCAGCGTCTGCGGCGACAGCCGCTCGCTGCGGTGCAACAACGCCGGCAGCGCAGCCAGCCAGGCCTCCACGCGCCGGTACACCGACGCTGCGTGCATGACGCGCCCGCCGGCATCGGCAACGAACACGCGCTCGCCCGGCACCTCTGCGTGTGCACGCACCGCCAGCCAGGCGGCCAGCGCGGGGCGTGCAGCTTCAAGCATGGGCGCCTTGTACGACGGGCCGCGCGGGCGCTCGACGACGATCGCCTCAAGCGCCGCATCCACCTGGCGGAGCAGCAACGATTGCACCTGCGCGACCTTCAACCCCGCGCCATGGCAAACCGCAACGAGTGCGCGGTCGCGCGCCAGCTTGAACGCGCTGGCATTGGCGGCGGCCTCGCTGGCCTGCGCGTCCACCTCGAGGGAAGCCTCGATCGCCGCGCGCTCGGCAAAGGAGAGAAACGTGGTCGGATCGTTTTCGCCTTCCGCCAACTTCTGCTGCACCGCCGAGCTTGCAGGGTTGTGCGTGCCCGTGCGTTGTTGCTCGATCTGATGGAAGACGCGTTCGATCAGGCGCGCGTAGCGGTAGCGATGCAGCTTGGTCAGACCCGATTCATCAAGAAAGGCGGCGATGTCGCCCGCGCTCCAGTTGGCCAAGGCGCGTTGATGCGACTCGGCCCAGCGCAGCCATTTGCGCCACATCGCGCGATACACCGTCGCCGACGATTCGCGATAGCCTCGCCCGGCCAGCCAATGTTCGAAGGCTTGCGCGGGCCGCTCGGCCCAGTCTTGCAGGCTGGGCTCAAACAGGTCCGGAACGGGCGTGGCGGGCGGCGTGAATGAGGTCAAAGCGGTAGCGGAAATGCTGAAAAACGGGCGTGGGCGGACCGAGGGTGTGGCAATTCGCGTATCCTGCCGAGCGTAACACGCAGCTCATGTATCCCATTGCGGACCCCATCGTGAAGAAAACCGACCTCGAAAAACTCAAGGGCCTGAAAATCGCCAACAACCTCAAGCGCAACAGCCAGCGCACCGGCAAGCCCGGCCAGGGCACCGGCAAGGCGATTCCCCAGAACAAGCTGCTGAAAGCGCTGCTCGGCAAGCCAGCTGAAGACGACGCGAAAAAGTCGGAAAAATCCTGACGCGCAGTCCACACATCTAGAACCCCGCCCTGTTGTTCCAACGGGCGCTTGGGTGCTACCGTCCGGCGCGTTTCCACATCATCGCAGCGCCTCTCCCTGCGCCGGACATGCCAGCCTCCACGCCCTCCTCGCCGTACCCCCACCTACTGAGCCCGCTCGACCTTGGCTTCACCACGCTCAAGAACCGCGTGCTGATGGGGTCGATGCATACCGGGCTGGAAGATGGCAACCACTTCGACCGGCTCGCCGCCTACTTTGCCGAGCGCGCACGCGGCGATGTCGGGCTGATGGTCACGGGCGGATTCGCGCCCAATATTGCCGGTTGGACCAAGCCCTTTGCCGGGCGCCTGGCCACGCATGGTGCGGCCCGCCGCCACCGCGCGGTCACCAACGCCGTGCATGAAGAAGGCGGCAAGATCGCCCTGCAGATCCTGCACACCGGCCGCTATGGCTATCACCCGTTTGCGGTCGCGCCCACGGCGCTGCGCTCACCCATCAGCCCGTTCACGCCGCGCGAGTTGTCGGTGCGCGGTATCGAGCGGCAGATTCGCGCCTTCGTGCATTGCGCCCAGTTGGCCCGCGAAGCCGGCTACGACGGCGTCGAGATCATGGGTTCCGAGGGCTACTTCATCAACCAGTTCCTCGTCACCCACACCAACAAGCGCACGGACGACTGGGGCGGCAGCTATGCCAACCGCATGCGCCTGCCCGTGGAAATCGTCCAGCGCACGCGCGAGGCGGTCGGCAAGGATTTCATCATCATCTATCGCCTGTCGATGATCGACCTGATTCCCGACGGCAGCTCGTGGGAAGAAGTCGTGCAGCTCGGCAAGGCCGTGGAGCGCGCGGGTGCCACCATCATCAACACGGGCATCGGCTGGCACGAGGCGCGCATCCCGACCATTGCGACGAGCGTGCCGCGTGCGGCGTTTGCGTGGGTCACGAAGAAGATGAAGGGCGAGGTCGGCATTCCGCTGGTGACGTCCAACCGCATCAACACGCCCGAGGTGGCGGAGGCCGTGCTGGCCGACGGGTGCGCCGACATGGTTTCGATGGCCCGGCCGCTCTTGGCCGATGCCGACTTCGTACGCAAGGCCGCCACGAACCGCGCGCAGGACATCAATACCTGCATCGCCTGCAACCAGGCGTGCCTGGACCACGCGTTCAAGGCCAAGATTGCGAGTTGCCTCGTCAATCCGCGCGCATGCCACGAGACGGAACTCGTCATTCGACCGACGCCCGCCAAGCGTCGCTTTGCAGTGGTGGGCGCCGGGCCTGCGGGGCTATCCGCGGCGATCACCCTGGCCGAGCGTGGGCACGCCGTGGACCTGTTCGACGCGGCATCTGAACTCGGCGGCCAGTTGAACATGGCCAAGACGATCCCGGGTAAAGAAGAGTTTCACGAGATGCTGCGTTACCTCACCCGTCGCGTCGCCACGACGGGCGTGACGCTGCGCCTCGGTACACGCGTGGATGCGCAGCAGCTTCTTGCGGCCAAGTACGACGAGATCATCATCGCGACGGGCGTGTCGCCGCGCAATCCGAGGATCCCGGGGCAGGATCATCCGAGCGTGCTGTCGTACATCGATGTGCTGCGCCATCGCAAGCCGGTGGGCAAGCGCGTGGCGATTGTCGGAGCGGGTGGCATCGGCTTTGACGTGGCGGAATTCCTCGCGCTGGACGGCCACTCGCCCACGCTGGATCTGCAAACGTGGCGCGCCGAATGGGGCGTGGGAGATCCGACCGAAGTGCGTGGCGGTGTGGATGGCATCCGCCCTGAACCCCAAACACCCGCGCGCGACATCGTCCTGCTGCAGCGGCGTGCCGGCAAACTCGGCGGCGGTCTCGGCAAGACCACGGGCTGGATTCATCGGACCAGCCTGAAGAACCTGGGCGTGCGCATGGTGGGCGGCGTGAACTATGAGCGCATCGGCGACGAAGGCCTGCTCGTGAGCTACGGCGAAAAACGCGAGGCCGCCGAATGGCTGCCGGTCGATTCCGTCGTGCTGTGCGCCGGGCAAGAGCCACTGCGCGAACTCGTTGCGCCGCTGCAGGCGGGCGGAGCAAAGGTGCACGTCATCGGTGGTGCAGACGAGGCGCTCGAACTGGACGCCAAACGCGCGATCGACCAGGGAACGCGTCTGGCTGCATCGCTGTGACGTCTTGGGCACGCGGGATGTGAAGGTTTTGCATCACGTGCCCATTTTTACAATCTCGCCACCCTCTCCCGCCCGTTGCGAATGCCGAAATGACAACGGCTGGCGTGGCCGGCCCGGTTCTTGCGTGAACAGGCGCATCACGCACATTCACAAGAACCGGTTTGTCCAAGAACGTCTCTCCCCAGTCTTCTGCCAACGCGGCGCCCCTGCCCTCGCTCGACCTGGGCCGAACGGCCTTCCTGCTCGACTTTGACGGCACCCTCGTCGATATCGCGCCGCAACCCGAAGCGGTGCATGTTTCTGCGCCGCTGCGCGAAACGCTGGCCGCGCTGCATGCCGCCAGCGGGGGCGCGTTGGCGATCATTAGCGGGCGCACGGTGCATGACGTGGAGTCGCGCCTGTCTCTGCCCGGCCTCGTCATCGCCGGTGTGCACGGCGCCGAACGCCGCTATGCAGACGGCGGCTTCGTCCGCCTGAACGCTGACGCAGATGCACTCGCGCAACTGGAGCGCGAGTTGCGCGCAGAACTCACGCAGTTGTCGACGCAGTTTTCGGGCGTGGTGCTGGAAAGCAAGGGAATTGCGTTTGCCCTGCACTACCGCCACGCGCCTGAAGCCGAGAACGCCGTACTGACGGTAGCGGACCGCCTCGCGCGCCGCTATGCCGACCACGTGCGCCTGCAGGCCGGCAAGATGGTCGTCGAACTCAAGCCGCGCGGCGCCAGCAAGGGCGACGTAGTGCACACGCTGATGACCGAACCGCCCTTCATGGGCCGCACGGCGCTGTTTGCCGGCGACGACCTGACCGATGAAAGCGCCTTCGATGCCGTCAATGCGCTGGAGGGCTGGTCGATCAAGGTGGGGACGGGCCCAAGCCAGGCGCGTTGGCGCGTGCAAGACGCGGCGGCATTGCGGGCCTGGCTGGCAACGCTCACGGCCCCGTCCAAGCGAGGTGCCGCATGAGCCGACTCATTGTGGTTT
Organism: Ralstonia sp. 110700041-2; assembly: GCF_056280165.1. NCBI lineage: Bacteria > Pseudomonadati > Pseudomonadota > Betaproteobacteria > Burkholderiales > Burkholderiaceae > Ralstonia > Ralstonia sp. 110700041-2. The sequence goes on along the minus strand of NZ_JBSFAI010000003.1, from coordinate 386,303 downwards.
CCAACCGCGTTGCGCCCGTTGCCGAAGGCCAGGGAACGGCCGGCGGCCTGGCCGTGGGTGTGTTCGATGCGCTGCGCGAAACCGGCGGCATCTGGTTTGGCTGGAGCGGCGAAAGCGCAGCCACTGTTTCACACGAGCCGACCATCGTCACCAAGGGCAATATCACCTATGCCACCGTCGGCCTGAACCGCAAGGACTACGACCAGTACTACCGCGGTTTTGCCAACGCGACGCTGTGGCCAATCTTCCATTACCGCGTGGATCTGTCGCGCTACGAGCGCCAGGAGTACCACGGTTACCGGCGCGTCAATGCGCAGTTTGCGCATCAGCTCAAGGCGCTGGTGCAACCCGACGACATCCTTTGGGTGCACGACTATCACCTGATCCCGTTTGCCGCAGAGTGCCGCGCGCTGGGGCTGACCAACCGCATCGGGTTCTTCCTGCATATTCCGTTTCCGTCGCCGGAAATCCTGACGACGATTCCGCCGCATGAAGACCTCATGCGCGCGCTGTGTGCGTACGACCTGGTCGGTTTCCAGACAGAGACCGACCGCGTGGCCTTCTACGACTACATCGAGCGCGAGGCGCGCGGCTACATCGAGCAGAAAGAGCAGAACGGCCCGGTACACGCCTATGGCCACACGCTGCGCGCGGAGGTCTACCCGATCGGCGTGCATCCGGACGAGATCGCGCAGCAAGCCAAGGCGTCGCTGGCACGGCGCAATCCGTTCATGCGGCATGCGGGCGCGCGCGGCGAGCGCATTGCGCCGCAGGGGCAAGGCCAAGGCCAGCCGCCCACGAAACTCATCATGAGCGTCGATCGGCTCGACTATTCCAAAGGCCTGCCCGAGCGCTTCCGCGCGTTCGAGCAATTGCTGGACGATTTTCCGGACCATCGCCGGCACGTGACCTTCATCCAGATTGCGCCCACGTCGCGCCAGGACGTGCAGAGCTATCAGCAGATCCGGCAGCGGCTGGAGGCTGAATCGGGCCGCATCAACGGCAAGCATTCGGAACTGGACTGGACGCCCATCCGCTACATCAACAAGCAGTACGAACGGCGCGTGCTGATGGCGCTTTTCCGCAGCTCGCAGATCGGTTATGTCACGCCTCTGCGTGACGGCATGAACCTCGTCGCCAAGGAATACGTGGCCGCACAAGACCCGGAAAACCCGGGCGTGCTCGTGCTGTCGCGCTTTGCCGGCGCGGCGCGCGAGTTGGATGCCGCACTGATCGTCAACCCGTATGACACCCGCGGCATGGCCGAGGCACTGAACCGCGCGTTGACGATGCCGCTCGAAGAACGCAAGGCGCGCTATGCCCACATGATGGATCGGCTGCGGTCGGCCAACCTCACCATCTGGCGCGAGCGGTTCGTGACAGACCTGCGCGGCGCGCCGTCGCGATAGTCAGGCGCCCGCGCTGCCGGTGCGCGGCATACGCTCGGCAGCTTCTGCTGTGTCTGTGGATGCGTCGGCCTCGGGCGAAAGCATGTCGGCCAACACGGCATTCATGCGCGCCCAGTGCGAACCGGGCCAATAGACGCGGCGGCAGACATCACAGGTGCTAAAGAGCCGCTGGCGCTCACGCACGCGGGGCGGCACGCTGGCGGAAGCCTCTTCCGGGCTCAGCATCCGCAACGGCACATTGCATTCGAGACAGCGAGAGAACGGCCTGGCCACATCGGCCAGCCGGAGGCGCATGACGATTTCGCGCATCTGCGCTTGCGGCTCACGCGCACGGATGAACGCGCCACGACGGATGCCACGTCGCTTGAGGAGTTCACGATCACGCGAGAGCACGATCCAGTCTTCTCCGTTCGCGAGAGCTTCGATGGCCGCGTCGGCGTAGTTGTTGTCGTAGGCGGTATCGAAGCCGGCCATGCGCAGCAAGCGCGCCGTTGCGCCCAGGTGGGCGTCGCACAGAAAGTGCAGCGGCGCGGTGGGCAACAGGGGCTCCACCGCTGAAACGGCAATGTAGCCCCGGGCGGGCAACATGGCCTCCAGCGCCATGGGCCGGCCGTCCACCAGGACTTGCCCTACTTCCGTATGCGGCACGCCAAGTGCCTCGATAGCGTGCTTGAGCGTGGCGCCGTCTGCCCACGCGCGTGCAACGGGATGCCCGCGCAACGCCTGCGGAAGAAGCGGCGTCAGATTGGAATCGAACGTGAGGACGACGGTTTGCATGCCTGCCACGATACTCCCAACCCAACATGGGTGCCTTGGCACGGTCGCGCCGCAAGGGTTTTGCCGGGCGCCTGAATAATAAAAATGCGGCGTGACCGCTCAAGCCACGCCGCAAACAGGGAGGAAAAAAATTCAGTCGATGCGCGGTTTATGCGCGCGATGCAGCGCCGCCGTTCGGATAGCTCGCATCTCCGTTCCACGACAGGTAGCCATACGTGTCGGCCTGGCGGTCAGTGCCTTGCGTGTACGGATCAAAGCGACCAGCCTGCGTTGCGGCCGGAGCGTCAAAGTTGGGCTGGATGGACGCCGTTGCGGGCTGCGACAGCAGCGTGGCGGAAGCCGACACGGTGGCCACCATGGCCAGGACAGCGCGGCGGGAGAAGGCGGAGAAGAGGCGGGAGTTCATGATCTGATCCTTGTTCGTTTGCGCTCGTTGTTGCGCTCGGAGGGCAGAATAGATCGTTGCTCCCGTCTAATAAATGCGACTTTGCAGAAATAACTGTTCAGGCGGCGCTAACAATGTGCAGTCGCGGATTTTCCTTGAGCTGCAGGCACGGGTGGTCGGCAAACAGCGTCGCAACCCAGTCCACAAACACCCGCACCTTGGGCGACAGATGCCGGTTGTGCGGATACACCACCGATACGGGCACCGCTTCGGAAATATGATCCGGCAGCACTTCCACCAGCGCGCCCGACATCAGGTGCTCATACACCAGGAAGCGTGAAGTCTGTAGCAGCCCCAGGCCATGCAGGCCACACGCCACCGCCGATTCGGCATCGTTGACGGACACCATGCTGCGCACCTTGTGAATCTGCTTCTGCCCGTCGATTACGAAATCCCAATCCATGCGGCGGCCGTTGCGCGCAGAGAAGTAATTCACCGCCGTGTGGTCCTGCAGGTCTTCCAACGTCTTGGGCGTACCGCAGCGGGCCAGATATTCGGGCGACGCGCAATTGACCATCGACAGCTGGCCGATGCGGCGCGCGACAAGGCTGGAGTCCTGCAACTCGCCACCGCGCACGGCGCAATCCACGCCCTCCTGCACGAGGTCGACGGTGCGATCGCTCATGCCGATCTCCAACTGAAGATCGGGGTACGCCTCGTGAAAATCGCGAATGCGCGGCACAAGCAACCGTTTGCCAATCGACGCAGGCACGTCGATGCGCAAGGTGCCGCGTGCGCCCGACGAGCTTTGCGAGAACGCAGCCTCGGTCTCTTCAAGATCGCCGAGCAAGCGTACGCAGCGCTCGTAATACGCAGCGCCATCGGCGGTGACATTCACACGGCGTGTGGTCCGGTGCAGCAGGCGCACGCCAAGGTGTGCCTCAAGGCTTTGCACCAGGTTCGTCACCGTGGCGCGGGGTAACTGAAGGCTGTCGGCAGCCTTGGTGAAACTGCTGGCTTCCACGACGCGCGTGAAAACCTGCATGGCCTGCAAGCGATCCATCTGCGGCTCCTTAGGGACGGACTCCACGGGGCGGGCGCACTGCCCGAATCAAAACGGCCAATGCGCCGGACTTGTGGAATCAAGGGGTCTGCTCATGTTCGAGAACACGCACGCGTTCTGAGCAAGAGACGCGATCAGGAAAGCTGCGACTACGGGTTTTCGCAGTGCAACAAGATCGGCCTTGAGCATGGACACTTTGTAGCACAACCGTAAATTCTGATTGTTCGGCTGCAACTAATAGTGATGTCTGATTATAGGCATTTATCCGCGTTCGTCTAATCACCATCATTCAGCCCATCGATATCCGGGTTATCCGCAAAGGTAAGCCCTGCCTGACATCATGGGTTCTTCTCCACCGCGCCTCGTTGTTTCGGATCGCTCGCTGCCCAGCGATGCGGCATCGGCCGCTGTTCGCCCAGCACAACCGTACGCAACGCCCGCTCCCACAAATGTTGCACTGAATAACAAATTGCGCGGCGCAGCATCGACGCTGCCTAAGCAAGCTTCTGCGTGCAAGGAAACGGCCGGCGCGGCGCCGTTGCCGCGCGAGGTCACGGCCGAAGACTATTGGACGCAGGGCTACGCGGGCCGTATCCGCCTGCGTGTGTTCCGCCCAGAAATGCACGCCGACGATGCCGCCGCACCGCTGCGCCGCCCTGGCGTGCTGTACCTGCATGGTGGCGGTTTCGTGCGCGGCTCCATTGATGATGCCGATGCGCCGGGACGCTACCTGGCCGCCACATTGCCCGCCGTGGTGGTCACGGTCGGCTATTCGCTGGCGCCCGCCGCGCCCTTCCCCGCCGCACCGGAAGACGTGTACGCCGCACTGTGCTGCATGGCCGACCATGCCGACGCATGGGGTATCGACCGCCGCCGCATCGCAGTGGCCGGGCACGACGCCGGCGGCAACCTGTCGGCCGCGCTGACGATGATTGCGCGCGACCGTGGCGGCCCAAACCTCCGTGCGCAGGTCCTGATCGCGCCGATGCTCGATCCGACCATGGCTCGCGTGCGCCCCGACCACCTGGCCAACGCAGACAACTCGGCTGAAGTCTGTGCCGATTGCTATCGCCAGTACCTGCCCCGCCCGACCGAGCGCGTGCATCCCTACGCCGCGCCGGTGGAATCGCGCCGCCTGCAGGGCCTGCCCCCCGCCCTGCTGCTCACTGCGCCGCAAGACCTGCTGCGCACCGAAGCAGAACGCTATGCCGCGTGCCTTATTGAAGCTGGCGTGGTCACGCAGGTCGTGCGCGTGAACGAGGCCTGCCATGACTCGATCGCCATGAGCGCCGTGGCGCAAGACGAGATGACGTGCTTCCTGCGCTGGCACCTTGGCATGACGCGCCAGACGGCGGCACCACGCAAACGCCGTCCACGTGCGGATCGGAAGGACCGCACTTCCATTGACCCGACCGGGGAGACGCCTGGCTGAACCCAGACAACAAGAAACGGAGTGCAAGGCCGCCCGCGTATTTCTACGCTGCGGCCAAAGCGCTTTTACCCAGTCTTTTTCTCTTTGCTTACCCAACAAAATCGAGAGAGTCATCATGAGCCTGTCCAAACGCACACTCGCCATTTCGGTTGCCGCCGTGCTCGGCGTTGCAGCTGTGGGCACCTACGGTCTGGTCTCCAGCGCCGGCGCATCGCAACAGCCGGCAGCCGCCCCCGCCGCCACGCCGGTGGATGTGGCGCCGGTGCTGGCCAAGAACGTTTCCGAATGGGATGAATTTTCCGGCCGAATCGAAGCCGTTCAACGCGTAGAAGTCCGCCCACTGGTGAGCGGCACCGTCACCGCCGTCCACTTCAAGGACGGCAGCATCGTCAAGAAGGGCGACGCGCTGTTCACCATCGACCCGCGCCCCTACGCGGCGGAAGTGGCCCGCACGCAAGCCGCACTGACCGCCGCCAAATCGCGCGTGGCCTACACCACGTCGGAGCTGGACCGCGCGCAGAAGCTGGTGGCCGACAACGCCATCGCGCGGCGCGAGTTCGAAGAGAAGGAAAACGCCGCCCGCGAGGCCCAAGCCAACCTGCAAGGCGCCGCCGCCGCGCTGGAAGCCGCCAGGCTGAACCTGGAGTACACGCACATCGTGGCGCCGGTCGCGGGCCGCGTGTCGCGCGCAGAAATCACCGTCGGCAACGTCGTCTCGGCGGGGGGTGCTGCGCCGGTATTGACGACGCTGGTGTCGGTCTCGCCGATGTACGTGGCGTTCGATGCGGATGAACAAAGCTACCTGCGCTACTCCGCCAAGGCCGCCCAGGGCGCCAAGACGCCGGTCTACATCGGGCTGGCCAATGAAGACGGCTACACGCGCGAAGGCGCCATCCAGTCCGTCGACAACCGGCTCGATGTGCGCTCGGGCACGATCCGCGTGCGGGCCACGCTGGACAACGCCGACGGCCGCCTCACGCCGGGCCTCTACGCCCGCGTGCGCATGAGCACCGGCGCACCGCACGACGCCATCCTCATCACCGACAAGGCCATCGGTACGGACCAGGACAAGAAGTTCGTCCTGGTGGTGGATGCGGCCAACAAGACGAGCTATCGGCCGGTGGTGCTGGGCGCCTCCATTGACGGCCTGCGCGTGGTGAAGTCGGGCCTGAAGGCGGGTGAACGGATCGTCGTCAATGGCATCCAGCGCGTGCGCCCCGGCGACGCCGTGGCACCCAACACGGTGACCATGGATAGCCTGGTCACCAAGCGCGTGGTGCTGCCCGGTGCACAACCCGAAGCGCCCGCAGCACCGGCCGAAGCCAAAGCCGACACAACGACTGCACCTGCTGCCAAGGCCGAGGCCAAGGCCGCCAACGCCAAGACCGCCGCTACCGCGCAACGCCTGCCGGCCGACCGCGCTTGATTTGCGACTGAACCTCATCGCTCACAGCCATGAACTTCTCTAAATTTTTCGTGGACCGCCCGATCTTTGCGGGCGTGCTTTCCACGCTGATCCTGCTGATCGGGATCATCTCGATCTGGCGATTGCCGATCTCGGAGTATCCCGAGGTCGTGCCGCCTTCGGTGGTGGTGCGCGCGCAGTTCCCGGGCGCCAACCCGAAGGTGATTGCCGAGACCGTCGCCTCGCCGCTCGAAGAGCAGATCAACGGCGTCGAGAACATGCTCTACATGCAGTCGCAAGCCAACAGCGACGGCAACCTGACCACGACGGTCACCTTCAAGCTGGGCACCGACCCGGACAAGGCACAGCAGCTCGTGCAGAACCGCGTGTCGCAGGCGCTGCCGCGTCTGCCCGACGTGGTGCAGCGCCTGGGCGTGACCACCGTCAAGAGCAGCCCCGACCTGACGATGGTGGTGCACTTGCTGTCGCCCAACGACCGCTACGACATGACGTACCTGCGCAACTACGCCGTGCTGAACGTCAAGGACCGCCTTGCACGGATCAGCGGCGTGGGCCAGGTGCAGCTGTTCGGCTCGGGTGACTACTCGATGCGCGTGTGGCTCGACCCGAACAAAGTGGCCGAACGCGGCCTCACGGCCAACGAAGTGGTCAAGGCCATCCGCGACCAGAACGTGCAGGTGGCAGCCGGTGTGATCGGCGGTTCGCCGTCGGTGCCGGGCACGGACCTGCAACTGTCCGTCAACGCCCAGGGCCGCTTGAAGACCGAGCAGGAATTCGGCGACATCATCCTGAAGAGTTCGCCCGATGGCGCCGTCACGACCCTGCGTGACGTAGCCCGCATCGAACTGGCTGCGTCGGAATACGGCCTGCGTTCGCTGCTGGACAACAAGCAGGCGGTGGCCATTCCGATCTTCCAGGCGCCGGGTTCCAACGCGCTGCAGATTTCGGATGACGTGCGCAAGACGATGGCCGAGCTGAAGGAAGACTTTCCCGAAGGCGTCGACTACCGCATCGTCTATGACCCGACGCAGTTCGTCCGCTCGAGCATCGAAGCCGTCACGCACACGCTGCTGGAAGCGGTGGCGCTTGTGGTGCTGGTGGTGATCCTGTTCCTGCAGACGTGGCGTGCGTCGATCATTCCGTTGCTGGCGGTGCCGGTGTCCATCATCGGTACGTTTGGCCTGATGCTGATGTTCGGCTTCTCGATCAACGCGCTGTCATTGTTCGGGCTGGTGCTGGCGATCGGGATCGTGGTGGACGATGCCATCGTGGTGGTGGAAAACGTCGAGCGGAACATCGCCGAAGGGTTATCGCCACGCGAGGCCACGTACAAGGCCATGCGCGAAGTGAGCGGCCCGATCATCGCCATTGCCCTGACGCTGATTGCCGTGTTCGTGCCGCTGGCCTTCATGACGGGCCTGACCGGTCAGTTCTACAAGCAGTTCGCGCTGACGATCTCGATCTCGACCGTCATCTCGGCCTTCAACTCGCTCACGCTGTCGCCGGCGCTGGCCGCCCTGCTGCTCAAGAGCCACGACGCGCCGAAGGATTGGCTGGCGCGTGCAATGGACAAGGGCCTGGGCTGGATCTTCCGTCCGTTCAACCGCGTGTTTGGTGCGGCGTCGGAATCGTATGGCCGCAGCACGTCGCGCGTGATCGGCCGCAAGGCCGTGATGCTGGGCATCTACCTGGCGCTGATCGGCGCGACCGCGCTGCTGTTCAACAAGGTGCCGGGCGGCTTCGTGCCGATGCAGGACAAGCAGTACCTGGTGAGCTTCGCGCAGTTGCCGGACGGTGCCTCGCTGGACCGCACGGAAGACGTCATCCGCCGCATGTCGGACATCGCCCTCAAGCACCCCGGCGTGGAAAGCGCCGTGGCGTTCCCGGGCCTGTCGATCAACGGCTTCACCAACAGCCCGAGCGCGGGCATCGTGTTCGTCACGCTCAAGCCGTTTGACGAGCGCAAGACCCCCAACCTGTCGGGCGGTGCCATCGCGGGGCAACTGAACCAGCAGTACGGTGCGATCAAGGACGCGTTCATCGCTGTGTTCCCGCCGCCGCCGGTGCAAGGCCTCGGCACGGTGGGTGGCTTCAAGCTGCAACTGGAAGACCGCGGCTCGGTCGGCTACGAACAGCTCTTTGCTGCCACGCAAGCCTTCATGGCGAAGGCACGCAAGACGCCTGAGCTGGGCCCGTCGTTCTCGAGTTACCAGATCAACGTGCCGCAGTTGAATGCCGACCTGGACCGCGTGAAGGCCAAGCAGCTTGGCGTGCCGGTGACGGATGTGTTCGACACCATGCAGGTGTATTTGGGCTCGCTGTACGTGAACGACTTCAACCGCTTCGGCCGCACGTATCAGGTGAAGGTGCAGGCAGACGCGCCGTTCCGCGCGCATGCAGAAGACATCCTGCAATTGAAGACGCGCAACACCGCGGGCGAGATGGTGCCGCTGTCTTCGCTGCTGCGCGTGTCGCAAGGCTTTGGGCCTGACATGGTCGTGCGCTACAACGGCTACACCGCTGCCGATATCAACGGTGGCCCGGCCCCGGGCTTCTCGTCGGGCCAGGCGCAGGCGGCCGTGGAACGCATCGCGCATGAAACGCTGCCCAAGGGCGTGCGCTTCGAGTGGACGGATCTGACGTATCAGCAGATCCTGGCCGGCAACTCGGCCGTGTGGATCTTCCCGATCTGCGTGCTGCTGGTGTTCCTTGTGCTCGCCGCGCAGTACGAAAGCCTGACGCTGCCGCTGGCCGTGATCCTGATCGTGCCGATGAGCCTGTTTGCCGCCATGCTGGGCGTGTGGGTCTCGCATGGAGACAACAACATCTTCACGCAGATCGGTCTGGTGGTGCTGGTGGGGCTGGCGTGTAAGAACGCCATCCTGATCGTGGAGTTTGCGCGCGAGCTGGAGCTGCAAGGACGCACCATCGTGGAAGCCGCCATCGAGGCTTGCCGCCTGCGTCTGCGCCCGATCCTGATGACGTCGATCGCTTTCATCATGGGCGTGGTGCCCCTGGTGGTATCGACCGGCGCCGGTGCGGAAATGCGTCATGCCATGGGCGTGGCCGTGTTCGCGGGGATGTTGGGTGTGACGCTGTTCGGCCTGTTCCTCACGCCGGTGTTCTACGTGCTGCTGCGCACGCTGGCGGCACGCCGCGGCCAGCGCTCGGAAGACGCCCCCGATCGTGATCTGGACCTGGATGGCACGCTGCCTGTGCCGTCGACCCAGCACTAAGGTCAATACTCATCAAGACATCGCTATGAACGCGTCGACACAACAACAAACAGGTCCGGCCATGCGCGCGGGCCGCTGGACTCCGCTGGCGCTGGCCGCCGCGCTGTTCCTCGCGGCCTGCTCGCTCGCCCCGACCTACGAGAAGCCGGACGTTGGCACACCCAACGCCTTCAAGGAAGCAGCGCAACCAGCACAAGCGACCGATGCACCGCTGGCGGCAAACGAGCAAGGCAAGTGGAAGACCGCCGAGCCCGCCCTGCCCGCCGACGGCGCGTGGTGGAAGATCTTCAACGATCCGACGCTCGACAAGCTCGAAGCGCAGGCCGCTGAAGCCAGCCCCACGCTGGCCGCCGCAGCCGCGCGTGTGAACCAGGCGCGCGCCTTCGTGCAGGCCAACCGTGCATCGCTGGTCCCGGAACTGGATGCGGGCTTCGGCCCGACGCGCCAGCGGGCTTCGGCGGCATCGGCGGGCCTGCCGGTCGGCGCGCCCGTGCAACCGCAGACGTACTGGCGCGCGCAATCCACCGTGGCGTATGAAGTCGACTTGTTCGGCCGCGTGCGCAACAACATCGATGCCGCCGGCGCCGACGCCGAGCGTGTCGAAGCGCTGTACCGCGCCGCCCGCCTGTCATTGCAAGCCGACGTGGCGCAGACGTACTTCAGCCTGCGCACGCTGGATGCGGAAGAAGCCTTGCTGTCCCGCACGCTGGTCGGCCGTGAAGAGGCGCTCAAGCTCGTGCAGCGCCGCTTCAACACCGGCGACATTGGCGAGCTGGACGTCGCCCGCGCTGATGCCGAACTGGCCACGGCACGCTCCGACCGCATCGGCGTACAGCGCCGTCGCGCGGTGCTCGAGCACGCACTGGCAACGCTGCTGGGCAAGGCACCGGCCGATTTCACGATGGGCGCAGACCCGCTGCAATCGGCCGAAGTGCGCGTACCGGCGGGCCTGCCCTCCGCCCTGCTGGAACGCCGCCCCGACGTGGCCGCTGCCGAACGCTCGATGGCGGCTGCAAACGCACGCATTGGCGTGGCGCGCGCGGCGTTCTTCCCGCAACTGCAGCTCACGGGCGGCTTCGGCTACGAGTCGCACGACATCGGCGACCTGCTCAAGTGGGGCAGCCGCACGTGGATTCTCGGCCCGCTGGTCGGCACCGCGCTGTCGCTGCCGATCTTCGACGGTGGCGCCCGCAGCGCCGGCGTGAAGCAGGCCCGTGCCGCGTATGAAGAGAACGTCGCCAACTACCGCGAAAGCGTGCTCGTCGCCTTCCGCGAGGTGGAAGACAACCTCTCGGAACTGCGCCTGCTGGCCGATCAGGCCAAGGCACAGGACGACGCCGTGCGCGCGTCCACGCGCGCCGCGCAACTCTCGCGCACGCGCTACAACGCGGGGTCGGTCAACTACCTGGACGTGATCGATGCCGAGCGCAACATGCTGTCCGCCGAACGCATCGGCGTGCAACTGGCCGGCAGCCGCGTGAACTCCACGGTGGGGCTCATCAAGGCGCTTGGCGGTGGCTGGGGGGATGTGCCGCCGGCTGCACCGGCTAACGCAGCCACCGCGGCCCAGCCCGCAACGGTGGCGCAGCAGTAAGAATTTCTCTCCTCTCTCTCTGGAAAGCGAGATCTGCGCGGCTTCGGCCGCGTTTTTTTTTGCTTTGGACTGCCTGCGACCTACGGCCATGCGACTTTCGCGCAGTGCTGCGTAACATGCCAGGATTGACCTGGCGTTATATCCAACCCTATATTTCGGATAACTCACCCAATCTGTCGCCGGCACCCAACGCACCGCGCCGTTCGCGGGCATGACCCGGCCGGCCGATGGCACCTTCCCAACGTATCCGCATGTCCGCTTCCATCTGGACGCCTCTGCTGCTCTCACTCAAGGTGGCGGGCTGGGCGACCGTCCTCAACCTCGTGCTGGGCGTGGGCGCGGCCTACGCGCTCGCACGCACGCGCAGCCGCCTGCGCGAGGTCATCGATTCGGTCTTGACGCTGCCCCTGGTGCTGCCGCCGACGGTGCTCGGCTATTACCTGCTGGTGCTGCTGGGCCGGCGCGGCACGATCGGCGGGTGGCTCGACAGCATGGGCATCCAGCTCGTCTTTACCTGGCAGGGTGCGGTGATCGCCTCCACCGTGGTGGCGTTTCCGCTGGTCATGAAGTCGGCACGCGCCGCCTTTGAAGGCGTCGATCATCAACTGGAAAACGCGGCGCGTGTGCTGGGCCTGCCCGAAGCCGCCGTGTTCTTTCGCGTCACGCTGCCGCTGGCTGCACGCGGCATTGCAGCCGGTGTGCTGCTGGCCTTTGCCCGTGCCCTGGGCGAATTTGGTGCCACCCTCATGATTGCCGGCAACCTGCCCGGCCGCACGCAGACGCTCTCCGTGGCCATCTACGAAGCCGTGCAGGCCGGCGACGACGCCACGGCCAATACGCTGGTGCTGATCACCTCGGTCACCTGCATCGTGGTGCTGGTCGTGGCCAGCCGCCTGCTGCAAGGGCGCGCACCGAGCCTGCAGGAGCAGCTGGCATGAGCGGCGGCATGATCGATCTCGTCGTGCAAAAAACGCTTACGAGCGCGGCGCGCGTGTTCTCGCTCGATATTGCTGTGCGCTCGGACAGCCGGCGCGTGGTGCTGTACGGACCGTCTGGCGCCGGCAAGAGCCTTACGCTGCGCGCCATTGCCGGCCTGATGACACCCCAACGCGGCCGCATCGTGCTGAACGGCCGCACGCTATTCGACCACGCCGACAATATCAACCTGAGCGCGCAGGAACGCCGCGTCGGCTATCTGTTCCAGGACTACGCGCTCTTCAACCACCTGACGGTGGCGCAGAACATCGCGTTCGGGCTCAAGCGCGGGTGGTTCAACCCGCCGCGCCGCGCACATGACCCGCGCGTTCAGCAGTGGATCGACTCGTTCGAGTTGGGCGCCGTTGCCGCCAATTACCCGTCACAGATTTCCGGCGGCCAGCGCCAGCGTGTGGCACTGGCCCGCGCGCTCATCGCCGAGCCGTCCATGCTGCTGCTCGACGAGCCCTTTGCCGCGCTGGACCCGGCGTTGCGCACGCGCATGCGCTCCGAGCTGTCTGCCCTGCAAGCGCGGCTGCAGGTGCCGATGCTGATGATTACGCACGACCCGGCCGATGTGGAGATCTTCGGGGACCACGTATTCGAGCTGCGCGATGGCCGCGTCGTAGCCGATGCCGTGCGGGCGCCCGATGCGCCGCCACTCTCGCCGTATCCGCATCTGACGGCGGTGGTGAACCGCTAGCGTCAGAACACGCCCAACGCGAGCCCCGTTGCCAAGGCCTGCCCGAGGGCACGGCAGCGCTCCAGATCCTCTGCGCCAATCTGCTTTGGCGCCAGGATGGCCTCGGGCGTCTGCGCATGCGTGCAGACGATGATCGGCTCGGCCACGGGCTTGAGCCGCCAGCCGGTGGCAATGCGTTCAATCTGACGCACCGCATTCTGGCCATCGCTGCCCGCGCAGATCAAGCACGCGTATGGACGACCGTTGATGCGGTCGAGCGCAGGGTAATAGCAGCGATCGAAGAAATCCTTGAGCTGGCCGCTGATGGCGGCGAGGTTTTCGGGTGTCGCGAAGAGATAGCCGTCTGCGGCGAGCACATCGTCGGGACCCGCCTGCGCGGCGTGCAGCAAGCGCACAGTCACGCCGCCCTCTTCTGCCGCGCCGGCCTGCGCGGCCTCGGCCATCTGGCGCGTGCCGCCCGTCATCGAGTGGTAGACGATCAGCAGGGTTTTCGGCGTCATGAGGGCGTCAGGCCAATCCCAGGATCACGCTCGACGCCTCGAACACCGCCACGGCTTCCACGCCTTCAGCCAGCGCCAGCGTTTGAACCGCCGTGCGCGAGAGCATGGCCACCAGCACGGTTTCCGCCGCCGACGGGTCGCTTACATCCAGCAGGCGCAGCCGCACTTCGGCCTGCACCGCACCATCGCGGATTTCCGTGACCACGCACGGCAATTGGTTTTCTGCCGAGACGCGCCACTCGCCGGCGCCGCGCATCAGCATCACGGCAGGCGCCTTGATGAGCGCGACGGCCTGCACACCCGGCGCCAGCCCCAGCACGCGCGTGCTCTCCTGGGTGATGGTGGCAGCGACAGCCTGCCCGCCGGGCAGGCGCAGCGTCACCACATCGTTGACGGCGCCCGGCGCGACCGATTCGACCGTGCCGAACAGCGTATTGCGCGCGCTCGTGCGCAACATGAGGCGGCGCAGCAGGTGGACGTCTTCACTGGCGGCCTGCGCGGCCGCATCCAGGCGCTCGACAAAGCGGCGGTGCTCGGCTTCCAGCACGCGAAAGCTCTCGATCAGCCGTTGCGCACGCGGCGTCAGCACACTGCCGCCACCACCCTTGCCGCCCGTGGTGCGCACCACCAACGGCTCGCCGGCCAGGTTGTTCATGGTGTCGATGGCGTCCCAGGCGGCCTTGTAGGAAAGGCCCACGGCTTTGGCGCCTGCCGTGATGGAGCCGGTCTGCCCGATGGCAGCCAACAGTTCGATCCGGCCACGCCCGCCCCAGTTGTCTTCACCGGCGCGCAGCCAGATGGTGCCATCGAGTTCCAGCATGTCGTCCCGTCTTGAATGGAGATTGCAACATGCCGGATGTTAACGCCGATTTGCTGGTTCAAGCCGCCGCCAGGCGCGGCGTACGCACATGCAGCAGCACCGAGCGCGAGAGCAGCAGCCCGCCCAGGAAGCCGAACAGCGCACTGAACAGCGCCGTGAAGCTGCCGGAGTGCGAGACTTCCGGGCGAATCGCCAGCATCACGTTGTAGGCATAGCGGGCGGCGAACAGGCCCACGATCACGACCATCTGCACCCAGCTGCCCGGCACACGCACAGTGCGGGCCGTTTCAGAGACGGCGCCGTTGGGCGGCGACATATACGTCACCAGGAACGCCACGACAACCGCGACCAGCCACATCGTGAGCGCAAGCGGGCTGCCATGGCTTGCCATCGACACGCCGTAAAGCGAATACGCGGCCACCACGAGCGGCAGCACGATCAGGCGGCGGCGCGACACGATGCGGGGCTGCATCTGACGCACCCCAATGGCAATCAGCACCGCAAACACGACGAACACCCAGGCGGGCGTATGCGAGACGATGGAGGCGATCGATTCGACCATGGCGGTCTCCCTGTTGGAATGACGCCAGCGTAGGTGCCGGCCCCCCGCACGCGGGAGCGGATTGCGACGAACGGCAGAAACGCCGGTGTGAACGGTGGGAAAAGCGCGATTCGGGTCGGGCGGTCAGCCCAGCGCGGCGCGCACGCCGGCATCCACAACCGACAGGTGCGCCCGCAGCAAACGGTCGAAACCTTCGGCCGTGACCGGCTTACCGATGTAGTAACCCTGGATTTCCTGGCAGCCCGCCTTGGCGAGGAACTCCACCTGGTCTGCGTCTTCCACGCCCTCGGCTGTGACCGTCATGCCCAGGGCGCGGGCCATGGCGACGATGGCCTCGGTCAGCGCCACCGAATCCGGGTCGTGCGGAATGCCGGTGATGAACGAGCGGTCGATCTTCACGTTGCTGATCGGGAAGCGCTGCAGATACGACAGCGATGAATATCCGGTACCGAAATCGTCGATGGAGATCCGGATGCCCTGCGCGGTGAGCGCATCGAACATGGGGCGGACTTCATCCGCACCACCCATCAGCAGGCTTTCGGTAATTTCGACTTCGAGCGCGGTGGGCGGCAGGCCAGAGTCGGCCAGCGTCTGCTCGATCATCGGCACCACATCGCCGGCCTGGAACTGGCGCGCCGACAGGTTGACCGCCATGCGGAAGTCGTAGCCCAGTGCTTCGTACCAGATCACGGCCTGCTCGCAGGCACGGCGCAGGACCCATGCGCCAATCGGCACGATCAGCCCCGTCTCTTCCGCCACCGGAATGAACTCCACCGGCGAGATCGCTCCGAGCTTGGCGCTGTTCCAGCGCAGCAGCGCCTCGGCGCCAACGATGCGATGGCTGGCCAGGTCGTACTTGGGTTGATAGACGAGCTGCAGCTCGTTGTTCTCGCGCGCGTCACGCAGCGCGTTTTCCAGCATGTAGCGACGTTGCAGGCGGGCGTTCAGTTCAGCCGTGTAGAACTGTGCACGGTTACGGCCGTTCTGCTTGGCCCGGTACATGGCGGCGTCAGCCGAACGTAGCAGGTCGGAACCCGAAATGCCGTCGTGCGGATACAGCGCCACGCCAATCGACACGCCCAGGTAATACCGCCCGTTGACGGTATCGAACGGCTCGCGCATGGCCTGCAGCAAGCGCTCAGCCAGCAAGGCAATCCGCTTTCCCTCGACACGCTGGTCGATGAGGATGACGAACTCGTCGCCGCCCAGACGGGCGATCACGTCGCCGGGGCCGATGCAGTCGGTCAGGCGTGCGGCCGCGCTCTGCAGCAGCGTGTCGCCGCAGGCATGGCCCGCGGTGTCGTTCACGCTCTTGAAGCGGTCAAGGTCGAGGAAGAAGAGCGCCAGTTCGCGGCTCTCGTCGCGCGCGCTCTCAATGGCGCTTTCCAGGTGCGCGATGAAGAAGCTGCGGTTGGTCAGCCCCGTGAGCGCGTCGTGCGCGGCCAGATGGCGCAGGCGCTGCTCGGCGCGCTTGATGTCGGTGATATCGGCAAACGACAGCATCACGCTGCTAGGCGTGGGCTCGGCGTGACGACGGATCGGAATGATGTTCTGCCGCACCCACATCAGTTCGCCCGTCTTGAGCAACAGCCCGTAGACGCGGCCGAAGATGGGCTCGCCAGTGCGCAGCACCTGCCCGGACGGCATCATGGTCGAACCGATTTCCTTGCCGTATTCGTCCACCACGCGTTGAATCGGGTCGAGCCGGTTACGCCCGACAAGCTGCCCCGGGCGGACGCGCAAGATTCGCTCGGCGCTGGCGTTGGCGGCCTGCACCACACCGTCCGGCGATATGATGACGACGCCTTCGTGCAGGTTCGAAATCGCCAGCCGGTAGCGCTCTTCGCTTTCGGCCAGACCACGTTCGACGTTGTCTTTCTGGATGGCAACGCCCGCCAGGTGCGTGACGTCGTCAAGGAAATGCTGTTCTTCTTCCACGGGCATGCACGGCTGTCGATAGAACAGCGCGAGCACACCAAGCTTGTCCCCGCGCGATGAACGGATCGGCAACGCCCAGGCGGAAGCAAAACCCGCCGCCAGTGCTGCCGTGCGCTCCCGCTGCCAGCGCGGGTCGGTCGCAATGCTGTCGATGAACACGGTGTCGCCCAGGTACATGGCACAACCGCATGCGCCCGCCTCGGGACCGACAGGCGAGTTTTCCAGCGTGGCGGCATAGGCCGCAGGCAACGTGGGTGCAGCGGCCACACGCAGGGTCTGCGAGCCTGCATCCAGCAACAACAGCGCCGACATGGCATTCGGGTAGACCTGCTCGACGTACAGGCACAGGTGGCGCAGCACGGTCGACAGTGTCGCGTTGGAGGCAAGTTGCGCAAGCACGGCATTCTCCGAAGCGAGCAGGCGGCGCGCATGCAGCGCCTCGGCGCGCGCCTGAACGGCGTGTCGCTCCAACGCATGGCGCGACACGGCTTCGCGCAGCACGAGCATGACGGCGGGCTGGCCTTCGTGCTCGCACGCGGCGGCTTCGCTGGCAACCAGAACATGCGTGTAGTCGGCACGCACGAGACGGTGCTCGACGGGCTGGGCAGACACGCCGCTGCTCACCATGCCCGCCAGGCGCGGCACCACCTGGGCAACGTCATCGGGATGAATCAGGCCGGCGAGTTGCAGGCCTGCCAATTGCGCTGGATCCTGCGCGCCCAGCAGACGGGCAGCGGCCGGGTTGGCTTGCACCAGGCGCCCATCCACGGTCAGCAATACCGCGTCGGACGACAGCCGCGACAGCGCGTCGAAATCGGTATTACGCCCTTCGGCCATCGCCCCGGCCGTAACCGCCACCGGACGTTGGGCGGCCTCGGGGCTGGGCGCAACGTCTGCAGGAGAGGCTCCGGCCTGAGCCGGAAGGAACTGGGTCATGGGCAATGCGATGGCGTGAGCGATAACGGCAACAGCGACGGCAATGAGAAAGCGAGTCGCGAGACTACACGTGTCTCGACCCTAACCACAACGGCGCGCTGATGGAAAACTGAAGGGTGTCGCCTGCGATACCCCTGACGCGCATGTGGTGGCCACCCTACGTTTGCATTGCCCAAGAAAAAACCCGCGCTCAGTTGACGAGGCGCGGGTTGAAATCTCTGGACCGTGTCGATCTGTTCCAGAGAGGAGAACCGACCCATGGGGCAATCGACGCAGTAACGCGTTGCATCGCCATGTTGTAAATCATAGTGGCCCCCTTGGAAAAACAAAGGGCGGAAAAGACCGGGTATTCCATCCCATTTTCATTTCCGCCGACCCCTTTGTTTTGGCACTGCACGAACCCCGTTGCTGCTTATCCCGCCTGCTTGCATCATCGGCATGTGCGAACTCATGTGCGGCCCGTTTCGCGATACAAAGGACGCCGGAGAATATCCCCCCGACTTATTAGTTGGTCGCTACATGGGTGAGAATGTTCCGACCTGCCCGATTATGTCGTTCACGTGAAGTCGCTTTGCGCAGGCAAAATCACGCGAGAGTGACCCATGAGGCAGATTGCCGCGTCAAGTTCGCGCGCGGCGTGCCGTTATTGATCGAAAGAGCGCGTCTGCCCCGTGACCTAGCAGGCGCAATTTGGATGCCCGTGCCTGGACTGTCATGCCGTCTCTGTCCTCCCCCAATCGATCGCTTTCACGGCGCACCACGCGGTTGCTGATTGCCGTGAGCGTGCTGGCCGCACTGGTTGCGTTGCCGCGCGCGCACGCTTCCACGCCGCCTGCGGCTGCGGCAGTGGCCGCCCCAATTCCGGCCGCTAAGACCCAGAAGGCCACTACCGTTGCCTCTACGGCCCCGACCTGCCAAGCGATCATGCAGCGCCTGTCGGGCAGTCTGGCCGCCACGCCCAGCACGGCCGACAAGCCCGGTACCGTGATGATTGACGTCGACAAGGCGGGCGTGATGATGGCCTGCAGCCACTCCGACTCGATTGCCATCCCCGTACCGGGCGGCAAGCCCCGATGACACCCTTCGCCTTCGCGCACCGAGTCATGGCGGGCATGCTGGCAGCGCTGGCGGCGCTGTCCATGCCGGTGGCCGGCGCGGAGCGCTGGATCCCGCTGCCCAATCAGCCGGACAGCTACGCGTCGCTCGACGTCAGCAGCATCCAGCGCATGCCCAGTGGCCCAGTCAGCGCATGGGTGCGTGTGGAAGCGTCGAACCGCGCGGGCATGCGTTCGCTGCAGCGCATGTTCGGCGCCTTTCGCGGCGATATGGCCGATTTCTTGTACACCGTCGATTGCCGCAGCCGGCAGTTTTCGGTCTCGCAAGCCAAGCTGTACCAGGGCGCGCTGACCGTCAGCGAAAGGCAACTCGCCAACGACGCCGGCTGGCAACGCGTGGATGGCATCGGCCTGGCGGGCGAAGTCGCGCGCCAACTCTGCGGCGGATAGCACCCCGACGCGTTGCGTCGCATCGCGGTGCCATCGTTGGTAACATCGACGCGTGCGCCGCGCCCCCACGTCCCCATCGACCCAACCTGCTGATCCTCGCGTAACCGCAGACGCGAGCGTCTTCGGCACGCTTGCACGCGGCTCGCGCGCATCGCTCGAGCGCGTCACCAACCTGGGCGATGGCGTGACCGCCGCCATCTGGCGCAACGAGCACGACGAGGCCCGCTACATCCAGCCCGGGCACCACACGCTGTCGGTCTATCTGCAAGGCGGCTACACGACGCACCGGCAAGATCTGCCGCACCTGTTCGGCGCGCCGGGCCGCGTGTGCATGCTGCCGGCCGAACACCAGTCGAGCTGGGTGATCGAGCAACCGATGCGCTTCGTTCATCTGTATTTCGCGCCCGACGCGCTGGCCGGGCACGCCGTGCGTCTGCTCGACGCGGAGCCTCGCCTGTTCACGCTGCACGACCGCACCTTCATCGAAGACGCGCATCTCGCACAAGCCTGCGCGAACATCGCCCAGCTCGATTGGACCGACCTGGACGACCGCATGCGCGCCAACGCGCTGGCCAACGACACGCTGTCGTATCTGGTCCAGACACAGGGCCGCACGCGGGCGCTCGCCGTGCGTGGCGGGTTGGCGCCGCACGTGTGCCGGCGCATTGCCACGCGCATCGATGCCGAACTGCATCTGCCCCTGTCGCTCGGACAACTGGCGGCAGAAGCAAATCTGTCGGAATTCCATTTCGCGCGGATGTTTCGCGCGTCGTTCGGGGCCGCGCCGCATGAGTGGGTGATGCAGCAACGCATGGCGCGTGCACAAATGCTGCTGCGCACCACCACCCTTGCGCTGGCGACGATTGCCGAGCGCTGCGGCTTTGCCAGCCCGAGCCATTTCAGCCGGCGATTTGCACTCCAGCTTGGCGCGTCGCCATCACGCTACCGGCAGGCCTGGCAACGGGGGTAGGCCGCAAGCTGCCACGTCAATATCCGAACGTCCGTGCACCGCGATCGACCGGTCGTCATATCGGCCGAAATGCTGTGCTGCACTAGCGTTTTCCACGATAGAGGCGCATTGGCCGGCGCAGTAACGTGGAGATGGGTTCCCCATGGAGACCGCCATGTTTACCCATATCCTCCTGCCGACCGACGGCTCCGAGCAGTGCCGCAAGGCCATCGACGGCGCACTCGAGCTGGCGCGAGCCACCGGCTGCCGCCTCACCGCCTATACGTGCATTGAAGAATTTCCCAACATGGCCTATTCGGCAGGCGTGGGGGAGTGTCCGCATGCGTACTACATGGAAACGGTGCAGGGCTACGCCAAAGACTGCATCGAGCGCATTGCAGAGCGGGCGCGAGAAGAAGGCGTGCAGTTCGACAGCGATGTGTCGCAGTTTGCCGAGCCTTACCTGGGCATTCTTGACGCGGCCGAGCGGCACGCGTGCGACGTCATCTTCATGGCATCGCACGGGCATCGCAGCCTGATGGGGCGACTGTTGATCGGCAACGAGACGCGCAAGGTCCTGACCTACGCGCACGTGCCAGTGGTGGTCTACCGCTAGGAATCCGTTCACGGGCCGCTCGCCGCCGACCGAGAGCGGTTCCAACGCTGATCGCGCTTTATTACATCGCAGCCAGTTCCGGCGGCGGAGCACTTTCGTCATATTCAAGTGGGCGTTCGGCAACACGCCGGGCCTCACGATCGGCAACCTGCTTGCGCTGCTCAGGGGTGAGCACCTGCATGACCTTGGCGCCGGCCTGCGCACGCAGTTGCGCTTCGCGGGCCACGGCGCGGCCCAGCGATTCGGTCAGACCGCGTGCCCGCGCTTCGTCGTATTGGCCCGATGCCACCATCTGATGCAGATCGCGGCGGGCATGCTCGATGGCCTTGTGCTGCTCGCGTGCTTCCGGCATCTGCGCATATTCGATGGCGAAGATCTTGTCGCGCTGCGCTTCAGTCAGGGTGAGGCCGCGCAGGAAAGGCGCGCCACCATGATGCGGGCCCATGGCGTGCGGACCGCCTGGGCCGAACGCGGGGCCCGGCCCTCGCCCCACCATGCCGGGGCCGTGCGGCGGCACTGGCTGCATCGGCGAGAGCGGAGCCGCGCCCGGTGCGGCAGTCTGGGCCACCGCGGCACATGAGAAAACAAGCCCGGCAACAACGGCGACCAGGCGGCGGGAAGTCACAGCGATCATGATGAGGCTCCTGATGAGATCGTCGGCCGGACACGCCAGCCTTGTGCTCACTGTAGCCATCGACACTGCACCGAAGGTGTGCAAACAGAGGAGTTTTCTTGAACCTCAGGCGTCGAGCCGGTAACCCACGCCATAGACGGAATGGATCATCTCGGTGCCCGGGCTCACCTGCTCCATCTTGCGGCGCAGATTCTTGATGTGCGTATCGACCGTGCGGTCGGTCACGATGCGGTGGTCGTCGTAGATCTGCTCAAGCA
Organism: Ralstonia sp. 110700041-2; assembly: GCF_056280165.1. Classification (NCBI taxonomy): domain Bacteria; kingdom Pseudomonadati; phylum Pseudomonadota; class Betaproteobacteria; order Burkholderiales; family Burkholderiaceae; genus Ralstonia; species Ralstonia sp. 110700041-2. The sequence goes on along the minus strand of NZ_JBSFAI010000003.1, from coordinate 364,586 downwards.
GATTCGAGCGTGAGAGGATGCGCCCCGGTGCGCCCGCAAGCGCGGCCAGCAGGCGAAATTCCACCGGCGTGAGGTCGAGGCGCTGGCCGCGCAGCGTGGCGGCATAGGCAGCAGCATCGATGTGCAACGCGCTCTCCGGCACGCCGCCACCGCGCTGTACGCGCCGCAGGATGGTCTTGATGCGCGCCACCAGTTCGCGCGGGCTGAAGGGCTTGCAGACGTAGTCGTCGGCGCCCAGCTCAAGGCCGAGCAGGCGGTCGATTTCTTCCACGCGCGCCGTCACCATGACGATGGGCACCTCGCTGAAGGCGCGCACCTCCCGGCAGATCTCCAGGCCGTCCTTGCCGGGCAGCATGAGGTCGAGCAGCACGAGTTCGGGTGCCGTCTCGCGAATGCGCTGCGCTGCGTGCGTGCCATCGGCCAGCCACTCGGTCTCGTAGTGGGCGGCGCGCAGATAGTCGGTCATCAATGCAGCCAGCTTGGGTTCGTCTTCAATGATCAGAATCATGGTCGGCTAGCGGATCAAGCACATCAAGAACAGGCAGGCGGATGGCGATCCACAGCCCGCCCAACGGCGAATGTCTGGCTTCAATGGTGCCGCCGTGTGCAGCAACGATGGTCTGGCACAGGCTCAATCCGAGGCCCGCCCCGCCTTGTGCCCGGCTGCGCGAGGCATCCACCCGGAACAGGCGATCGAAGATGCGCGGCAGCATCGTTTCGGGCACGCCCGGCGCGCTGTCCTGCACGTCGATCTGCTGCCAGTCATCTTCCTGATGGACATGCACGCGCAGCGTGCCGCCGGCATCGGTATAGCGCAGGGTGTTTTCCAGCAGGTTCTGCATGACCTGCCGCAGGCGCTGCGCATCGCCTTTGACCATCGTGGCATGCGACGGCGCTGCCGACACATCCAGCTGCAGCGCAATGCCCTTTTCCATCAGGCGTGGCGTGAAGCCTTGCACGGCGCCGCACACGGTATCGGCCAGGTCGAGCGGCTCCATGTGGAAAGCAAGCGCCCCCACATCGGCCAGCGAGAGTTCGTACAAGTCGTCGATGAGCTTGCTGAGCGTCGACACCTCGGCCTGCAATGACGCGAGCGAGGTGGCCGTCAACGGGCGCACGCCGTCTTCCAGTGCTTCCAGTTCGCCGCGCAGCACGGCCAGGGGCGTGCGCAGCTCGTGCGAGATATCGGCCGTGAGCTGACGGCGCATCTTCTGGTTGGCCTCCAGCGACGCGGCAAGGTGGTTGAAATCCGCCGCGAGCCCGCCAAGTTCATCGCGCGAATGCACGTCGACACGAGTGGCGTAGTCGCCGTCGGCCATGCGGCGCGCGGCATCCGTCAGCCGGCGCATCGGGGCCAGCAGACCGCGTGCGAGCAGCACCGCCATGAACGCCGCCAGCAGGACCGACAGCCCCGCGATGATCCACGTGGCGCGCAACTGCTGCACCTGGAATGCCTGGTCGGCGCCTTCGGGCACCCGTACGCGCGGCGGCATGGCCAGCCAGCCGACGGTCTGGCCGTTGTGGTGCAGTTCCTGCCATCGCGCGTTTGGGCCCAGCGGCAGCCCGTCGCCAATGATGACGTTGCGCTGGGCATCAAACAGCCAGATCGGCGAGTGCGGCATCGGCGGCTCGTCGGCCGGGTGCGGCGGCATGCTGCCTGCGGGAGGCGGGCCGGGCGGCGGCGGCATGTCTCTGTCCATGCCACGGTCGGCGCCGGGTGGGAGCGGCTCGAAGCGATGGCCCGGTGGCAGGTCGAAGCGGTCGCCGCCCATGCCGTTGGCGCGGGCCCGGGCGCCTTCGCGGCGCAGCAGGCGGAACCACGCCATGCGATCGTCGCGCAGGAAATCCCAGCCGCCGTGCTGCGTGTAGGCGGCCTCCACGCTTTGCGCGAGCACGGTCATGCGCTCGGATTCGCGCGCGTTCACGTAGTCGAGAAAGTTGGCGTCAAACCGCCAGCGCACCGCCGTGCCCATGGCGAGCGCAACAAAGATGCTCAGCATGAACAACGCAACGAACAGCTTGGGGGTGATACCGAAAGACGGTCGCATGGATCAGTCAGGGACGGTCGGGCGCCGTTGGCGGTCGCGATTCCCGCGCTGCCCGGCTGCAGGCACGGCGTGATCTTACCGGGCGCATTGCCGCAGAAAGCCGCAGCATACCAACCGCCTGTGGGCAAAAAATGAGCGAAATGCGAAGAAAGCGTATGCTGCGGCCACGCTGCACCCACAGATTCGCGTATTCCCCTCACAAGGAACCGCCTTTGCCCAACCGGCCGGCCAACCTCGCGTTTTCAATGCATCGCTGCGCCATGCGCGGTGTGGAAGCCGTCGCCGCAGATTCCGGTCACACCTTCCCGCGCCACACGCATGGCCAGTTTGGCATCGGCATCGTTGATCGCGGGGCGCAGAAATCATTCAGCGGACGCGGCACCGTAGAAGCCGGCGCGGGTGACGTCATCACCGTCAATCCGCTTGAAGTGCACGATGGCACACCCATCGGCGATGCCGGGCGCGCGTGGCGCATGCTTTACCTCGACCCGGGCGTGGTCGCCGACTTGGCGACGGATCTGCACCCCGGCCACGACGGCGACGCTGAGTTTGACCGCCCGGTCATCCGCGACTCCAATCTCGCACCGCGCGTCCGTCTGCTGTTTGCGCAGATGACGATGCCCGCCACCCGAAACGACTCGCTGCTGCGCGAGCAACTGCTGCTGTCCGTACTGGCGGCGGCGCTGCATCCCGCGAACCGGACGACCGGCAAACATGGCGATGCAGCACCCGATGCCATCCGGCTCGCCCGCACCCGCATCGATGATGACCCGGCCGCGGCCATCTCCCTGCTCGACCTCGCGCACGAGACCGGCCTGAGCCGCTTCCAGGTATTGCGCGGCTTTGCCCGCGTCACGGGCCTCACGCCCCACGCCTATCAGGTGCAGCGTCGCGTGGCCCTGGCGCGTCGGCTGATCGCCCAAGGCCAGCCGTTGGCGGAAGTGGCGGCCGCCTGCGGCTTTGCCGATCAAAGCCACATGACGCGGCAGTTCGTGCGCAAGTACGGCGTATCGCCGGGCATGGTGGCGGCGGCACGCTAGCCGCATCTGCCGCCCCTCCCCCCTGCAATTTCGTTCAAGACGCACGCATCGCGTGGGCCCATCCTGCGGCTTCCACACACGCGGGATGCGATATGTCAAAACTGTCCAATCGACTCGAAGGCTGCCTCTACCTTGCGCTGGCCATGGTGCTGGTGGGCAGCACCGTGGCCGCCAGCAAGATCATCGCGGCGGGCTTGCCGCCCTTTACGGCGACAGCGTTGCGCTTTGCGATGGCGCTGCCGATGTTCCTCGTCATCATGCGCATGACCCGCACGCGCTGGCCCGTGCTTGCACGCCGCGATTGGGTACTGCTCTTCCTGCAGGCAGCCGCCGGCAGCGTGGGCTATACGACGCTGCTCATTTCGGGCCTGCGGCACACGTCAGCGGCAGATGCAGGCGTCATCGTCGGCACGCTGCCGGTCATGTCGGCGCTCATCGCGATCGTGCTGCTGGGCGAACGACCCGGCCGCGCGGTGCTGGGGGCGATTGGGCTGGCCACCGCCGGCGTGTTGGCCATCGCCCTGCAGCCGCGCGGCGACGCGACACATCCGCTGCTCGGCAACCTGCTGGTGATGGGCGCCGTGGTGTGCGAGGGGCTCTTCATCCTGCTCAACAAGCGGCTGCGCACGCCGGTGCCGCCGCTTGCGCTGTCGGCATTGATGAGTGCGTTCGGTTTGCTGACGGCGCTGGTGCCCGCGCTGTGGGAAGCGCCTTGGCAGTTGCACGCATCGGTGCAGACAACGCACGCGCTGATGGCGGTGGCCTACTACGCCATCGTGCCGACAGTCGGTGGTTTCATGCTCTGGTATACCGGGGCTGCGCGCGTCAGCGGTGCGGAGGCATCGCTGTTCACCGCGCTGGCACCCGTGGCAGCCGTGCTGTTCGCAGCAACGCTGCTCGGCGAGGCCGTCAGCACGCGTCAGGTAGGCGGCATTGCGTGCGTGCTGGCAGGTGTGCTCAGCCTTGGTTTGGCGCGCGCACCAAGGCCGCTTTCATCGACGACGTCTTAGGCTTCCGCCTCGGGTGCCGTCACATCTTCCATGCGCTCGATGCGCACGCGCACGATGCGGCGGCTGCCGGCTTCGAGGATCTGGAAACGCAGATCGTGGCGCACCAGCGTGTCGCCCACTTCAGGCAGGCGGTCCCATTGGTTGAAAAGATAGCCGCCCAGGCTCGTGGCGCCGCCGCCTTCGTCAAGCAGCCACTCGACGTGCAGCACGTCTTCGAGCTGGCGCAGGTCCGCCTCGCCGGCGACTTCCCAGCAGCCATCGCTGACTTCCACTACGCCAAGGCGTTCGTCTTCATCGGGGAATTCACCCGCAATGGCTTCGAGCACGTCGATGGGCGTCACCACACCTTGCACCACGTCCAGCGGATCGGTCACCACCAGCATGCGCCCGCGCGCACGCTTGAGCTGATCCATCAGGCGCAGGATGCCGATGTTGTCGGACACCTTGAGCGCGGGCTTCACGCTGCGGTCCACGTCGATGGAGCCGCGCGTGTCGAGATCGCCCATCAGGTCTTTGGCGCGCGCCACGCCCAGCAGGTCATCCAGCCCGCCGCGGCACACCGGAAACTGGTTGTGCGGCACCGCCAGCAGCAACTTGCGCGTGACGGCCACGTCGGCATCCAGATCCACCCACGAAATATCGTGGCGCGGCGTCATGATCGAGCGCACCGAGCGCTCGGCCAGGTCGAGCACGCCGCTGACCATGCTGCGCTCTTCCGGACGGAACACGGTCTCGGGCACGGACTGGCCAGCCGCGTGCGAAACCGCTTCGTGCGATTCGGACTCCGCCGGCGCGCCACGGCGGTCGCCCAACAGGCTCAGCACCGCATCGGCGGTGCGCTCGCGCAGCGGGCGGCGGCGCTCGTAGCGCACGGTATTGCGCTGGGCCATCTGGTTGAAGAACTCGATCAGGATCGAGAAACCGATGGCCGCATATAGATAGCCCTTGGGAATATGAAAGCCCAGGCCCTCGGCCACCAGCGAGAAGCCGATCATCAGCAGGAAGCTCAGGCACAGCACCACCACCGTGCGATGCGCGTTGACGAACTCCGTCAGCGGGCGCGAGGCAAACAGCATGGCGCCCATGGCGACCACCACGGCCGCCATCATCACCGGCAGGTCGTTGACCATGCCCACGGCAGTGATGACGGAGTCGATGGAGAACACCGCATCGAGAATCACCACCTGCACAATGACATTCCAGAACTTGCCGTGGCCGCTGCCATGGCTTTCGTCTTGCGGCTGGCCGTCCAGGCGTTCGTGCAGTTCGGACGTGGCCTTGAACAGCAGGAAGAAGCCGCCCAGCAGCAGGATGATCGATCGGCCCGACAGATCGACCGGCCCAAGCGTGAGCAACGGCCTGGTGAGCCCGATCAGCCAAGACATGGCGGCCAGCAGCACCATGCGCATCAGCAAGGCCAGCCCCAGCCCGATCACGCGGGCGCGGTCGCGCAGCGCCGGCGGCAGCTTGTTGACCAGGATGGCGATGAAAACGAGGTTGTCGATGCCGAGAACGATCTCGAGCACCACCAGGGTAAACAGGCCAATCCAGACGGACGGGTCAGCAAGCCAGGTCATAGCGGGAAGTAGAAGACAGCAGAAAGACGATCCGCCGATGATAACCGCAGCGCAAGCACGGCTTTGCGCGAATCCGTCGCAAGGTGTTGCAACAAACGGGCCGCGGGGCTTGGATTGCGAGGCTTAGCGCTGTGCGACGCGGCTGCCGCCTTGGCTGCCGGATTGCGTCGCCCGCACGGGGCGATAGCCGTCGGTGAGCGTCTTGAGAAACGCAACGATGTCGCGCACGTCGGCCTCGGACAGCACAGGCTTGTCGCCCGGCTTGCCGCCAAACGGCGGCTCCATGTTGACGTTGGCGCGGTACTGGGTCGGCAGATCATCGAACTTGTCGACCGTGCCGTCAGCCTTGCGCGGGTACCACTTCTGCGGCTGCGTGTCGCGCTGGGCGTAGAAGCGCACCGCGTCTTCCAGCGAGTGGATGGCGCCGTTGTGGAAGAACGTCTTGCGCAGCGCCACGTTGCGCAGCGACGGCGTGCGGAAGCGGCCGCAATAGTCCGTGCGGTCTTTGAGATCGGTCCGGTCGGGGCCGCACAGGCCCAGGTCGAAGAACTTCGGATCCGCATTGGCGGCCAGCGAGCGATTGCGTGGCACGCCCACGGCGATGTGGCCAAAATCGGTGAAGGCCGGGAACGCCCCGTCCTGCTTGATGGCGCTCACGTGGCACGACGCGCAGTTGCCCTTGGCCGGATCGGCAAACGCCTTCAGCCCGCGCAACTCCTGCGGCGACAGCTTCACCTGCTTGCGCAAGAACGCGTCGTACTTGCTGTCATACGGATAGAACTCGGACGGTGTTTCCTGGAAGACCTCGAGCACCATCAGTGCCGCGCGGAAGGCGGTGTCTTCGTTGTCGAGGATGTCGTTGCCGAATACCTGGCGGAACGTCTGCGCGTGGCGGCCATTGCGCAGCTTGGCCACGACGCTGGCCTGCGTTCCGTTGGCCATCTCGTGCCCCGACAGCAGCGGGATGCGCGCCTGGTCGTGCGTGGACGACACGCGGCCATCCCACGTGTAGCCGCCGGTCGGGCCCTGGTCTTCCGAGTCGTTGCCGTCGCTCTCGTAAAAGTGTTCGGAGAACGGCGGCACCTTCTGCAGATAGCGCAGCGATGGTGCTGCGCGCACGCCCGTCTTGTTCATGCCCGTGCCGCCAAGCTGGACCGACAGATCGTTCGGTGGGCCATAGGCATGTGTCGGGCTATGGCAGCTGGCGCAGGCCTGCTTGCCCGAGGCAGACAGGGCAGGATCGAAGAACAGCGCCTTGCCAAGCGCCGCCATTGCAGGCACCGACGGGCGGCGCGTAGCCATCATCGTGTAGAAGGCTTTCTCGTAGGCAGGGGCCGCTGCGGGCTTTACGCCCGCCGCCGTCGATGGCGCCACCGCTGCTGGTGCCGAAGCCGCCACGGTTGCGGCATGGGCCGCAGGATCGCCCCGCCCGCACCCGCACAACACGACGACCACGCCGGCAAGCGCCGATACGGCGATCACGCGAAACGTTGCAGCGGGCAGCACACGGGACATTTTCGACAGGCGGGATTTTGCAAACCTTGCAACTTAGCACGGCGGCCATGACACTTTGATGTCGTCAAACGTCTGTCACGTCAGCCCTTGGAGATGACCCGTGGTGGCAAATGTCTTCAAACGATCGGTGGTACCCCTGCTCATCCTGACGATGGTCATCACGCTCAACTGGGGCGAAATCAGCTCCACGCCAGCGTTCTCATCATCAACTTGTCACACACGAAGCACAGACTCCGGCTCGCTTTCGTCCCCCACACAACAATCCAGGGAAATCATGAGCCGAGCGCTTCGTCTTTTGCCGCTGACCGCGTTGGTTGCTGCCAGCATGTCTGCCTGTGGTGGCAGTGATTCGAACAGCAGTGCCTCCGCGTCCACCTCTGGCGTGGTGACCGGCAGCTACTTCGAACATGCCAAAGTTTGTATCGACGCCAACAACAACGGCAAGTGCGATTCGGGTGAAGCCAGCACCTATACCGATGCCAACGGCGCGTACTCGCTGTCGGGCACGGGCGCCATCACCGTGGAAATCGGCACGGACGCTTTCCGCAACGACCCGGACAAGGGTACGCATACGGCCATCACGCAGCCGCTGGTGTTCCGCGCACCGGCCGGTGCCAATGCTGTTGTCAGCGCCATCTCGACCGAACTGGCGGTGCTGATGGACAGCAACGGCGGTGACATCAACGCTGCCAAGACGGCACTGGCCGCTCGCCTTGGCGTGACGATCGACAAGCTGCTGGAAGACCACAACAAGGAAACCGACGCTGACACCAAAACTGCGCTGCAGGCTGAGATCGACCAGGCCATCGATCTGATCGCTGACGCCGTTGCCAATGGTGGCGACATCGACAAGCGCCTGCACGACGGGGTGACCAAGCGCATGGCGCTGGCAAACAACGTCAAAACGATCGTGGTCATCTACGCAGAAAACCGCGGTTTCGACAACCTGTACGGCCTGTTCCCGGGCGCCAATGGCATCCCCGGTGTGAACCCGACCTCGACGGGCACTGCCGTTGCGCAGAAAGACTTCGACGGCTCCGTGCTGCCGACGCTGCCGCCCACCTGGGGTGGCGTGACCGCCGCCGGCCAGAGCGTGCAGATCACGCAGGCTTCCACCGCCAACATGCCGAACCAGATGTTCCAGATCGACAGCCCGTCGGGCTTCGGCAGCACGGGCACGGTGGTCGGCCAGAACGTCATCACGCGTGACCTCTGGCACCGCTTCTATCAGAACCAGATGCAGATCAACGGCGGCAAGAACGACAAGTTCGCCGCCTTTGCCGATGCCGGCGGCCTGACCATGGGCTACTACGACGGCAGCAAGATGGCCATGTGGAACATCGCCAAGCAATACACGCTGGCGGACAACTTCTTCATGGGCGCCTTCGGCGGTTCGTTCCTGAACCACCAGTACCTGGTCTGCGCGTGCGCACCGATCTACCCGAACGCAAAGGCGTCGCCGGCGGTCAACAGCATTGCCAACGTCAAGACGAATGCAGACGGCAGCCCGACGCTCATCCCGGCTGCAAGCTCGGTGATGGCCGGTGCGCCGACCTCATACGCAGGCGCTGGCGACGATGGCAATCCCACGAAGGACGGCAGCCTGACGCCGGTCGACAGCAACGGCAACTCGTACGCCGTCAACACGATGCAGCCGCCGTACCAGCCCTCGGGCAACGCCGTAGCCAGCGGCAACGCAGCCTATGCTGATCCGACCAAGGCGTCGACGATGCCGAAGCAGTCGACCACCAACATCGGTGACCTGCTGACCGCCCGTGGCGTGGACTGGGCCTGGTACGCCGGCGCCTGGAACGCGGCCATCGCCGACGCTCCGAACACCACGCGCAGCGTGATCTACAGCGGCGCGATCCAGTTCCAGCCGCACCACCAGCCGTTCAACTACTTCAGCCGCTTCGACCCGGCCACGACCACCGGCGCCGCCGAGCGTGCGGCCCACCTGCGCGACTACGACGCCGCCTTCCTGCAAGACGCAGCCGCAGGCAAGCTGCCCGCCGTCACGTTCTACAAGCCGCAAGGCAACCTGAACCAGCACCCGGGCTACGCCAATGTGGCTGACGGCGACGCGCACATCGTCAACGTGATCGCCCAGCTGCAGAAGAGCCCGCAGTGGAAGAACATGGTGATCGTCGTGACGTATGACGAAAACGGTGGCTTCTACGACCACGCCACGGTGCCGAAGGCCGACCGCTGGGGCCCGGGCACGCGTATCCCGGCGATCATCGTCTCGCCGTTCGCCAAGAAGGGTTTCGTTGACCACACCCAGTACGACACGGCTTCGGTCCTGCGCCTGATCACGCACCGCTTCGACCTGCCGACGCTGCCGGGTATCAAGCAACGTGACGACGCGCTCGTCTCCAACGGCAACAAGCCGATGGGCGACCTGACCAACGCGCTGGATTTCACGCAGGCTCAATAACGCTGCAACGCAGTCATCGTGAAAAAGGCGGCCGGAGCAATCCGGGCCGCCTTTTTCTTCACCCGCTATTTGCCCTTCTTCTTGCCGGCGGGCTTTTCGCTTTCCAGCGTCTCCAGCCGCATCCCGACCTTGAGCGTCACCTGCCAATGCGCGATCTTGCCGTCGACGAGATGGCCACGCGTTTCCAGGACTTCAAACCAATCCAGATGGTTGAGCGTTTCGCTTGCCCGTGCGATGGCATTGCGTACCGCCGCATCGCTGGACTCGGGAGAAGAGCCGACCAGCTCGATCAACTTGTAGGTATGGGAACCCATATTGCCTCCTTATTGGCATGGTTGGAACGTCGGCAGGGGTGCCTGCAAGGCGCGATGTGCATGTGGTTGGTTTGATGCGCGCGGCATGGCACTTACCAGAATGGCACCTGTCCCCCCGCCTTGATAGCCCGGATTTACACGGGCCTAAAATTTTTGGCGGTTAATTGCGTTTACAAATCTGACAAATATCGTCAACGGACCGACGCGTGACGTCAAACCCGCGCGCATGTCGAGCGCCCCGCTGCCGTTGATGTGCCACTTTTCGGGCGGCCACTCGGCATGTCCGCGCCCAACGGGGCTGGTACGGAACCTGCGTTGGAGTGCATATCCGTTTTCCCCGAAGAGGAGGCGCCATGCGCCACCCCGAACAACAAGCACTCGCCTCATACCCGCCGCTGTCGGCCGTGCCGCCCTCACCGGCCACGCAAGAAACCGCACGGCTGATCGCTGAGACCATCCCCTTCAATCTCGAGCGCGGCGGCCGGACCATCGAAGCCACCTATTCAACCCGCAACGGCATCGTGACCGTCAAATACCGGGGCAAGACACTGTCCACGTATTCGCCGCAGAGTGACAACGCCGACTACAAGGCGGTGGCTCGCCAACTGCTCAGCGTCATGCTGACCATCTGAGCGGCGTCGCCCCTTCCATCAATGCCGGGCCTTGGCCGTGCTTTGGGCACGGCGGCCAAATTCGGCTCGCAGAGCATCCTTGGCACGTTCCAGAATCCGGCGACGCCCGCCGCTGAGGTTGTGCCCCGCCCGATTGATATAGAACGTCAGCATTGACATGGCCGACTGGAATGCCGTCCCCTTGCGCCGCCGGCTATGCTCGGCCGATGCCTTGAGCGACGCCGCAATCCGCGCGGGGCTGCGCAACTTGAAGATATCGGGTTCGATGTCCAGCGCGTCGCTGGTCTCCATGACGTGGCGCGACCAACGGTGGTTCTTCGGCTTGGCCGTCGATCTGGGCGGCGCCGGCTTTGACCGGGCGTTGTGCGTGGCCATGATGAAATCTCCTGTAATGATGTGCCAGCAGTTTCGCAAGCCGCGTACCCGCGCGGGCGGCTACAAGGGGGCGACTTCCGCTACGATGACGGACGCTTCACGCCTCCTTTCCGCCTCCTTCATTGATCGCCGGATACCGGCGCACATCCAACGTGTCTGGCGACGCCGGTCTTTCCCCCGCTTCCTCTTCCGCATCTGCGCAAACGCTGTCGCATGCGCCGTTTTCCTATCCCGCGTTCAGGCTGTTCTGGTTCGCCAGGCTGTCCACCACCTTCGCGTATCAGATGTTCGGGGTGGCCGTCGGCTGGCAGATCTACGACCTCACGCGCAGCGCCTATGTGCTGGGGCTGGTCGGGCTGGCGCAGTTTCTGCCGTCGGTGGTGCTGGTGCTGGCCTCCGGCCATATTGCGGACCGCTACGACCGGCGGTACGTCGTGCGCGCCTGCCAGGCCATCGAAGCCCTGGTGGCGCTCGCGCTGGCCGTCATGGCAGCCAATGGGCACGCAGGCGTGCAGCCGATCTTCCTGTGCGTGGTGGTGATTGGCGCGATGCGAGCGTTCGAGACGCCGACGCTGCAAGCGCTGTTGCCGACGCTGGTGCCCCTGCAGGCATTGCCGCGCGCGGTGGCGCTGTCCAGTTCGGCCGGGCAGACCGGCGTGATCCTGGGACCGGCGCTGGGCGGCTTTCTCTACGTGGCAGGCGCGCCGGTGGTGTATGCCACGGCAGCAGGGCTGTTCTTGCTCGCGCACGTGTTGCTGGCGCTGGTACGGATGGAGCGGGCGGCGCCCGTCAGCACGCCGGTCAGCCTCGAATCGCTGTTCGCGGGTATTGCGTTCATCAAGGGGCGGCCGGTGGTGCTGGGCGCCATCTCGCTCGACCTGTTCGCGGTACTGCTGGGCGGCGCGACGGCGCTGCTGCCGATCTACGCGCGCGACATCCTTGGCACAGGCGCATGGGGGCTGGGGCTGCTGCGCTCGGCGCCGGCGGTGGGGGCGCTGGGCATGGCGCTTTTCCTGGCGCACCGTCCGCTGGATCGGCACGTCGGCCGGGTGATGTTTGCCGCCGTGGCGGTGTTCGGGCTGGCGACGCTGGTATTTGGGGTGTCGCACTGGCTGCCGCTGTCGATGCTGGCGCTGGTGCTGCTGGGGGCGTCCGACATGATCAGTGTGGTGATCCGCACTTCGCTGGTGCAGCTCGATACGCCCGATGCCATGCGCGGGCGCGTGAGCGCAGTCAATTCCGTGTTCGTGGGCGCGTCCAACCAGTTGGGCGAATTCGAATCGGGCATGCTGGCGGGGCTGCTTGGGCCGGTGGCCTCGGTGGTGATTGGCGGCCTCGGCACGCTGTTGGTGGTGGCAGCCTGGATGCGGCTGTTCCCGGCCCTGGCGCAACGCGACCGCATGCGCGATCCGCACCCGGCGGATGCCGGACACCCCTCTTCAGGGGGATAAACCCGCCAGACCGCGCCACTGCTGGCCTGAGCAAGAATCGGGCGCTGTCTTGCAAGCATGTCAGCGAAACCCCGATGGCATCGGTGGCGGCCAATTCGTATCCTGAGGCACCTTTGGCTGCTTTATTCTCCGCCCGGTATTGCGCCCGACTGTGACGTCCATCCTGCCCTCATCTTCCCGCCCGTCGGACGCGCGCGCTGCTGACCCTGCCCGGTTGCCGGACCCTGGGCCCTTCAGCAAGAGCGGGTTCAACGATGCCCCGGCCATTCGTCCATCGGCATGGCTGGTGGCGATGGGTGCGGCCGCCGTCGGCACGATTGGGCGGTTGCTGCTCGAATCGGCAATGGGCATCCATTTGCCGTTCTACCTGGCCTTTCCGGTGGTAACAATTGCCGCGTGGTATGGCGGCTTCTGGCCGGGGATGCTGGCCATCGTCTGCTATGCGGGGCTGTTCATCGCATTGGCTGCACTGCAAAGCTGGCCTGCCGCTGTGCCGCTCACGCCGATCCAGATGACGGTGTTTGGGGTGGGCGCACTGCTTATCTGCGCCTTGTGCGAGCAGTTGCGTCGTGCCCGCGCCGGGGCTGAACGGCGCGCGCGGGCCGAAACCCAGCAACGCCTGTCGCAGCAACGCCTGCTGGCCGCGCTGCAGGCTTCGCCCATTTCGCTCTACGACGTCGACAACACGATGCACTTCACGTGGGTGCACAACCCCGTGTTCGGCCTGCAGCCCGAGCAGTTGCTGGGACGGACGGTGCGCGAAGTGTTCGGCCGCCGCGCTGCATCGCGCCTGACCGAAGCCGGCCAGCGCGTCATCGCAACGGGCACGCCTACGCGCGTGGAGTTCGCGTTCCGGCGGCGCCACACGCAGCGCGTGGTCTACGACGTGGTGGTCATGCCGCTGCGCGACGACACCGGCGAGATCATCGGCCTGACGAACGCCGTGATCGACATCAGCGAACGCCGCCAGGCCGAGGCCCGCCGCACGCAGTTGCTCGAAGCCGAATCCCGCGCCCGCGAAGAGGCCGAGCGCGCCAGCCGCCTGAAAGACGACTTCCTGGCGACCGTCAGCCACGAGCTGCGCACGCCGCTCAATGCGGTGCTGGGCTGGGCGCAATTGCTGAACATGCGCGCGTACGACGAAGCGATGTTCAAGCGCGGCATTGAAGCCATCGAGCGCAGCGCCCGCACGCAGGTCCACCTCATCGACGACCTGCTCGACATGTCGGCCATCCTTTCGGGCAAGGTTCCACTGGAGATTGGCCCCGTAGATCTGGCCGACGTGCTGGAACGCGCGCGCGAGACCATCGAGCCGATGGCGCGCCAGAAGAACATCACCATCGAGACCGAATTCCTGCCCGTGCCGATGCTGCAAGGCGATGCCGGGCGCCTGAAGCAGGTGTTCTGGAACCTGCTGGCCAATGCCGTCAAGTTCACGCCCGAGGGCGGCCACATCCGGCTCTCGGTGCATCCGGCGCCCGAAGGCGTGGTCGCCACCGTGCGCGACACCGGCATCGGCATCGAGCCCACCTTCCTGCCGCATATTTTTGATCGGTTCCAGCAGGCGGACCTGTCCAGCACGCGTCGGCACGGCGGGCTCGGGCTGGGGTTGGCGATTGCCAAACAACTCGTCGAACTGCACCACGGCCGCATCACGGCAGCCAGCAGCGGTGCGGACCGTGGCACCACCATGGCCGTGTCGTTGCCGCTGCATGCCGCGCAGCCGGGCGAACAGGCCAACCGCACGCCGGGCCTCGTCGCGGGGACGGGCGTGCCGACACTGGACGGCATCCGCGTGCTGGCAGTGGATGACAACCCCGAGTCGCTCGGCGTGATCGCGCTGATGCTCGAGCGCTACGGGGCCGACGTTGTCACCGTATCCAGCGGGGCGGCCGCACTCGATGCGCTGGAACATGCAGTCGCCAACGCCTACCCGTTCGATGCGCTGGTCAGCGACCTCGCCATGCCGGGCATGGACGGCATGCAGTTAGTGCGGGCCGTGCGCGAACGCGGTTGGACCGACCTGCCCGCCATCGCAGTGACGGCATTTGCCGACCCGATCCGCCTGAAGGCGGCGAAGGAGGCCGGGTACCAATCCGTCATCACCAAGCCGATTTTCCCGGGCGAACTGGGCCACGTGCTGGCCGCCAATGTGCATCGCAAGACCGGGCCTGAAACGCTGGTGTGACACATCGGCAACCATGCCGTGACGGAATGGTTGACTGAACAAAAGTCATTGGCGCAAGTGGCGGCGCATCCGCATACTCATAGGCCTGTGCCGATCGGTGGGCATCTCTCCCCTAGCTGTTGCCAGCACCCGCTCACACGATCGGCTAGCTTGCCCTTCCCATCAGCCGCGCTCGCGGTTGTCTGCTGCATCCATAAGAACGCCTGAACCTAGTTGCCCATCTGGGCTGCGCTGGCATTCCGGGCTCAGAGAGGAGACTGCATCGCCATGCCTATCCGTTCGCTTTCCATTCTGCTGTCTGCCGTTGCACTCGGGTTTTCCGCGCAGGCCGTTGCCAAGGATGCGCACACAGCTGCCGCCCAGACCATCGCCGTGCCCGGCCTGTCAAAGCCCGCCGACATCCTGATCGACCGCTGGGGCGTGCCGCACATCTATGCCAGGAGCGAAGACGACGGCTTTTTCGCGCAAGGCTTCAACGCCGCGCGAGACCGCCTGTTCCAGATCGACCTGTGGCGCCGCCGGGGCCTGGGTCAGCTTTCGGAAGTGTTCGGCCCGGCCTATGTGGAACAGGATCGCGCCACGCGGCTGTTCCTCTATCGCGGTGACATGCAGGTCGAATGGAACCACTACAGCCCCGATGCGCAGCGCATTGCCACGCGCTTCGTGGCCGGCATCAACGCGTATGTCGACTGGCTGGCTAAGCATCCGGAGCAGATGCCGTTCGAGTTCCGCAAGCTCAACTACGCGCCCGCGCATTGGGCACCGGAAGACGTGGTGCGCATCCGCAGCCACGGCCTGACGCGCAATCTGCAATCGGAAGTTGCACGTGCCAACGTGGCCTGCAAGGCCAACCTTTCCGACGACACCGTCCGCTTCCGCCTGCAGCCCGCTTGGCAAACCCAGTTGCCCGAAGGCCTGGACCCATGCCTGCCGAAGGATCTGCTGAGGGTCTTCACGCTTGCCACGCAGGGCGCGCGCCTCACGCCCGAATCCCTCAAGGGCGTAGACGTCGACAGCACGCGCGTGGCAGCCGCTGCCAACCTTGAAGAGACCATGGAGGGCAGCAACAACTGGGTGATCGCGCCGGGCAAATCCACCACCGGCCGCGCCGTGATGGCCAACGACCCGCACCGCGCGTATTCGGCACCCAGCCTGCGCTACATCGCCCATGTCAGCACGCCCACGCTCGACATCATCGGCGCCGGCGAGCCCTCGCTGCCGGCCGTGTCGATCGGGCACAACGGGCACGTGGCGTTTGGCCTGACCATCTTCAACATCGACCAAGAAGACCTGTACGTCTACGAACTGAACCCGGCCAACAACGGCGAGTACCGCTACAACGGCGGCTGGGAGCCCTTCATCGTGCTGCACGAAACCGTGAAGGTGCGCGGCGGTGAATCCCGCCCCGTCGACCTGACCTTCACGCGCCACGGCCCCGTCATCTACATCGATGCCGAGAAGCACCGCGCGTATGCCGTGCGCTCCGCGTGGCTGTCGCCGGGCATGTCACCCTATTTCGGCTCGGTCGGCTACATGCGCGCACGCACGTTCGCGCAGTTCAGGCAGTCCATGATGAACTGGGGTGCGCCTACGGAAAACCAGGTCTACGCAGACACGAAGGGCAACATCGGCTGGGTGCCGGGCGGCCTCGCCCCGATCCGCCCGAACTGGGACGGCCTGCTGCCAGTGCCCGGGGACGGCCGCTATGAATGGGCCGGCTTCTGGCGCGGCGACCAACTGCCCAGCAGCTACAACCCGAAGTCCGGCTATTTCACCTCGTCCAACGAGATGAACCTGCCGGCGGATTACCCGTACCGCGAACGCAAACTCGGCTTTGAGTGGACCAACGGCTCGCGCCACGTACGCATTGACGAAGTGCTGTCCAAGCTGGACAAAGTGTCGATCGAAGATTCGATGCGCCTGCAGAACGACATGGTGTCGATCCCGGCGCGCAGGCTGACGGCCCTGCTGGCGCCGCTGTCGTCCGACGACGCCGACACGCAGGCTGCGCTCAATCTGTTCAAGGGCTGGAACGCGACCATGCTGGCGGATTCTCCGCAAGCCGCGCTGCATGAGGTCTGGTTCACGCATCACCTGGGCCGCGCATTCAAGAACGCCGTGCTTTCCAAGGCCAGCGCCGAAGCAATGGCCGCGCCCGACACCGACGTCATGCTCGACACGCTGGAGCACCCGCAAGGCAGCGATCGCAAGTTCGGCGAAGACCCGCAGCAAGCCGCCGCCAAACGCGATGCCGTGCTGCTCGACAGCCTGAAGAATGCGTGGACCGACATGGTCAAGCGCCAGGGCCCGAACCCGCAAGCGTGGAACTGGGGCCAGCTGCATCACAACCTGAACGCCCATCCGTTCACCGCCATCGTCGACGAGGCAACGCGCGCCAAGCTCAACGTCGGCCCCACCCCCGAAGGCGGCAGCCCCTACACGCCGAATCAATCCACGTATCGCGCGAGCGATTTCCTGCAGACGAACGGCCCCTCGTTCCGCACGGTGGTGGACGTCGGCAAGTGGGACAACTCGCGCGCCGTCAACCTGCCCGGCCAGTCCGGCAACCCCGACAGCCCGCACTACCGCGACCTGGCACCGCTGTGGCTCAAGGGCAAGTACTTCCCGCTGCTGTATTCGCGCAAGGCGGTGGAAGCGGCGACCGAGTCGCGCGTGCATCTGGTGCCGGGGAAGTAAGCACACGATGCGCAAGAAAAAACGCCACCGCAAATACGCGGTGGCGTTTTTCTTTACCCAACAAGAACACAACTGGGCACCAACACAGGCACACGACGGTTTGGCCGTACCCTGCCCTAGATGGCGCCTTGAATTTCTGTTGCAGAGAGGAGAAAGGGCGCAGGCCTGTTTGAGCGAAGCGAGTTGCCTGCGCTCCCTCTCTGCGACATAAATTCAAGGAGGGGGTCGCCATTTCGGGCGCGCCTTTCTTTGCTTACTTTCTTTGGCAAGACAAAGAAAGTGAGTCAGCCCCGGCAGGGGATGAAATAAGGGACATACCAACAGCGCCTAATCAGCCTGAACTTGACCCAACGCCGCCCGCACCACCTCCGCCCGCGGAATCGGCGCCACAGCGCTATACCCCGTTGTAGAAATCGCAGCCGCCACATTGGCATACCGCGCCGCCTCTACCGGCGAATCTCCGGCAACAATCCGCGCCACAAACGCACCACCAAAACAATCCCCCGCGCCGGTCGCATCGACAGCATTGACCGTATGACGCGGCACCAGCGTACGGGACTCCGGTGTGGCCACATAGCAACCTTCCGCGCCCATCTTGAGCGCCACCAGCTTCACGCCCCAGCCGAGCAGCGTATCGACAATGCCGTCATGGTCATGGCAGTCGAGCAACACCGTCACGTCATCCCAACTCGGCAGGCACAGATCGCACGTTCGCATCGCTTCCTGCATCACGGCGCGGGCACGCGCCAGCGGCCACAGGCGCAAGCGCAGGTTGGTGTCGAACGAGACGAGCACACCCGCCGCCCGCGCATGGGCCATCGCCGCCAAACCGGCGTCGCATGCGGTATCGCTGATCGCCAGGCTGATCCCCGACAGGTGAAACGCCTTGGCCGCCGCTATCGCCTGCAACGGCAACTGCGCCGTCTGGAAGCGGCTCGCTGCGGAGCCCGCGCGCAGGTAGTCAAAGTGGTGACCACGCGCATCGTGCGAAACGAAGTACAGGCCCGTTGGCGCCTGCGTGTCGGTGTGCACGTAGGTGTGGTCCACGCCTTCGTCCTGCCACAGCCCGCGCAGCGCCTGGCCGAAGCGGTCGGCGCCCACCGCGCTGATGTAGCCCGTGCGTGCGCCCTGCCGTGCCGCGGCAATGCAGAAGTTCGACGTATCGCCGCCGAAGCCGAAATTCCACGACGTGCTGCCGGAATCCGCCTGGTTGAATTCGATCAACGCTTCGCCGTAGGCGAGGATGTCTGCCATGGGCGGCCCCGCTCAGAAGTAGGTCTGCACAACGTCGACCACGTTGTAGGCGTCGTCAACGACAGAAATCTGGCGCCACTTGTCGAAGGTGAGGCACGGGTGCGAGATGTCGAAGGCGATCATGTCGCCGACCTTGATGTCGTCGCCGGGGGCGATCTTCAGGTAGGCATGCTGATCCATCATGCCGGTGACTTCCCAGTGCGCCGGCGTGGCTGACGGCGTCTTGTCACCTGGGCGGAAATGCAGCACTGGCAGTGGCAGACCCGCGTCGAATGCGGCGTCACGCTTGCCCATTGCGATGATGGCGCGCTCAGCCTCCGGCACGGATTGCACATAGGCCCAAAGCTGGAGCGCAGGCAGCAGGCTCGAACGCATCTTGTGCGCAATCGGGTTGTTGGCGTCGATACGGGTCTGCGCCGCGCGGTAGATGCCCACGTCGTGCGTCAGGTAGCAGCCCGGGCGCAGCACCACATCCAACGGCTGGCCGATATTGGCCTTGGCGAACTCTTCGGCCACGACGTCGTACCAAGCCGAACCGGCACCGGTCAGCACGGCCGGCGTGCGTTGCAGGCGCCCGCCCTTTGCCAGATCACCCATCACCTTCACGGCGCGCTGCAGGAAGGTGCGGATATCCGCTTCTTCCTTGATCACGCCTTCATAGACTTCGACGCCCGCGAGTTTGACGGCGCCATTGGCACGCGTGAGCGCATCGAGCACCGATTGCAGTTGCGCATCGTCGCGCACGCCCGTGCGGCCGCCCTGCACGCCCAGTTCGATCAACACCTGGATCGGGCGCCCCGTCTTACCGAAGAAGGCAGCAAGCTGATCGACCTGATCCGCCGCATCCACCAGGCAGAAGAATTCGAACGTCGGATCGGCCAGCAACTCGGCGAGGATCGCCATGTTGCGCTTGCCCACCAGCTGGTTGGCCATCAGCACGCGACGCACGCCGTGGGCGTACGCAATGCGCGTCTGGTGCGCCGTTGCCAGTGTGATGCCCCACGCACCGCCGGCCAACTGACGTTGGAACAGGCGCGGCGCCATCGTCGTCTTGCCATGCGGCGCGAGTTTGGCGCCGTATTCGCTCACGAAGCGCTGCATCCACGCCAGGTTGTGCTCCACGCGGGATTGCGAGAGCACCGCTGCGGGCAGGTTCAGGTCTTCGTTCAATACATTCCAGCGCTGGGCAGCGATCTGCTCCGGCGCGCATGCGGCTTCCAACGCACCCAAGCCCTTGTCGAGCGGGTTGACGACAGCGTTGGCGTCTCCTTGGTACTTTGTATCACTCATGGGAATCGACTCGTGTTCCTTTGGGGGTAAACATCGGGTTGACACAATGATAGTGGCGAAACTATTCTCCGGGCCAGCCTGTTACAAAGTACCAAAACACTCTCAAAGCCGCTATCCGGACGACTACCGGGGGCCAGAATGCGAGACCCTAAGCCCGACCCCATGCGTGAACCGATGGACATCGTGACCCGACTCTCCCAGCGTGCCGCTGAACTGCGCCCCGCCGAGCAGAAGGTCGCGCAGACCGTCCTGAGCGACATCGCGGAGGCCGCCGCCGGCAGCATCCAGACGCTTGCCGAACGCGCCGGCGTGAGTGAGGCTAGCGTCACCCGTTTTGCCAAGGCGATGGGCTGCCGTGACGTGCGCGAACTCAAGCTCAAGCTAGCGCAGGCAGCCGCAGTCGGCCAGCGCTTTCTGGATGGCGGCGCGGACCGCCCGCCGTCCAGCGCAGACGGCATCCTGGCCGACATCAGCAACGTGCTGGAAGCCAACCGCGCCCTGGTGCAGCCGGAGGCATTCCGCGCCGCGGCCGTCGCACTGGTGGCGGCGCGCATGATTGCCGTGTTCGGCATGGGCGGTGGCTCGACCACCATGGCCGACGAAATGCGCTACCGGCTGGCCCGCCTGGGACGGCCGGTCACCACCTATCATGATTCGATGCTGCAGCGGATGGTCGCGGCCACGCTCAGCCCGGACGATGTGGTGGTCGTGTTTTCCGTGACCGGCCACGTGCCGGAGGTCATCGACAGCGTGACCATCGCGCGCGAGTACGGCGCCAGGATCGTCGCCATCACGGCCATCGGCTCGCCGCTGGCGGCGCTGGCCGATGTCTTGCTGCCGATCCAGGCCATGGAAACCGATTTCATCTTCAAGCCGTCGTCATCGCGCTACGCCATGATGATGATGATCGACTTGCTGGCCACCGAAGTCGCACTGCAGCAAGCCGATCGCAGCAAGGAACTGTTACGGCGCATCAAGTACGTGCTCGATGCGCATCGCGGCGGCGGCAATCGTCAGCCGCTCGGAGATTGACATGCAGCAGTACGACACCGTCATCCGTCAGGTCCGCATTGTGGACGGCAGCGGCCACGACCCCGAGGCCACGCTGTTCGACGTCGCCATCACCGACGGCCGCATCGCCGCCATCGCCACATCGGACTCCACCGCCTGGCTGGGCGATGAGGAAATCGCTGGCGAAGGCCGCGTCCTCGCCCCCGGCTTCATCGACGTGCACACGCACGACGACACCAACGTGATCCGCACGCCCGACATGCTGTGCAAGGTGTCACAGGGCATTACGACGGTCATCGTCGGAAACTGCGGTATCAGCGCGTCGCCGGCCACGCTCAAGGGCGAGCCGCCCGATCCGATGAACCTGCTGGGGCCTACCAGCGCGTTTGCGTACCCGACCTTCGCATCGTACGTGGACGCCGTCGAGCGCGCGCAACCCGCTGTGAACGTTGCCGCGCTGGTCGGGCACACGGCACTGCGCAATAACCATCTGGACCGCCTCGACCGCCCCGCCACCGCTGGCGAGGTTGAAGGCATGCGCGCACAGTTGCGCGAGGCGCTCGACCACGGCGCGCTCGGCCTGTCGACAGGCCTGGCCTACGCCAACGCCTTTGCGTCGACCACCGAAGAAGTGATGGGCCTGGCGGAGCCGCTGGCCGAAGCTGGCGCGATCTACACGACGCATCTGCGCACCGAATTTGCGGCGATTCTCGATGCGATGGACGAGGCGTACCGCGTCGGCAAACATGCGCGCGTGCCGGTGGTGATCTCACACCTGAAATGCGCAGGCGCTGCCAATTGGGGCCGCGCGGGCGAGGTGCTGGAATCCATCGAAGGTGCACAGCGCTATCAGCCGGTGGGTTGCGACTGCTATCCGTACACCGCAAGCTCGTCCACGCTGGACCTCAAGCAGGTGACGGACGAATTCGACATCTTCATCACATGGTCGGAGCCCGAACCCAGCATGGCCGGGCAGACGCTCAAGGAGATTGCGGCCGCGTGGGGCACCGACCTGGTGGACGCCGCGCGCCGCCTGCAGCCGGCCGGCGCCGTGTACCACAACATGTCCGCGCAGGATCTGGACCGCATCATCACCCACCCCGCCACCGTCATCGGCTCCGATGGCCTGCCGAACGATCCGAAGCCGCATCCGCGCCTGTGGGGCGCCTTCCCGCGCGTGCTCGGCTACTACAGCCGGGAGCGCAAGCTGCTCTCGCTCGCAGCCGCCATCCGCAAGATGACAGGCCAGTCCGCCGAGCGTTTCGGCCTGACCGAACGCGGCCTGGTGCGTGAAGGCTACTGGGCCGATCTCGTGCTGTTCGACCCCGAAACGGTGCGCGATGTCGCCACCTTTACCGACCCGCAGCAACCGGCGGCGGGCATTGCGGCGGTGTGGGTCAACGGCCATCTGTCATATCAGGACGGCGCGGTGCAGCCGCATCGGGCGGGCCGCTTCCTCAAGCGTGGGCCCCGTGCGCACGCAGCTGTGACCGCGGAAACTCACTGAATCCAAGTTTTGTTTGCAAGTTTGAAAGAAGGAACGTAGCGATGACGATTACCCGAATTGGCGTTGAAGGCGGCACCGGCACCGGTGGCCAGCACCTCCCCTTTGCCCGCGCAGCCGGCGCAGACGGCTGGCTGTTCGTTTCGGGCCAGACGCCCATGGTGAACGGCGAGGTGGTCGGCAACGGCATCGTCGAGCAATCGCACCAGACCATCAAGAACGTGCTCGCCATCCTGGCCGAAGCGGGCTACGGGCCCGAGCACGTCGTGCGCTGTGGCGTGTGGCTGGATGACCCGCGCGACTTCCAGTCGTTCAACAAGGTGTTCAAGGAGTACTTCGGTGCCAACCCGCCCGCGCGCGCCTGCGTGGTGTCGAGCATGGTCATCGACTGCAAGGTTGAAGTCGATTGCGTGGCGTACAAGAAGCCGTAATCCGCATTTTCGTAAAGGCGCCCTGCACGACGGGGCGCCCAGACAACAAGAGCCGTGAATATCCCTGAGGAGGAAACCCGATGGTCCCGATGCAAGGCAACTCGCTATTGCTGACCGCCGCGCTAGCGGTGGTCGCACTGATTTACCTGATTGCTGTCCAGAAACTGAACCCGTTCGTCACGCTGATCGTCGTCTCGCTTGTGCTGGGCGTGGTAGTTGGCATGCCGATGGGCAACATCGTCAAGGCGTTCGAAACCGGGGTGGGCAACACGCTCGGCCACATCGCCCTTGTGGTGGGCCTCGGGACGATGCTCGGCAAGATGATGGCGGAATCAGGGGGTGCCGAGCGCATCGCCAAAACGCTCATCAGTGCCTTTGGCGAGAAGAACGCGCACTGGGCCATGATGGTCGTGGCGTTCATCATCGGCTTGCCGGTCTTCTTTGAAGTCGGCTTTGTGCTGCTGATCCCGATTGCGTTCAACGTGGCCAAGCGCACGGGTACGCCGATCCTGCTGGTGGGCCTGCCAATGGTGGCCGGTCTGTCGGTGGTGCATGGCCTGATCCCCCCGCACCCGGCCGCGCTGCTGGCCGTGACGGCTTACCAGGCCGACATCGGCAAGACGATCATGTATGCGCTGATCGTCGGCCTGCCGACTGCCATCCTGGCCGGTCCGCTGTGGGCGATGCTGGTCTCGCGCTACGTCAAGCCGGACGAAAACAACCCGCTGGCCGCCCAATTTGTTGAAGCCGACCAGAAGCGCGAGCTGCCGGGCTTTGGCGTGACGCTGTTCACGATCCTGCTGCCGGTGGTGCTGATGCTGATCGGCAGCTGGGCCGACCTGATCGTCGCGCCCAAGACGCTGGCAAACGACATCCTGAAGCTGGCCGGCAACTCCGTGATGGCCCTGCTGATTGCCGCCATCGTGAGCTTCTACACGTTCGGCAAGGCACGCGGCTTCAACCGCGAGACCATCCTCAAGTTCACCAACGAGTGTCTGGCACCGATCGCCACGATCACGCTGGTGGTGGGTGCGGGCGGCGGCTTCGGCCAGATCCTGCGTGATTCGGGCGTGTCGAAGGCCATCGTGGCCGTCGCCACCGATGCACATCTGTCGCCGCTGCTGCTGGGCTGGGTGGTGGCCGTGCTGATCCGTATCGCTACGGGTTCGGCCACGGTGGCCATGACGACCGCCTGCGGTATCGTCGCCCCGATCGCCGCCGCCTCGGGCGCCGCCGTCAAGCCGGAGCTGATGGTGCTGGCCACCGGCGCGGGGTCGCTGATCCTGTCGCACGTGAACGACGGTGGCTTCTGGCTGGTGAAGGAGTACTTCAACCTGACCGTGCCGCAGACCTTCAAGACGTGGACGGTGCTGGAAACCATCATCTCGATCGTCGCGCTGCTGCTCACGCTGGCGCTGGCGACCGTCGTTTAAGCTTGTTCCGTTGATGTTGATCTAGGAGAACGTTGTGGGTATCGATTCCGTCGTCAAGGCCGGCCCGGTCATCCCGGTGCTGCAGTTCCAATCTGTCGATGAAGGCGTCAAGGTGTGCCGCGCGCTGTACGAGGGCGGTATCCGCACGTTCGAGATCACGATGCGCACGCCGGTAGCGCTGGACGTGATCCGGGCCGTGGTGAAGGACCTGGGCAGCGACGCCATCGTCGGTGCCGGCACGCTCACGCGGCCGGAGCATTTCCAGCAGGCGAAGGATGCCGGTGCGGTGTTTGCGGTATCGCCGGGCATTACGCCCATGCTGGCCGCGGCACAGGGGAAGACTGAACTGGACTGGCTGCCCGGCATCGCCACGCCGTCCGAGCTGATCCTGGCGCTGGAGTTCGGCCTGACGACGCTCAAGTTCTTCCCGGCCGAAGCGGCTGGCGGCATCCCGATGCTCAAGTCGATCTACGGGCCGTTCGGCGATGTGCGTTTCTGCCCGACCGGCGGCATCACGCCGCAAAGCGCGCCCGACTACCTCGCGCTGCCCAACGTGGTGTGTGTGGGCGGCTCATGGATGGTGCCCAAGGACAAGGTCGCTGCCGGCGACTGGGCAGGCATCACGGCGCTCGCCAAGGAAGCAGCCGCGCTCAAGCGGTAATCAGCGTCACCTCTCTCGCGCGGCCGGCTGGTCGTCAGACAAAGCTGACCGCGCGCTCCATCTGCTCCCGATATTGAACGATATCTTCAATGGTCAGCACCGGCAGGTTGTGCTGATCGGCGAAGCGCACCGCGTCGTCACGGCGCGCCATGGTGCCGTCGGGCAGCATCAATTCGCATAGCACTGCGGCCGGCGGCAAGCCTGCCAGACGTGCCAGGTCGACCGAGCCTTCGGTGTGACCGCGGCGCGTGAGCACGCCACCCTCCTTTGCCACCAGCGGGAATACGTGCCCCGGGCTGACAACCGATTGCGTATCGGCATCCGGCGCGATGGCCGCGCGGATTGTCGTGATACGGTCCGCCGCCGATACGCCGGTGCTCACGCCGGTGCGGGCTTCGATCGACACCGTGAACGCCGTGCCGTACTGGCTGCGGTTGTCTTCCACCATCGGACGCAAGCCGAGCGACGCGCTCTTCTCCGCCGTCAGGCACAGGCAGACGATGCCGCTGCATTCCCGAATCAGCATGGCCATGCTGGCCTGCGTGAGCTTGTCGGCGGCGACGATGAGGTCAGCCTCGTTTTCGCGATCGGCATCGTCGAGCACGACAACGGGCACGCCAAGCCGAACTGCATCGAGCGCGGCGGCCATGCGCGCAGGCATGTCGGCCGGATCGAAGCGGGCTTCGATGGCATCAAAGGCCACATTCGCGGCAAGCAATGCGGGCGGGTGAACTGCAGGGGATTGCTGAGTGGACAACATGGAAACGCTCCTCGCAAGATTGGCGACAAGACGTTCCAGGGCAAGCAGACAAACACGCGCGAGCCATGCAGCGGCGCAGCCCGGCACAAAGCCAGGCGTGCTCCTGTAGCACGAGCGTGTTGTTCCGCACATCTTCTTCCATCCGGACTCTGACCGTCGGCCCCGGCATTTCACCGGATCTGCTGACCCCTGCATGCAGGCGCATGCAAGGCGCTCGCGGGCTCACGGACACACGGTCCGCATACCGCCGGTGGGGAATTTCACCCCGCCCTGAAGACGTACTGAACCGGCAGGATCGCCGGCAAGCGCAATGCTACCGCAACAAGTTGCAACGATTCGACCCTACTGACGGGTCGGGCAAAGCGCCATCCCGCGCTCTGTCACCGAGCCAGCATGGCATGCAGCAGCACATCGGCGCCGCGCATCTTCGGCTTCGTTGTGGCTCAGACCATTGACGCACGGGATGAAGATCGTCGCCGTCGGGCAATGCTTGGCAATGTGGATGGCGTAATCGTTGTCGAGCTGGGCTTTGTTCATACGCGCTACAGGTCAGGGGCAAGACATTTGGCCAGGCTAACCATCCGCTAACCCTGCATCGACTAGAATCCAAGCCTTTCCGACCGTGCTCGCTATCGCCGCCCCCGCATGGAATCCCGCCTAGTCTCTGCCCGCCGCTCGCCATGGATGGCGCTGATCGTTGTCGCTCTCATCGGCGTGTTTCTCGCGCTGTGGACGGACGACCTGTTCCAGCGCTCCACCCTGTTCCGACCCGATGAAGGCCGCTATGCGGAGATCCCGCGCGAGATGGTGGTCTCCGGCGACTGGGTGACGCCGCGCCTGAACGATCTCAAATATTTCGAGAAGCCGCCCCTGCAGTATTGGACGACGGCTGCCACGTTCCAGGCATTCGGCGTCAGCGCCTGGGGAGCGCGCCTGTGGCCGGTGCTGTTCGGCCTGGGCGGCATCCTGATGACGGCCTGGACGCTGGCGGCCTATCGCGGTGGGCGGGCGGCGGCAACCGGCGCAGCGATTCTCGCCTCGTCGCTGCTGTATCTGCTATTCGGGCAGGTCATCACGCTCGACATGGGCGTGGGCTTCTTCCTGACCGTCGGTGCGTGCGGTTTTGCGCTCGCGCAGCGGCCCGGTGCATCCCGTGGTGGGCGGCTCGCGTGGATGCTGGTGGTCTGGCTGGCGCTGGCGGGCGCGACGCTCACCAAAGGATTGATCGGGCTGGTCGTCCCCGGGCTGATCGGCGTGGCCTATCTGCTGATGACGCGCGACTGGGCGCTGATCCGCCGCATGCATTGGCTCCCGGGCCTTGCGCTGTACCTGATCGCCACGGTGCCGTGGTTCGTGATCGTGCAGCAGCGCAACCCGGAGTTCTTCAACTTCTTCTTCATCCACGAGCATTTCCAGCGCTTCCTGACTAACGAGCACCATCGCAGCGGCAAGTGGTGGTACTTCATCGCGGTGGGCGCGGCGGGGCTGCTGCCGTGGACGCCGCTGCTGTTTGCAGCCATCGGACGTCGGGTGGGTCGCGCGGCCGATCTGTTTGTCGGCACGCGGCAGTTTGACCTGATGCGCTGGTCGATTGCGTGGGCGGGGATGATCTTCCTGTTCTTCTCGGCATCGAACTCGAAGCTGCCGGGCTATATCGTGCCGGCCTTCCCCGCGCTGGCGATCGTGCTGGCACTGGCGCTGGAGAAGATGCCGACCCGCGCGGTCGCATGGTCGCTGGGCGTCAATCTGCTGATCGCCATCGGGCTATGGTTTGCCGTGCCGATGATCGGCGCCAAGGCCGGCGCCAAGATGCCCGCCGAACAGGTTGCGCTGGCCATGCCGGCGCTGCGCGAGGTGATGGCCATGCTGGCTGCCGGCACGCTGGCCGCTCTCGTGGCGCTGCGCTGGCAGCGGCGCACAGTGGCCGTGATCGTGCTGTCGGTCTCCGCCCTGTTCTGCTGGGACCGCATTCTCAACGCCAGCGAGATCTTCCGCGACGCGCTGTCTGCCCGCGACGTCATCGAAAAGACGCTGAATGCGACGGGCCCGATTCCCGCCGAGACACCGTTCTACTCAGTCGAGTGGCTGGACCAGACCGCCATCTACTACCTCGGTCGGCCGATGACGCTGGTCTCGGGCTTTGACGAGCTGGAAATGGGCGCCGGCCTGGAGCCAAACAAGGTGGTTGCCACCACGGACGCATGGATCAAGCGCTGGACCGACGGGCCACCCGCCTACGCATTCATGCGCCGCACGACGTGGCAGAAGCTGCAGGAAGCGGGCGTGCCGATGCGGCTGGTGGCTGAATCTGCCGACAAGGTGGTGGTGGCGCGGCGGTAAGCCTCTCCAAACCAATCGCATCCCCCAAACAAGAAGGGCAGCAACATCTGCGGCCCTTTTCATTACCTGCGGCGACTGCCGGCACTCACCACGTACAACTGCCGCGCAGGAACGCCCATTCCTCGCATTCGTCGCCGCCGGGGCTGACGCAGGTTCCCACTTCAGCGCCGTTGGCGCGCGTGGAAAACTCAAGCTGACCGCCGCGCTGCAGGCAATACGTGGATGCCGGATTCGCCATGCCGGGCGTTGCGCGTGGCGGTTCGGTGTCGCCGGCAGGCGGAGGCGCGTAGGCCGGCGGCTGGGCGGGCGCCGGCTGCATGGCAGGCGACGGTGGCAGCGGGGTAGGCGGCGCGGGTGCGGGCCTCGGCGGCGGGGGCGCGGGTTGGATGATCGTGCGCGGCGGCTCCCACGGAGGCATCGGCGACGAGCAGGCTGCCAGACCCATCGCCAGCACACACGTGGCAACGGCGGCGGTCATGCGGGCCTGGCCAGCATCCTTGACGAGACAGACAGCGCGATTCATGCGTTTCCTCCCGGAGTTCTGGTGAGCGCACGCAACAAGCGTGCTTGCCTCGCTTAGGATAGCTTACGCAATCGCACGCCCGTATGTCAGTCGGGCGATCGGGCGGTCAAGCCGCCGCAGTCGAGACAGGAAACCGCATGGTGACCCGGAAACCCGGCGATGGCGCGTCCGTGGCCGTTGGCCCGACGGTGAGATCACCGCCCAGATGACGCACCAGGCGATCGACAATCGCCAAGCCGAGCCCGCAATGCGCATTGCCGCCGCGCGCGGGGTCAAGGCGCACAAAGGGCCGCATGACGCGATCAAAGTCGGCAACGGGGATGCCCGCGCCGTGGTCTTCCACCGTCAGCGTGTAGCCGGTCTCGTCCGCCGACGTGCGCACGTTGACAGGCTCGGCGCCATACGCGAACGCGTTGTCGAGCAGGTTGACGACGATGCGCTCCAGATGGGTCGGTTTGAGGCGGAAGCGGTCCCCCGCATGCAGATCGAGCGCGACATGCTTGCCCTGCTCGGCAAACGGCTGCACCAGGCCGCGCAGATGACGGTCGACCGACACCTCGCGCGCCTCGCTGTCGCCGCTTTGCGCGTAGGCGAGAAACTGCTCGACGATGGCCGACATGGATTCGACGTCGCGTTCGATACCCGCGCCGGCTTTCTGGTCGGCCAGCATTTCGGCACGCAGGCGCAGCCGTGACAGCGGCGTCTTCAGGTCGTGCGCAATGCCGGCCAGCATAGTGTTGCGCTCTTCGTCGGCGGCTGACAGGTCAGCGGCCATATGGTTGAACTGGACGGTCAACTGGCGGAGTTCGTACGGGCCGCGCTCCTTGAGCGGTGCCACGTAGCGACGCCGTGCCAGCGCGCCCGCAGCATCGGCCAGTTCGCGCACGGGGCGCTGGATCTGCCACGCCGCAAACAGCGAGAACGCAATGGCAATCGCCAGCACCACCATCACGCCCGGCACCACGGCCGAAATGCTGGGCGGCGCATGCACCCACACCAGCGGCATGGCAATCCACTTGTTGCGCTGCGAAAAGCGCACGAACACGCGCGGCGTGGGCCCTGCTTCCAGCCGCAACTGCGTGTCCGATGGCAAGCGGCGCGCAAGCTGTCGCACCAATTCCGCAGACTTGTCCGATGCCGACGACGCGTCGCCCGACGGCGGCTCATCGGTTTCGGTCACGAGATCCGGCAGCTTCACGTGCAGGTGACCATCCATCGCTGCCTGAAAGGCCTGCAACTGGAACGCCATCTGATCTACCGAGGCCTGGAACTGCCGCTCGCGCCGCTCCGCGCGCAGCACGCCCAGCCACGAGAAATGGCTCAGCACGAGCACCACCACGATCAGCACGGCCAGCCGGCCGAACAGCGTGTCGAATCTAGCCCTGAACTTCATTGACCTCTTCCCGCTCGTCCGGCACGAAGGTGTAGCCGCGGCCGCGCACGGTCTGGATGTAGCGCGGACGCTGGGCGTCTTCTTCCAGCACGCGGCGCAGGCGCCAGATCTGCACGTCGATGCCCCGGTCGGACACGCCGCTGCCGGGCCCGTACATCAGCTCGACGATGTGCTCGCGCGTGAGCACCTGCATCGCATGTCCGATCAGCAGCTTGAGCAGCGCGAATTCGGTATCGCTGATGGAGAGTGCGCTGTCGCCGCGAAACAGCGTACGCATGCGGAAGTTGAGCTTGAACGGGCCGAAGCTGAAGCTGTCGCGGTCTTCCGGGGCCGAGGCCGGCACGGTCAGGCGGCGGCGCAGCACGGCGTTGATACGGGCCAGCAGCTCGCGCGGCGAGAACGGCTTGCCGAGATAGTCGTCGGCGCCGATCTCCAGGCCGATGATGCGGTCGATCTCGTCACTGCGGGCGGTGAGCAGGATGACGGGCACGTCGTCGTTGCGGGCGCGCAGGTCACGCAGGGCCGACAGGCCATCCACCTTGGGCATCATCAGATCGAGCACGACGAGCGCGGGGCGCTCGCGTTCGAGCCGGGCAGCCAGCCCGTCGCCGTCGTGCAGCACGGAAACGGCAAAGCCCTGCTGGGTCAGGTATTCGCGCAGGAGGTCGCGCAGTTCGACGTCGTCATCGACGACCAGGATCTTGGTGCCGCTCATCTGTCTGGTGGAGTGTCTGGTAGACGCAGGAAGGTGTGCTCATGATAGCGACTGTGGCCACCACGAATGGCGCGCACTTTCACCATATTGTTTCGCGCGGTAACACCGCAATGGGTTTGTAATCTCACGTAATAGAACCCGCTGCGCGACTAATTCAGCCCAAAGACGTTGCCTTTAAGCTGCGGTCTGACTGGAACGGGCGCCCGCTATCATGTGCGCTCGTCCCCATATTGCTAAGAACAGGAACGCCAATATGTCCGATCCCAAGGACCAGAAGCCCGGCCAATTTGACGACGCAGGTCGCCGTACGCATGCTGGGAAAGAGACGCCCAACGAGGTGTCTCCGACGCTGCTGCCGCCCCCGCGCGAGGGTGGCAAGCGCCGCCGCTGGGGCATCTGGGTGGTGATCACTCTTCTGGTGCTGATCGGCTACGCGGTCTATCACGCGAAGTATCGCGACGCAGGCGGCCCGGGTGGGCGAGGAGGCGCTGGCGGGCGCGGCGCAGCGATGGCCGGCAAGCCGATGCCGGTGATGGTCGGCACGGCCATCAAGGGCGACATCAACGTGGTGCTGTCGGCGCTGGGCAATGTCACGCCGGTCAACAACGTGACGGTCAAGACACGTGTGGACGGCCAGCTCGTGCGCCTGGCATTCACGGAGGGGCAGACCGTCAAGGCCGGCGACCTGCTCGCAGAGGTCGACCCGCGCACCTATCAGGCGCAGCTCGCCCAGGCGGAAGGTCAGCTAGCGCGCGATCAGGCGCTGCTGCACAACGCGAAGCTCGACTTGCAGCGCTATCAGACGCTGCTCTCGCAGGATTCAATTTCCAAGCAGCAGGTGGATACGCAAGCCGCGCTGGTGCGTCAGTACGACGGCACGGTCAAGCTGGACCAGGGCAATGTCGACAACGCGCGCGTGCAGCTCTCCTACACGCGCATCACCGCCCCGGTATCTGGCCGGGTTGGCTTGCGCCAGGTCGATCCGGGCAACATCGTGCATGCGTCGGACACCAACGGCATCGTGGTCATCACGCAGATCGACCCGATCACGGTCATCTATTCCATTCCCGAAGACAACCTGCCCAAGGTCATGCCGCGCCTGCAGTCCGGCGACAAGCTGCCGGTGGAAGCGTGGGACCGCGGCCAGACCACGCAGCTCGCGCGCGGCGTGCTCATGACGGTGGACAACACCATCGACAACACCACGGGCACCGTCAAATTGCGTGCGCAGTTCCCGAACCAGAACGCGATGCTGTTCCCCAATCAGTTCGTGAACGTGCGCATGCGGGTGGATACGCTGCGCGACGTGGTGATCGTGCCGGGTGCCGCCATCCAGCGCGGCACGCAGGGCACCTTCGTCTACGTGGTGGGCGACAACAACAAGGTGGCGCTGCGCCTGGTCAAGCTGGGCGTGACCGAAGGTGATCGTGTGTCGGTGGCGCAAGGCCTGCAGCCGGGCGAGCGCGTGGTGATCGACGGTGCCGACAAGCTGCGCGACGGCTCGCCGGTTGAGGTGATCCAGCCGGGAGCCGCCGCCGCAAGCGCCCCCGCCGCCGGCCAGGCCGATCAGGGCGGGCGTCATCGCCGTGGCCAGGGTGGTGCTTCAGCACCCGCCGCGAGTGCGCCGGCCGCCAAACCGTAAGCCCTGAGTCGTGCATTGCGTGCACGCGCCTGACGAAGTTTTCTGTTCCGAGCTGGCATGAATCCCTCCCGAATCTTCATCCTCCGGCCTGTGGCGACCACGCTGTTGATGGTCGCCATCCTGCTCTCGGGCCTGGTGGCGTACCGGATGCTGCCGCTCTCTGCGCTGCCCGAAGTCGATTACCCGACCATCCAGGTCACGACGCTGTACCCGGGTGCCAGCCCCGATGTGATGACGTCGTCCATCACCGCACCGCTCGAACGCCAGTTCGGGCAGATGCCGGGCCTGAAGCAGATGACGTCATCCAGCTCGGGCGGCGCCTCGGTCATCACGCTGCAGTTTGATCTGTCGCTCTCGCTCGACATTGCCGAGCAGGAAGTACAGGCGGCCATCAACGCGGCCGGCAACCTGCTGCCGAACGACCTGCCGATGCCGCCGATCTACAGCAAGGTGAACCCGGCCGACGCGCCAATCCTTGCGCTGGCGATCACCTCCAACACGATGCCGCTGCCCAAGCTGGAAGACCTCGTCGACACGCGCATCGCGCAAAAGCTGTCGCAGTTGCCCGGCATTGGCCTGGTCAGCATCAGCGGCGGGCAGCGGCCCGCCGTGCGCATCCAGGCCAATACGTCGGCGCTGGCGGCGCTCGGGCTGTCGATCGACGATATCCGCACCGCCATCGGTACCGCCAACGTCAATGGGGCCAAGGGCAGCTTCGACGGCCCGATGCGCGCCTCCACCATCGACGCCAACGACCAGCTCAAGTCGGCCGCCGAGTACAGCAAGATGATCGTCGCCTACAAGAACGGCGCGCCCATCCGCCTGACCGACGTGGCGCAGATCGTTGACGGCGCCGAAAACAGCAAGCTGGCCGCCTGGTCCAACACCACCCCCGCCATCATCCTGAACGTGCAACGCCAGCCTGGCGCCAACGTGATCGAGGTGGTCAACCGTGCCAAGGCGCTGCTGCCACAGTTGAAGGAAACGCTGCCCGGCAACGTAGAGGTATCGCTGCTGACCGACCGCACCACGACGATCCGCGCCTCGGTATCGGATGTGCAGTTCGAACTGATGCTGGCGGTGGCGCTGGTCGTGATGGTGATCTTCCTGTTCCTGCGCAACGTGCCGGCCACGGTCATTCCGGCGGTGGCGGTGCCGTTGTCGCTGGTCGGTACGTTCGGCGTGATGTACCTGGCAGGCTTTTCGATCAACAACCTCACGCTGATGGCGCTGACCATCGCCACCGGCTTCGTGGTGGACGATGCGATCGTCATGATCGAAAACATCGCGCGCTACATCGAAGAGGGTGACCCGCCGATGGAAGCCGCGCTCAAGGGGTCCAAGCAGATCGGGTTCACCATCATCTCGCTCACGTTCTCGCTCATCGCGGTGCTGATTCCGCTGCTGTTCATGGGCGATGTGGTGGGGCGGCTGTTCCGCGAGTTCGCCATCACGTTGGCGGTATCGATCCTGATCTCGGCCGTGGTGTCGCTCACGCTCACGCCGATGATGTGCGCACGCTTGCTCA
Source organism: Ralstonia sp. 110700041-2 (assembly GCF_056280165.1). Taxonomy (NCBI): domain Bacteria; kingdom Pseudomonadati; phylum Pseudomonadota; class Betaproteobacteria; order Burkholderiales; family Burkholderiaceae; genus Ralstonia; species Ralstonia sp. 110700041-2. The sequence continues at coordinate 330,817 of NZ_JBSFAI010000003.1, read as the reverse complement.
AGCACATTCCCGAAGCCGAGCAATCGCGCTTCTATCACGCTGCGGGCGCGTTCTTCGACAACGTCATCGCGCGGTACGGCCGCATGCTGCAATGGGTGCTTGACCGGCAGAAGACGACGCTGCTGGTGGCCATCGGCACGCTGGTGCTGACGGGGCTGCTGTATGTGGTGGTGCCCAAAGGCTTCTTCCCGGTGCAGGACACGGGCGTGATCCAGGGCATTTCGGATGCGTCGCAGTCGATTTCGTTCTCGGCCATGGCGGAGCGGCAGCAGAAGCTGGCCGAGGTGGTGCTGAAAGACCCGGCGGTGGAGAGCCTGTCGTCGTTCATCGGCGTGGATGGCGTGAACACGACGCTCAACAGCGGGCGCATGCTGATCAACCTCAAGCCGAAGGATGAACGCGACGCCGATGCCACCGAGATCATCCAGCGCCTGCAACCCGAACTGGCCAAGGTGGCCGGTATCTCGCTGTACATGCAGCCGGTGCAGGATCTGACGATTGAAGACCGCGTCAGCCGCACGCAGTACCAATTCACGGTGGAAGACCCGGACCCGAACAACCTATCGAAGTGGGTGCCCAAACTGGTTGAACGCCTGCAGCAGACCCGCGAGCTGCGCGACGTGGCGAGCGACCTGCAGGACAACGGCCTGCGCGCCTACGTGCAGGTCGACCGCGACAAGGCGGCCGTGTACGGCATCACGATGGCGGCGGTCGACAGCGTGCTGTACAGCGCCTACGGCCAGCGCCTGATTTCGACCATCTTCACGCAATCGAACCAGTACCGCGTGGTGCTCGAAACGGACCCGAAGATGCAGCTGGGGCCGCAATCGCTGTATGACCTGCACGTGGCATCGAGCAGCGGCCAGCAGATTCCCTTGGGCGCGTTTGCCACGGTGGTGGAACAGCCGGGCTCGCTCGTGGTGAACCATCAGGGCCAATTTCCGGCGGCAACCATCTCGTTCAACCTGGCGCCGCGTGCCTCGCTAGGCGCGGCGGTCGACACCATCAATGCGGTCGAAGAGGAAATCGGCTTGCCGGCCAGCATGCAGACCAGTTTCCAGGGCGCGGCGCTGGCGTTCCGCGCGTCGCTGTCGAACCAACTGTGGCTGATCCTTGCGGCCATCATCACGATGTACATCGTGCTGGGCGTGCTGTACGAAAGCACGATCCACCCGGTGACGATCCTGTCGACGCTGCCGTCGGCCGGCGTGGGCGCCCTGCTCTCGCTGCTGGTGTCGGGCAAGGACATGGGCATCATCGCCATCATCGGGATCATCCTGCTGATCGGTATCGTCAAAAAGAACGCGATCATGATGATCGACTTCGCGCTGGAGGCCGAGCGTGAGCAGGGCATGGCTCCGCGCGACGCCATCTACCAGGCGTGTCTGCTGCGCTTCCGCCCGATTCTGATGACGACCATGGCCGCCCTGCTGGGTGCGCTGCCGCTGATGCTGGGCACAGGCGTGGGCTCCGAGCTGCGCCAGCCGCTAGGGATCACGATGGTGGGTGGCCTGCTGGTCAGCCAGGTGCTGACGCTGTTCACCACGCCGGTCATCTATCTGGCCTTCGACAGCCTGGGCGGACGCCTGCGTGACTGGCGCGCGCGCCGCGCCGCCCGACGCCACGGTGCCGCCGGCGCCAACCAATCTGGCGGGCAACGATGAACCTGTCCGCCACCTTCATCGCGCGGCCGGTCGCCACGGCGCTGCTGACCATTGGCGTGGCGTTGGCCGGTATCGCGGCGTTCCGCCTGCTGCCGGTGTCCCCGCTGCCGCAGGTCGATTTTCCGACTATCTCGGTCAACGCTTCGCTGCCGGGCGCCAGCCCCGAGACCATGGCGGCTACCGTCGCGACGCCGCTGGAGCGCTCGCTCGGCCGCATCGCGGGCATTACCGAGATGACCTCGTCCAGCTCGCTCGGCTCGTCGCGGATCACGCTGCAGTTCGATCTGTCGCGCGACATCGACGGCGCCGCGCGCGACGTGCAGGCTGCCATCAATGCTTCGCGCAGCCTGCTGCCTTCGGGCCTGCCGAGCAACCCGACGTATCGCAAGGTCAATCCGGCCGATGCGCCGATCATGATCGTGGGGCTGACGTCCGACACCAAGTCGCGCGGCGAGTTGTACGATGCGGCCTCAACCATCCTTGCGCAGAAGCTGTCGCAGATCAACGGCGTGGGCCAGGTCTCCATCGGCGGAGCTTCGCTGCCGGCAGTGCGGGTCGAGCTGAACCCGATGGCGCTGAACAAGTACGGCATCTCGATGGAGACCGTGCGCACCGTCATCACCAGCACGAACGCGAACAAGCCCAAGGGCATGATGGAATCGGGCGACCGCGTCTGGACCATCTACGCCAACGACCAGGCAAAGAAGGCCGTCGAATACCAGTCGCTCATCATCGCCTGGCGCAAAGGGTCGCCGGTGCGGCTGGCCGACGTGGCAGAAGTGACTGACAGCGTGCAGGACATCCGCAACTACGGCTCGGCCAACGGCAAGCCCTCGGTGCTGCTCATCATCAGCCGGCAACCGGGCGCCAACATCATCGACACGGTCGACCGCATCAACGACGTGCTGCCGTACCTGCGCAACACCATTCCCGCGCAGATCAACCTCGATGTGATGATGGACCGCACGCCCACCATCCGCGCCTCGCTCAAGGATGTAGAGCGCACGCTGGTGCTGTCGATCGCGCTGGTGATCATGGTGGTGTTCCTGTTCCTGCGCAACGTGCGGGCGACGCTCATTCCGAGCGTGGCGGTGCCGGTCTCGCTGATCGGCACATTCGGGGTGATGTACCTGTGCGGCTACAGCCTCGACAACCTCTCGCTGATGGCGTTGACGGTGGCGACAGGCTTTGTCGTGGACGACGCCATCGTGGTGCTCGAGAACGTCTCGCGCCACATCGAGAACGGCATGCGGCCCATGCAGGCGGCGCTCAAGGGTGTGCGCGAGGTCGGCTTCACGGTGGTGTCGATGAGCTTTTCGCTGATCGCCGTGTTCATTCCGCTACTGATGATGGGCGGCATCGTGGGCCGGCTGTTCCGGGAGTTTGCGGTGACGCTGTCGGTGGCTATCCTGGTATCGCTGGTGGTATCCCTCACCACCACGCCGATGATGTGCGCGCGCTTGCTCAAGCCCGCCGCCGAGGAAGAACACGGCTGGTTTCACCGCAAGACCGAAGGCTTCTTCACCTTCCTGCTCGACATCTACCGCAACTCGCTGGCGTGGGCGCTGCGGCACAGCTGGCTTACCCTGCTCATCCTGTTGGCGACGGTCTGCCTGAACGTCTACCTGTACATCATCGTGCCCAAGGGGTTCTTCCCGCAGCAGGACACCGGCCGTGTGATCGGTTTCATCCAGGCGGACCAGTCGATCTCGTTCCAGGCGATGCGCACCAAGCTGACCGACTTCATCACCATCGTTCGGCAAGACCCTGCGGTGGAGAACGTGGTGGGCTTTACGGGCGGCAGTCAGCGCAATACCGGGCAGATGTTCATTCAGCTCAAGCCGCTGGCCGAGCGCAGGATGTCCGCCGACCAAATCATCAACCGGCTGCGCGGCAAGCTGGCGGGTGAACCCGGCGCGAGCCTGTTCCTGCAATCGGTGCAGGACATCCGGGTCGGCGGTCGGGCCAGCAACGCGCAGTACCAATACACACTGCAGGCCGACGACCTGAACGAGCTGCGCGCGTGGGACCCGAAGATCAAGCAGGCGCTCACGCAGGTGAAATCGCTGACGGACGTCAACACTGATACGCAGGACAAGGGCCTGCAGACGTCGCTCGTCATCGACCGCGACAAGGCCAAATCGCTCGGCATCAACCCGAGCGATATCGACAACGCCCTGAACAACGCGTTCGGGCAGCGCCAGGTATCGACCATCTACAACCCGCTCAACCAATACCGCGTTGTGATGGAAGCGGCGCCGCAGTACTGGCAGAACCCCGACGGTCTGCGTGACATTTACATCATCACCTCGACGGGTGCGCAGGTACCGCTGTCGACCTTCTCGCACTACGAGCCCACCAACACGGCGCTGGCGGTCAACCACCAGGGGCAGTTTGCGGCAAGCACGATCTCGTTCAACCTCGCGCCGGGGGCATCGCTGTCCGGTGCAACGCAGGACATCCAGGACGCGATGAACCGCATCGGCGTGCCGTCCTCCGTGCATGGAAGCTTCCAGGGCACCGCGAAGGCGTTCCAGGATTCGCTCTCGAGTCAGCCGGTGCTGATCCTGTTTGCGCTCATCACCATCTACATCGTGCTGGGCTTGCTGTATGAGAGCTACGTCCACCCGATCACGATTCTCTCTACGCTGCCCTCGGCCGGTGTGGGGGCGCTGCTGGCACTGATCATTACCGACACGGACTTTTCGATCATCGCGCTGATCGGCGTGATTCTGCTCATCGGCATCGTCAAGAAGAACGCCATCATGATGATCGACTTCGCGCTGGAGGCGGAGCGCAGCCAGGGCATGAGCCCGGCGGATGCAATCTTCCACGCCTGCGTGCTGCGCTTCCGGCCGATCTTGATGACGACGATGGCGGCGCTGCTGGGCGCCCTGCCCCTGGCGCTGGGCCACGGCGACGGCGCGGAGCTGCGTACGCCGCTGGGCATCTCCATTGTCGGCGGGCTGCTGGTCAGCCAGATCCTTACGCTCTACACCACGCCGGTGGTCTACCTGGCGCTCGACCGGCTGCGCCTGCGCCGCGCCGGCCGCAGCAAGGACGCACCGCTGCCCGCATTGGATTCGCAAGGAAGCTGAACATGACAAGAGGCACTCAAGCCCTCCGTACCTCGTTGCTCGCGCTGGCCGCGTGCGCACTCGTCTCCGCCTGCGCGGTCGGGCCCGATTACAAGCGCCCCGATGCCGAAGTGCCGCAGCAATACAAGGAAGCCGGCGACTGGAAAGTCGCCGATCCGAGCGACGCCATTGCCCGCGGCAAGTGGTGGGAGATCTTCAACGACCCGCAACTGAACGCGCTGGAAGAACAAGTGGCCGCCGCCAATCAGAACATCCTGGTGGCCGAGGCGCAGTACCGCCAGGCCCAGGCGCTGGTGCAATCGGCACAGGCTTCGTTCTTCCCGACGCTGGGTGCCAATGCGTCAGCCACGCGCAGCCGTTCAGTGCGCACGTCGGTCAACCCGGATGGCAGCCTGTCGACCGGCAACCCAAGCCTGCTCAATTCGCAGAGCCTGTCGCTCAACGCCAGCTGGGAACTGGACCTGTGGGGCCGCATCCGCCGGACGGTTGAGTCGAACAAGGCGAGCGCGCAAGCCAGCGCAGGCGACTTATCGTCCGCTTTGCTGTCGGCACAGGCGACGCTTGCGCAGAATTATTTTCAATTGCGTGTCACGGATACCCAGAAAGCCGTCTTGCAACGCACGGTGGCGAACTACGAGCGCTTCCTGAAACTCACGCAAAACCAGTACGCCGTGGGCGTGGCGCAGCGTTCCGACGTGCTGACCGCGCAGACACAACTCAAGCAGTCGCAGGCGCTGCTGCTGGATACCGAAGTCACGCGGGCGCAGCTTGAGCACGCCATTGCGGTGCTGATCGGCAAACCGCCGGCGGAGTTCTCGCTGGCCCCAGCCACTGCTGCGAGCGCCGCCGACCTGCCGGCCCTGCCTGCCATTCCGCTGGAAGTGCCATCAGCAGTGCTGGAGCGCCGTCCCGACATCGCCGCCGCCGAGCGACGCATGGCCGCTGTCAACGCGCAGATCGGCGTGGCCAAGGCCGCGTACTTCCCGACGCTTACGCTGGGTGCCTCGGCCGGCCTGGCGGCCAACACGCTCACGCGCCTGGCAACACTGCCCAGCCGCGTCTGGTCGATCGGCCCAACCCTGGCAGCGACGCTGTTTGATGGCGGCGCGCGTGCAGCCGCCGTCGACAAGGCCGGCGCTGCCTACGATGCGTCCGTCGCAACGTACCGCCAGACCGTGCTGGGGGCCTTCCAGGATGTCGAAGACAACCTGGCCGCGCTGCGCTGGCAAACGCAGGAATTTGGCGTACAGGCCGATGCCGTCAAGGCCGCGCAGGAAGCCGCGCAGCTCAACCTGAACCGCTATCGCGCGGGCACCGTGAGCTTCCTGGAAGTCATCACAGCACAGGCCACGGCCTACAGCGCCGAGCGCACGCTGCTCACGCTGCAGGGCAAGCAGTATTCGGCAGCGGTGCTGCTGGTGAAGGCGCTGGGCGGTGGCTGGCACGGCGAAGTACCGGTGGTCGGCAAGGCAGCGCTGCAGCCGGCATCCACGCCAGCCGCGCAATAACCCTTCTCTTAGTGCCGGTGGCCGCCAACGTTTCGCCACCGGCAATGTCCCCTTGTGCGTAAGGCCGCACGCAGTCGGATAGTTCCCCCTATAATCGATGGAATTTATTTCAGACCGCCCGGATCATCAGGGCCGGCTGATGCAGCACCAGGCGCGCAAATTGCGTTGCCCGATGCCTTGCAAGCCCGCTCGGTGCCATCCAGACCGTCTGTTTGCCTGCCACCACGTCTGCCGCGCGCGTGGTTGCCGACGCAGTTGCCCCGATTCACGCGCGCCGCTCAACTGATTCTGTTCTCTCTGATGATCCGATCCGCGCTTCCCCGTTCCGCCAAGCTGCTGGCCGCCGCCCTGGGCGCCGCCACGCTGTTTGCTGCCCTGCCCGCTCAGGCTGACCCGTCCGTGCGCGCCATCTACGGCAAAGACAACAAGCACGGCATCGAGAAATACGGCGTCGACCTGGATTTCGACTCGGGCTTCCACTGGGGCAACCCGGAAGGCTGGTTCGTGAATCTGGATTGGGAAGTCGCGCTGGGCCAATGGCGCTCGACCAAGGGCACCAACCGCCAAAACATCACCGAATTCGGCGTGACGCCGCTATTCCGCCTTGAAAAGCGCGGCGGTTCGTGGGTACCGTTCATCGAAGCTGGTGTCGGCCCGCGCTTGCTGTCGCACGTCAGCACGTCCAATGAACACTATTTCAGCACGGCCTTCCAGTTCTCCGACATGATTGGCGTGGGCGTGGCCTTTGGCAGCAAGCAGCAATTCCAGATGGGCTACCGCTTCGAACACCTGTCGAACGCGTCGATCAAGCGCCCGAACCCCGGCACCGATCTGAACGAGCTGTACTTGCGGTACACGTTCTAAGACCTGAGCGTTTGCAACGCTTGAAGAAAGACGGCCTGCCTTGCGGCGGGCCGTTTCGTTTTAGCGCGCAGTAATGGACTAGCGGGCGTCGGCTTCGCCGTCGAGATCACGATCGCGCGATCGCATGCCCATCAGCCGCTCGTAGTTGAGCGATGCATGGAAACCCAGGCCGTTGCCACCGGCACGCTTGACTTCATACATCGCAGCGTCGGCATTGCGGATGAGCGTCTGCGCATCACGCCCGTCGGTCGGATACAGCGCCACGCCGGCACTCACGCCCATCGACAGCACATGGCCTTCCACACGGAACGGCGTCTGCAATTGCTCGATCAGGCGCTCCACGGTTTGCGTCACATCGTCGCGCGTGGCGCAATGCGTGAGGACGGCGACAAATTCATCGCCGCCCAGGCGCGCCACCGTGTCGGAGGCGCGCAGCCCGCTACGCAACCGCATCGCCGTGGCCTTCAGGACGAGATCACCCACCGCGTGGCCGTACTCATCGTTGACGGGCTTGAAGCGATCGAGATCAATGAACACGACGGCGACCTGACCGCGCGCGCGACGCGCCGCTTGAATGGCGACGAACAGGCGATCGCGAAGCAAACGTGCGTTGGGCAAGTCCGTCAGCGGATCATGCAACGCAAGGTGGTGCGCCTGGTCCAGCGCCGTGCGCCGCTTTGTCACGTCGAGCAGCGTGCCGCTCACGCGCGTGGCCATGCCGCGGGCATCACGCTCGGTCACGCGCCCGCGCGCAGCCACCCAGATCCATTGGCCATGGCGCGCGCGCATGCGCTGCTCGATTTCAAAGCTGTCGGCATCACCGCGCATATGGCGATAGATGCGCCGCGCGCTCAATGCGGCGTCCTGCGGATGCACCATGGCGAACCACGCATCCGGATCGTTGGACAGATCGGTCGGCTCGTAGCCGAGCATGTCGGCCGTCCGGCGGTTGAACGACACATGCCGCGCACGCGTGGACCAGTCGAACGTACCCAGCCCGGCACCGTCCAGCACATAGGCCAGCCGTTGCTCCGACGCGCGCAGCGATTCCAGCGCCAGGCGCCGCGCGGTCACATCCTGCATCTGCACGACGAGGTGCTGGTTGCCGTGATCGTGCGCCACCGCCACGTCGGTCTGCACCCAGACGGTGGTGCCGTCTTGACGGACCAGGCGCGTTTCCATCGACAGCGCATCGCGCTGGCCGGTGAGCAGCGACTCGATGCCGTGTCGCGTGCGTTCAGTGTGATCGGGGTGGCACAGGTCGAACAGATCGCGCGTGCGCAGCGCCTGTGCTTCGTGACCGGTCAGCGCGCACAGCGCTCGGTTCACGTCGAGGAAGCGACCCTCCGGCGCGCACAGGCCGATTCCTATCGGCGAATGTTCGATCGCAGCCTTGTACAAGTGGTCGTCCTCAAGCATGGCGATGCTGTTTCGCGAATGCGGCAGTCCCGGGGGTGGTTGATGTGGTGGCCATCGCGCCGCCGGGAACCCTATGACGCAATGGTCGCGTCGGGGGCGCGCGGTGGCCGTTGGCGTGATCCCCGTAACCGGTCTCGTGGTCTGCGTGGACCAGTTGGCAGCTGGCACTGACAGACCTTGGTGCGTTGCAAGCGCACGAATCGAGGCGGACTATAGAAGCCGCGAGTTAACGGGGCAATCCCTTCCCGCGAGGGGACATGGACCGCGAGCGCGCTTTGGGTCCCCTCGTGCGCGAGATGACGCGAAGGAAACGCGCCCCGCGTCATTCCCGTCTGCGTTTGTCGACGTCGATTGTCGACTCTTGCCCAGCGTCGCCGGACACTTCACAACTGTACACCGTCCCCCCGCCGCGAAGCTGCTAGCCGTTCGGTTAGGTCGAGTAGACACTGCCAACACGCAACCGTTTGCCACGCCGGCGGGCCGCAATTTCCACATTGTGAATGTCTTAAGGTGAAAACAAGGCCCCAACCTCATCCGGAAGGACGAAACGCGAAAACGGGCGGCTCCGTTACTATTCTTCAATATCGCTTCAGGGGGGCGAATTCAAACACGGCGAGCCGCGGCAACAACGCACGCGGTTGTGGGAGGTCGTATGGAATTGAGCTTTGTCGCCCCCGGCACGCAGACGCATCGGTATGCGCTCAAGCTAGCGGGCCTGCCCGAAGGTACCGAGCCCGGAACGACGCCAGTCGATCCAGCTTGGGTGGACGATGCCCTTACCGCCGCAGTGCGCGTGTTCGACGCGCACCGCGTGCACTTTGCCGACGCCTATTTCGCCTATCGCGCACGTGAAACGGCGCAGCAGCCCACGCGCACGGCCGGCAAGACCCCAACTGCCCGCGTTGCCGGCGATCTCCACGACGATACGCCGCTGCTCGCGGATACGTTTGCGATTGCGCAACTGGCGGCACTTGTCTCGCTGGAGGCGTCCGGCGTGGCCGATGTGATCGAAATTCACCTGGTGGTGGAGCGCCTGCGGGACGATGCCCCCGTCCCGCCCGCTGACGGCATTGGCGACGTGACCTTCGCTACGGAAACTGGCGCCGGCGTGCAGAGCCCGGCCAGCCGGCATTAACGCGCACGGCAGCGCCTCAGGGCCCGTTGTGCGTGGGCCGTGCCGGCACGATGGTCGGTTGCGGCTCCGTTGGCGCGCCGACGGCATCGGCGTCACGAAACGTCCAGTACCGGTGCACCAGGAAGTTGAAGATGGCCGTGATGGACGAGGCGAACACCTGCGCAATCAGGTAATACAAACCGATCCCCAGGCCGGCGGCCATGATGGTCGCATTGCACCCCAACGCGAGAAAGGCCACCAGGCCGAAGCGCACCATCGCGCCGATATGCCCACGTGTGCTGTTGAAGACGGCCTGCCGGCTGATGAAGTAATTGAGCGTGGCACCGATCACACTGCCCGCCACCGACGCCCGCCACGGCGAGACCCCCACCTGCACGAGCCCGAACAGCACCACATAGTGCGCCAGCGTTGCGCCGCCGCCGATGACGACATAGCGAGCAAACTGCTCCACCGCCGCCCAGAAATGCCGCCGAGACGTCATGCGCGTGCCCACCCCATCCACTTTGGAACCGACATTGTGCTCGATCATGGCTCCCGGGCTGCAACTCGCGTGCCACCGACCCTGCACAATAAAGTGCGCTTAAAGTTGTGCAACATTTGGCCGTATAGAAACGTGGGGCCCTGCGCGGCTGTTGGCTCCCCATTGCCATGCTCGAACTTCAACCTCTCGACATTCCGCTTGCGATTCCCCTGCCGTGGCCGATGCTTGACGCCGACGGGCAGTTGCTCGTCCCGAAGGGCGACGTCATCCACTCGCCGGAGGAGATCGACCTGCTGTGCACGCTGCACCGCCCGCATCGGCTGGCGGACGGCACGCCCGCGCCTGCACCGGCGTTTGCAAACACGCAGTTCCCGAACACGATGTTCCCGGACATGGGCGACGACCCTGACGGTGAACGCACGATCGCCATGGAACTGCTGGGCCTGCGCCCCGGCGGCATGCTGACCGTGCGCCTGACCGCAGGCGCCGGCCAGACCAAGGGTGCCGCGCGCGTGATGGGCTACAGCCCGCAGCGCCATCTGCTCATCACCATGCCCACCGACAGCGGCCGCACGGTCATGCCGGTCAAGGACGAACTGGTGGAAGTCCACGCTTTCTCGGGCGAGGGCATCGCCAGCTTCGAATGCACGGTGATGGCGGTGTGCCGCATCCCGTTCGAATACGTCGTGTTGTCGCCGCCGCGGCGGATCAAGAACCGCGCGTTGCGCAAATCGCTGCGCGTGCGCGCCAACGTGGTCGGCAAGATGCTGGTGAGCGGCGACCCGCCACGCATGATCCATATCTCCGACATCAGCACCACGGGCGCGTCGTTCCGCTCGGCGCATCGGCTGGAAGTGAGCGGCGCACCGGCGCGTCTGCGCTTCCGGGTGAAAACGCGCGACTACCATTCCGAACTGGTGGCTGCTGCGCTGGTGCGCAGTGAAAAACCGGCCGACCTGCCCAACGTGTATCAATATGGCGTGGAATTCGTCGAGTTGGTCGCCGCCCAAAAGATGCTGCTGCAGTGCTTTATCTATGAACAGTTGCTTTGGGGTGGGCAGCGCATGGTGTAACGTGGAAACAGAACTGATATTCGTATCTTTTTTATCAGAATTAATTACCGTTAAACGTTAAAGGCGTTCGCCTGGTCCACGCGAAAAGATGCTGGGAAACGGCCATCATGGCTGCCTTTAGGCTTATGATGCCGCAGGCTTACCTGTGACAAAGCATTACAATTGACGGCGCCCCGAGCGCACGCATTTCCGTTTTAAAGGTATTTGCAGGACGATCCCCATTTATGAGCCGCGCAAGGTCTGCCGCGCCATCGAGTCTGGATCCCATCTCCGGATTGCCCGACCGCGGGCGATTCGTCCAACTGCTGGCTGCCATGCCTCAGCCCGCACGCCAGGATGCAATCGGCGCCCTGCTGCTGATCGGCTTCGACCATTTTGCCGAGGCGACCAACACGCTCGGGCCCTTGGCAGCACGGGAGGTCATCGCCGAATGTGCATCGCGGCTTGAGGCACTGAGCGTGCCCGCCGCGGATGGCAACGCACCCATCGTCGGGCGCATCGGCCCCGAGACTTTTGCCGTTGCCTGCGCAGACTTCGTCTCGGCACAGGATGTACACGATCTGGCGCGGCGGATTTCTGCGGCACTCACGCGACCTTTCATCACGCATGGTTACGAGCTGGTCTGCTCTTGCAGTATCGGCATGACGCTTTTCGAGGGCATGCCCTCCGATGCGGCACGGCTGATTGAACAGGCCGACCGGGCGCTCTAAGGTGTTCAGCACGGTGCCGAACCCAGCCCCGCGCTGTATGCCCCGGCGGCCATGCCCCCAGGCACGGGCACCAACGTCGCCCGCGCCGACGGATACGACGCCATCGCCGAGCACCCGCGCCTGGCCGCCCAACTGCGCCACGCGCTTGCACGCCGCCAGTTCAGCCTGAACCTGCAGCCACAACTGAGCCTGACCGACGGACGGATCGTCGGCTACGAATTCTTGCTGCGCTGGAGCTCACCCGAGCTGGGAGGCGTGGCACCGGCGGAATTTCTGCCGATCCTGGAGCAGACCGGCGACATTCGCGAGGTTGGCCACTGGGTGCTCGACAGCGCCGCCCAGATGCTGGCCGGACTGCTGCGCGAAGAATCCGAGCGCGCAGGACGCAACAGCCGGCATCAGCCGGGCGTGCATGCAGCCGTCAACCTGTCGGTTGCGCAGCTGCTCGATCCGCAATTGAGCGACGTCGTGCGCGACATTGCCGCGCGCCACGCGGTGCCGACCACCCGGCTTGTCTTCGAGATATCGGAACACACGCTGCACCGTGCCAACGGCTCGGCGCAGAAAGCGGTGGAAGCCCTGCACGCGTGCGGCGCGCGCGTGGCGGTGGAAGACTTTGGAGCCACCGCGCACAGCCTCGATTGCCTGGCAACGTTCCGGCCCGATCAGGTCAAGCTCGACCAGGCGATCGTCAACGCAGTGACCAACGCGAGCGATCACGCGGTGCTGCAACGCCTGGTGACTGCCGCGCATGGTGCGGGCGTGCCCGTCATCGCCACGCGCGTGGAAACCGCCGCACAGCTCCATGCCTTGCGGGCGTGCCGGTGCGACGTGATCCAGGGCTATTTGCTCTCGCAACCGTTTCCTGCCCGCTGGATCGACGACACACAAGACGTGATTGCCGAGCGCGCGCGCGATCTGATGCCGTAAAGGAAAACGCCCTCCCGCCTGTCAGGCGGAAGGGCATTGGTGTTGGCGCGTGCTTCTTATGCGTGCTCGACGCGGAAGACCGCCACCGCGCTGCGCAGCGCCTCCGCCTGTTCTTCCAGCGATTCCGCCGCCGCAGCGGCCTGTTCGACCAACGCCGCATTCTGCTGCGTCACCTGATCCATCTGCGTGACGGCCTGGTTGACCTGCTCGATGCCGCTGCTCTGTTCTTCCGACGCAGCGCTGATCTCGCCCATGATGTCGGTCACGCGGCGCACGGCCACCACCACCTCGTCGATCACCGTGCCGGCTTCGGCCACCAGGGTCGACCCGTTCTGCACACGGCCCACCGAATCGCCGATCAGCTCCTTGATCTCCTTGGCCGCCGTGGCGCTGCGCTGTGCCAGGCTGCGCACTTCACCTGCCACCACGGCAAAGCCACGGCCCTGCTCACCTGCACGGGCAGCTTCCACCGCCGCATTCAGCGCCAGGATGTTCGTCTGAAAGGCGATGCCTTCAATCACGCCAATGATGTCCGCAATCTTGCGGCTGCTTTCGTTGATGCCGGCCATCGTGTCCACCACGCGGCCGACGACTTCTCCGCCTTTGACGGCGATGTCCGACGCGCTGACTGCCAGCGTGCTCGCCTGACGCGCGTTGTCGGCGTTCTGCTTCACGATGCTGGTCAGCTCTTCCATGCTCGACGCCGTTTCTTCCAGCGACGAGGCCTGCTGCTCCGTGCGCTGCGAGAGGTCCGCATTGCCGGCTGCAATCTGCTTGGTGGCGCTGGCGATCGAATCCGAGCCGGTGCGCACCTGCCCGATGATCTGCTGCAGGCTCGTCTGCATGGACGACACCGCATGCATGAGACGGGCGGTCTCATCGCGGCGGCCAGCGGTGGTCTGGCCTTCCATTCGGGTGGCGAGGTCGCCGGAGGCCATACGCTCGAACACCTGAATGGCGCGCTCCAGCGGACGCACCACGGTGCGGCCGAGTACGCCACGCGCCACCACCGACAGCACCAGCGCGGCGGCCAGCAAGCCACCCGAAATCCAGATGCTCATTGCGTAGCGCGATTGGGAATGGTCAAAGCGTTGCTGGCCGTACTTGAAGCGCGCCCCGACCAGCGGCCCGAGCGCCGTGTCGTAATCGACGAAGAGCTTCGGCACCAGGTTCGTGTTCAGCTCACGGTACGTGGTGAGGTCGCTGCGCTCCAGCGCGGCAATGGCCGGCTCCAGCGCGGTCTTGACGAACTTGGTGCGTGCGGCGTCGGCGGCTTGCAGCTGGGCGCGGTCGGCCTCCGGAATGGGCAGCTTCATGAACTGGGCCCAGGCATCGTTGGCCGAGTTGACCATGGTGTGCGCATCGGCCAGCAGCTTCTTGAGTTCTTCCGGCGACGAGACCGAATCGAAATTGGTCAGGTGGATGCGCGCCCACAGCAGGTTGATGGTGTCTTTGGCCAGCAGGTCCAACCCCTTGGCGTCTTCCAGATACACCGCGCGCAAATCGTCATTGGTCGCCCGGCCGGTGGTGATGCCCGCGAAGCCCACCACGGCAATCATCACTGCAAATACCGCGACCAGAAACGTCAGCCGCGTGCGAATGCTTGTGTCCATCCACTTCCACATGTGTTTTTCTCCTGCATGGTTGGGCCGTGCGGCGCCGAGATCCCGTCCCTGCGCCCCTCTTCAGGCACCCTGTTCACTCCCAAAGGTGCTAACGGCAGCGGACGGCAGAAGTAGAGGGCTGCGCCCCGAATGTCCGGGATGCGCCGCAAGTGATATGCAAGAAGGCAAAAAAGATGCGGCCGACGCACCCCCCGTACGCGGGGTCGCACTAAAATGCGGATTGCGCCACCGCTGGGGTGGCAATCACGCGAACATCGTGCGGGATACCGCACGGCTCACAAGGGGATCGAGATGAAGAAACTGATCGCACTGCTGGCCCTGGGCTGCGCCGTTCTGGCTGGCTGCAACACGATGGCGGGCATGGGCAAGGACCTCCAGACCGGTGGCCAGAAGCTGGAAAACGCGGCTGACAACACCAAGCAGAAGATGTAATGAAGCGAGGGCCGGGAAAACCCTGGCCTGAGTCAGGAAACGCCGCAACTTCGCGGCGTTTTTCTTTTGGAGCCGCTTACAGCAGTTCTTCCGGAGTCAATGGCGCCAGCATCTGGATCCACGTCCGGCGGCCCAGGCCCACCTCCGGCTCGTGATCGACGACGACCTCCTTGCCGTTCTCGTGCGTGGTCCAGCGCAAGTGGCCATCATCCTTGGTCACCCGGTAGGCACTGTCGCGCACCGAGTCGTCAAACAGCCGGGCTACCGCCTCCGACAGCACCGGACTGCGGATGATCAACCCGGTTTCCGTGTTCAGTCCGATAGAGCGCGGGTCGATGTTCATCGAGCCGACAAACAGCGTGCTGCGGTCCACCACGATCGATTTCACATGCAGGCTCGCCTGCGACGAACGAAAAGTGCCGATCATCTTCGGGCGATCGCCCAGGGTCGGGCGCAGCTCGTACAGTTCAACACCGTCGTCGACCAGCTCGCCACGATATTTCGCATAGCCCACATGCACGATGGGTGCGTCGGTCGCCGCCAGCGAGTTGGTCAGCACACGCAGGCGCACGCCGCGATCCTGCATGCGCTTGGCCACCTCGACGCCGCGCTTGCCGGGCACGAAGTACGGCGAGATCAGCACCACCTCGCGCTCGGCCTCGTCAATCAGACGCAGGAGCGTCTGGGCAAGGCGCTCGCCACCAGGTTCCACGTCATCACCCGACACCTTGGCCGGACGATCGACGATCACCTGCGCGGGCGCCCACTCCAGGCGCAGGCGGCCACGGGCGATCTGGTCGGCCAGGAACCAGTCGCGCGGGGCAGGCTTGAGCGGCAGGCGCTGCTCCGGCGCCGGGCTGGCGAGATCGGTCTGGTCGGATGCCGGCTTGGCAGAACCGGACCCCATGTCGACCGGCCGGGTCGGCACGTCGATCTGCTGCGGCGGCCCTTCCGGCCGATGCGGCATCGTCACCGGCGGCGGATAGTTGCCGTCCTTCGGCTCGGGTGGATGCGCCGTGCTCGGCTCGGGCGCCAGCGCCTGCACCGGATAGGCGAATTCGCTGTTCCAGTACGCATCGAATGCCGACGATAACTGGCGCACCGCCGGCCCCGCGGCCAGCACGTCGAGATCCACAAAGTTGGTGGTCTGATTTTGCGTGAAATATTCGGCGCCCAGATTGCGCCCGCCCGTCACGGCCAGCGCGTTATCGGCAATGAAGGCCTTGTTGTGCATGCGCCGGTTGACGCGGCGGAACTCAGCCGCGCCGCTCAGATACCGTGTCAGATTCGACATCCGCCCGCCCGGAAACGGGTTGAACAGGCGTACATCGATGTTCTTGTGCGACGAGAACTTGAGGAACGCGAGATCACGCCCGTCGCTATGCAGGTCGTCAACCAGCATGCGCACACGCACGCCGCGCTCGGCAGCCGCCAACACATGACGCATCAACTCGCGCACGCTGTTGTCGCTTTCAATGATGAAGTACTGCAAGTCCAGCGTGCGTTCTGCCCGGTCGGCCAGTGTGAGCAATGTGGCATAGGCTTCTTCGCCCGACGGAATCAGCCGGAAGCCCGACACATCCGCCGACGGCGCATTTGACTGCGCAAGCCGCCCAAGCGACGTGGCCGACTCGGCGTTCGGCAGCGCCGTCGTGACAGGGCGATCCACGTGCTCCGGCAGGCTGACGCAGCCGCTCAGCAGCGCGATGGCCAAGCAGGTGAACCAGGCGCGCAGAGACGCGGTCGGGTGGTTCCTCGGGTGCCCTTGCATGTTCGATGTCGTGTTGGGTACGGCAAGTCGAGAGGACGTCCACTTCACACCAGCATGCGGCGTGCCTGGACAGACTGCACGGTCAGACTACGCGAGATATCAGCCGAGGCAGTATCCGTGTTTGTCCGACGCCACCTGGAGCGTGTCAAAATGGCCCACGGTGCGCCCTCTTCCCGCTGCGTTCGATGCTGACCAACACCACCGCATTTGCCGCCTTTCTCTTTCTTGTGCACTCCGTGGGCGTGCTCGCGGCCATGCATGCCGTGCTGACCGTGCGTACGTCCCAGGGCGCCATCGCCTGGGCCATCTCACTGGTCACGCTGCCGGAATTCACGCTGATCCCGTATCTGATCTTCGGGCGGAGCACCTTTGCGGGCTATGTGGATGCGCGGCGCTTTCACAACGCCCGCCTGCGCGAAATCACCCTGTCCGACGACTGGCGCCGCCTGCGCGACCATGAATCGAGCGTGGTCGCGCCGCAGCACACCTGCATGCAGGCTTTGCCGCGCCTAACTGGCACACCGTGCCTGGCACGCAACCGCGTACGGTTGCTCGTCAACGGCGCGGAAACCTTCGAGGCCATCTTTGCGGCCATTGCGCAGGCGCGCCGGGTGCTGATCGTGCAGTTCTTCATCGTGCACGACGACACGCTTGGCCGCCGACTCGCCGAACTGCTGCTCGATCGCGCGCGGGCCGGGGTGCGCGTCTACTTTCTTTTCGACAGCATCGGCTGCCACGCGCTGCCTCGCCGCTATGTGCAGCGGCTCATTGACGGCGGCGTACACGCCAAGCCGTTCTCCACCCATGCCGGGTTCGTCAACCGCTTCCAACTCAATTTCCGCAACCACCGCAAGCTCGTGGTGGTGGACGGTGAACGCGCTTACGTGGGCGGCCACAACGTCGGCAACGAATACATGGGCGAAAAGCCGCCGCTTGCTCCGTGGCGCGACACGCATATCGAGATCGTCGGTGCGGCGGTGATGGACCTGCAGCTCACCTTTGCCGAAGACTGGTACTGGGCTGCCCGCGAAGTGCCGCAGCTGATCGTGCCCGAACTGCGGCCGGAAGAAGACATGGTCTGCCAGGTGGTCGCCAGCGGCCCAGCCGACAAGCAGGAAACCTGCTCGCTGTTCTTCATGGAGGCCATTCAGTCGGCGCGCAAGCGGCTGTGGATCACGTCGCCGTACTTCATTCCGGACGAAGCGGTGTTTGCCGCGCTGCGCCTGGCCGTGCTGCGCGGGGTGGACGTGCGCATCCTGATCCCGTCGCGGCCGGACCATCACATGGTGTTCCTGGCGTCTACGTTGTATGCGTATCAGGCGATCCGCGCGGGCGTGAAGATCTACCGCTACCTGCCCGGCTTCCTGCACCAGAAGGTCGTGCTGATCGACGACGAGGCCGCCGCCGTGGGCAGTGCCAACCTCGACAACCGTTCGTTCCGCCTGAACTTCGAACTGATGATCATGACCGCCGACTCGCGCTTCGCCAACGACGTCGCGCAGATGCTCGAAGTCGATTTTGCCGAAGCCGCCCGCGTTGGCCGTGACGAATACGAACATGCACACCCGCTGCGCCGCGTGATCATGCACGTGGCCAAGCTGTTCGCGCCCATCCTGTAGACACGGTCGCGCTCCGAATTTGCCCGCAAGAAGCGGAGCGCATCCAGAGATCACCATCCCTACCCTGAAGCGGACCTCTTCAGGAGTGTGCGATGTCCGATCCCCATGACCCTGCTGTCGACCATCTGCCGCCGGGCTTCAACCGGCTGGCGGGTTGCAACCTGGCCGCGCAGTCTGCCGAACAGATTGCGCTGGCCGCCATGCCAATGGTGGCGGTGCTCACCCTGCATGCCGACGCCAGCACGGCGAGCTGGCTGCAAGTGGCGCTCACGCTGCCCTTCGTGCTGTTTGCCATTACCATCGGCATGCTGGCGGACCGTTGGCCCAAGCGCGCGTTGATGGCCGGTGCGGAGGCGGTGCGCGCACTGGCCTTGTTTGTTGTAGCGGGCCTGTTGGCGGCCGGGCGGCTGAACCTGGCTGCGCTGGGCGTGTTGGGCTTCGTTGCGGTGTGCGGCACGGTGGTGTTCAGCGTGGCGGCGCCCGCGCTGGTGCCGTCGCTCGTGCCGGCAGCAATGCTCGCGCGCGCAAACGGCCGCATCGAGTTGGCGCGCACGGTTGCATTTGCCTGCGGGCCGGCCATCGGCGGCGCGTTGATCGGCTGGACAGGCGCGATGGCGGCGTTCGTGCTGGCGGCGGCGTTGTCCACCATGGCTTCGGCAATGTTGGCTGGCGTGACCGCTCAGGAGCCCGTGGCACGGCGTGCGGCGCACCCGCTGCGAGACATTGCCGAAGGCGCGCGCTTCGTGTTTCAGCATCCGCTGCTGCGGCCGGTGTTCATCACGCAGTTTGTCTTCACCATGGCCTTCTTCATGGTGTCGGCCATCTTCGTCCCGTATGCGGCGCAGCGGTTGAACCTCACTGCGCAGGCGATCGGGCTGACGCTCGGCATGTACGGCGCGGGCATGGTGGTCGGCGCGCTGCTGGCCGCGCGGATTCTCGCGCGCTGGCGCTTCGGCCATGTGGTGGCGACGGGCCCCGTGTGCGGACTGGCCGGCGGTGTGCTGCTTGCGGCCACGCTGTGGCAGCCCTGGCCCGCACTGGCACAAGCCGGCTTCTTTCTGCTCGGTTGCGGGCCGATTCTTTGGGTGGTGAGCACAACAACGCTGCGGCAGACGGTGACGCCGCCCGCGCTGCTGGCACGCGTATCCGCAGTCAATGTGATGTCGTATGGCGCTCGGCCGGCCGGCGCGGCAATGGCGGCGTGGCTCGCCGCACACGCCGGTGTGGGGGCGTGCCTGGTGGTGGCGGTGGCGGGCTTTGCCCTGCAGTTGCTGTGCATCGTGCAATCGCCCGCAGTGCAGTTGGTGCGTCAACCGCGTGCGGACGATGCGTCGGCCGGGCTCGAGCCTGCCTGAGCCGCATTGGCATCGCGACCACCGCGCCGCCTCTCGATCAGCCGGCAGCGGTGGCGTCAAACCATGCGGCGGATGCCGAACCGCTGCGCGCGGCGTCGCCACACGAGCGCGTAGTACAGCCCCTGCATCACGAACATGGCGAGGAAGGCAGCCGGATACGCCGCCCAGATGCCGTCGGTGCCGATATGCCGGCTCAGCACCCAGGCCACCGGCACTTCCACCGCCGCAATGGCGAGGATGGAAATCGCCGTGGGCGCCATCACCGTGCCGCTCGAGCGCATCACGCCCGAGAAGACGCTCGCCATGCCAAAGATGACCGAACTCCACAGCGAGATATGCAGCAGGCTCTGGGCAAGGCTCATCACTTCTGCGCTGGTGGTGAACCAGCCGATGACCGCGCGCGAAAACAGCAACGCCATCAGCACCAGCACACCGGTAATCGCAACGTTGAGCCACAGCCCGGTGCGCGTGATGGCATCGAGCCGCTCCGTATTGCCCGAGCCGATGGCTTGCGCACCGAGGATGGACGCCGTGATCGCAATCGACATGGCGGGAAACTGCACGTAGCTGATGATCTGCGTGCCGGCGCCGTAGGCGGCCGTCGCGTCGGAGCCGAAGCCGTTGACGAATGACAGCAGCGCCAGCTCGGCAATCGAGATGACCACAAGCTGCACGCCCGTCGGCACACCGATCTTCAGCACGGTCTTGAGCACACCAAAATCGACCCACAAGTGCCGGGCCAGCACGGCATCGGGCGCGAGCGGATGGTTGCGGCGGCGCAGGAAGAATGCGAGCCACACCAGCGCGATCGTGAACGAAATGATGGTCGCCGCGGCGCCGCTTGCCACGCCCAGTTGCGGCAGGCCGAACCAGCCGCGAATGAAGGTCGGCGTCAGCACCAGCCCGATCGCCGTCGACAGCGCGAGGGTGCGCAGCGGCGTGCGCGTATCGCCCACGCCGCGCATCATCGCCGTGGCAAGCAGGTAGACGAACAGGCCCGGCATGGCATAGAGCATGACGCTGGCGTAGAGCGTGGCGTCTTGCAGGATATCGGCCGGCGTGCCGAGCCAACCCAGCAGCGCGTTGGCGAACGGGCCACCGAGCAGCGCCACCGCCAGGCCCACGATGAAACCCACGGAGAGCGTGGTGCCGGCAACGGTCTTGACCGCCTCGGGCTTCTTGGCGCCCCAGGCCTGCCCGATCAACACCGCCGCTCCCGACCCCAACCCGATGATGAAGGCGATGAAGAAGAACAGGATCGGGAAAAACGCCGACACCGCGGCGAGCGCCTTCACGCCCAGCATGTGGCCCACATAGACGTTGTTAAGCGTGCCCGACAACGATTGCAGAATGTTGGCCAGGATCAGCGGGCCGAGAAATGCAATGAATGTTCGCCACAACGGGCGAGCAGCAGGCGCTGTCATGCAGCCTCCTGTTGGGGATTGAAGGCCCGGCTCGCCAGCTCGCGCGCAAAGTCGCGCACGTCGGCAGGCCAGGAATGTGTGAGGGATTCGAACGCGACGGCATCTGCGGCAAACAGGGCGCGCGTGGCCTCTTCAAAGCCCGCGGCATCGCCCGCCATGGCCGACATGAAACGGTACGCCGCCTCCTGCGCAACGCGGCGGCGGTCGGCGCCTTCGGCAGCGCGGCGCGCGTCTTCCACGAGCTTGCGCAGCGTGACCGACGCCCCGCCCGGCTGCGCGGCCAGCCAATCCCAGTGGCGCGGCAGCAAGGTGACCTCGCGGGCAATCACGCCCAGCTTGGGGCGGCCAGGGCCACGCGGGCGACTTTCCGACTCAGCGGGTTGCGTGGCAGACGGCGCGGTTGAATCGAGACGGGCAAGCACGTCTCCCACCGTGCCGCGCAAGTCGAATTCCACCGGCTGTGCGGTGGTGTGGTCGAACACCAGCACCTGCGATTCAGGGTGTGCATCGACGTGGATCTTGACGACCCGGGCGACGTCGCGGACGGGCCCAGCGGCCAGGCGCCGGGTGCCGGCAAATGCCGTGCACGCGTGGATTGCTGCGGCAACCATGAGAAACGCTCCTGCTGAAGTTTCAACAGGAACAAATTCTACCCGGGTTTAATTGAGTGTCAATATTACCCGGGCAGAAAGCAACTGTCGCGCGCAACGTGACGCAAGCGTCATGCCGCCTGCTGAACGCGCGCCTCCACCAGCAACCGCTTGAGTTCCGGCACGCACGAGCCGCAATTGCCGCCCGCCTTCAGGCAGGCCGTGATCTCGCCGGTGGATTGCAGGCCCTTGGTGCGGATGGCATCGCAGATGGTGTTACGGCCCACGCCAAAGCACGAGCAAACGGTTGGCCCCACGTCGACGCCGGCTTCGATCGGCTGGCCAAGCAGCACGCCCGCACGATCGAGGTCTTCCAGGCGCTCTTGTGCGAACAGGCCAGCCAGCCAGTTGCGCGACGGCAGATCCGGGCGCGGTGAGAGAAACACGCAGGCTTCGATGCGATCGTCCACCACGTGCACGGCGCGGTAGACACGCGCGGTCGCGTCTTCGTATTCGAGCCAGTCGGCGTGCGGGTCAGTCACGCCGAGCAGCGTGCGCGCCCAATCGTGTACGGAGCCAAGGTGCTGGCGGCCGGCCAGCTCATAGCGCAGGAACTGCTTGCCCTGAATCCGCGTCCACCAGGTTGCATCGTCGGTGTCCAGTGCGCGCCGCGAGAGCACAAAACCGTGCCACGCCACATCAAACGGCTCGACCATCACCGGCGTGTGCTTGAACTCCGGCTCGCCGGACACCGGGTCGACCACCGGATTGACGACCGCACCCACGCGCGCATCGGAAGCAAACTGGCCGTTCCAGTGGATCGGTACGAACACGCTGCCGCGCGCGATACCGCCCGTCATGCGCACACGCGCCACCACACTGCCCCAGCGCGACGACACGCGCGCCAGGCCGCCTTCGCGCACGCCGGCCAGCAGCGCATCGTGCGGGTGCAGATCGACGAACGGTTCGGGCACGTGATCGGCCAGCCTGGGCGCGCGGCCGGTGCGCGTCATGGTGTGCCATTGGTCGCGCACGCGGCCGGTGTTGAGAATGAGCGGATATTCACCATCTGCCGCATGCGCGGGCGCACGGGCAGGCGTCGGCACGAAACGCGCGCGACCATCGGCGTGGGCGAAGCGGCCATCGCTGAAGAGCCGCGCTTCGCCGTTGCCCGACGTTGCGACGGGCCATTGCACCGGCGACATGCCGTCGTATGCCCCGGCGTCGAGCCCGGCCAGGCCGCCGAGGTGGAAGGCGCGGCGGACGCCGCTCGCATCGTTGGCGTAAGCGGACAGGCGCGCGTGCTCGTCGAACACATCGCGCGGGCTCTTGAAGTCAAAGCCGTCGTAACCCATGCGGCGTGCAACGTCGGCGATGATGTCCCAGTCCGCACGTGCCTCGCCGGGGGCCTGCAGAAAGGCGCGCTGGCGCGAGATGCGGCGCTCGGAGTTCGTCACCGTGCCGTCTTTCTCGCCCCAGCCGAGCGCGGGCAGCAGGATGTCGGCCAGCACGGTGGTGTCGGTGGCTTCAACGATGTCGGAAGCGACGACGAGTTCGCACTTGGCCAGGGCGCGGCGCGCCTGGTCCGCATCGGGCAGGCTGACCACGGGGTTGGTGCCCATGATCCACACGGCCTTGACGCGCCCGTCTTCAATGGCCTTGAACAGGTCGACCGCCTTGAGGCCCATCTTGTCGGCCATGCGCGGCGACGCCCAGAACGTCTGCACGAGGTCGCGATGCGACGGATCATTCAGCTCCATATGCGCGGCCAGCATGTTGGCCAGACCGCCCACTTCGCGGCCACCCATAGCATTCGGCTGTCCGGTAATCGAAAACGGCCCCATGCCCGCGCGGCCGATGCGGCCGGTGAGCAAGTGGCAGTTGATGATGCTGTTGACCTTGTCCGTGCCCGCCGTCGACTGATTGACGCCCATCGAGAAGGCGGTGATGGTGCGCTCGGTATCGGCAAACCAGCTGTAGAAGGTGAGCAGATCGTCGAGCTTGAGCTTGCAGGCCTTGGCGACGGCTTCGACGTCGTCGCTCTCGGTGCCGGCAGCTTCCAGCGCGGCGTCCGGGCCGTTGGTGTGCAGCGTGACGAAGTTCCTGTCGACCACGCCGCGCCGCGAGAGAAACGACAGCAGGCCGTTGAACAGCGACACATCGGTGCCGGGCTTGATGGGCAGATGCAGATCGGCCAGCTCGCAGGTGGCCGTGTGGCGCGGGTCAACCACCACCACTTTCATCTCGGGCCGCGCTTCCTTGGCGCGCATGATGCGCTGGAACAGGATCGGGTGACACCACGCCGTGTTCGAGCCCACCAGCACGATGAGGTCCGCCGTTTCCAGATCGTCATAGCAGACGGGCACGAGGTCTTCGCCAAACGCGCGCTTATGCCCCGCCACGGCCGACGACATGCATAGTCGAGAGTTCGTATCGATGTTGGCGGTGCCGATGAAGCCCTTCATCAGCTTGTTGGCGACGTAGTAGTCCTCGGTCAGCAACTGGCCGGAAACGTAGAGCGCGACGGAATCCGGACCGTGCTCTTCGGCGATGCGGCGAAAGCCTTGCGCGACGGCGTCGAGCGCGGTGTCCCACGAGACGCGCTGTAATGGCGCCGGCTTGGTGAACTCCGGAGCGTCCACGTCACGCGAGCGCTCGCGCATGGCCGGGTAAAGCAACCGGCCGTCCAGGCTCACGGTCTCGCCCAGCGCGGAGCCCTTTACGCACAGGCGCCCTGCGTTGGCTGGGTGCGTCGGATCGCCTTGAATGCTGACACTGCCATCCGCTTGCGGGGTCGCGAGCACGCCGCAGCCGACGCCGCAGTATGGGCAGGTGGTGCGCACGGCGTCCGTTACTGGGTGAATGGGGATGGTCGTCATCGTCATCTCTGTATTGCTGTGCGTATGGAGTACATCCCTTGTTTCATCCCCTGCCGGGGCTGACTCACTTTTCTTTGTCTTGCCAAAGAAAAGTAAGCAAAAGAAAGGCGCGCCCGAGATGGCGACTTCCCCTTGGATTTTTGTAACCGGGCGGGGAAGGAGGCAAACTCGCTTCGCTCAGACAAGCCTCCTTCCTTTTTCCGCCCGCTTACAGAAATTCAAGGCGCCATCTAGGGCAGGAACGGCCAAACCGGCTGCGTGCAAGCGGTGTTGCCGGTTTCGTGTCTTGTAGGTGTTCATTACGCCGCCTCCGCTTCGCAGAGCGCGCGGCCAAACAACAGGCGCTGGCGGATCGACGTGATGGGCACCTCGCGTTGGATCAGGTCGAAGTACCACGGGCCGTCGGCTACATCGCCGTAGAGGACTGCGCCGACGATACGGTCTTCCTTCAGCACCAGGCGCTTGTAGACGCCGCGGCGCGGGTCGCGGAGCACGATGTCTTCGGTGCCGTCGCCGCCGATGAAATCGCCTGCCGAATACAAGTCCACGCCGGTGACCTTCAACTTGGTGGCCGTGGCCTGCTGGACATAGCGGCGGTGCCCTGCGCCGGCCAAATGTGCGGCACACACGCGGGCCTGGTCCCAGATGGGTGCAACGAGGCCGAACGTTGCGCTGCGGTGCTGCACGCATTCGCCCACGGCGTAGATGCGCGGGTCGTAGGTCTGCAGCGTGTCGTCAACGATGATGGCGCGTTCGCAATGCAGGCCGGCCGCCTTGGCAAGCTCGATGTTCGGGCGCACGCCGGCCGTCATGACGACGAGGTCGGCGGGGATCTCGGTGCCATCCTTGAAGCGCACGGCGCTCACGCGGTCGGTGCCCAGCAGCTCCGCCGTGTGGGCGCCCAGCAGGAAGCGCAGGCCCTTGGCCTCCAGCGCCTTCTGCAACAGAAGGGCGGCCGGCTTGTCGAGCTGGCGCTCCATCAGGCTGTCGGGCAGGTGCACCACGGTCACGTCCATGCCCTGGCGCATGAGGCCATTGGCGGCTTCGAGCCCCAGCAGCCCACCGCCGATGACGACTGCATGCCGATGATTGCGCGCGGCTTCCAGCATCGTCTCCACGTCCTGGATGTCGCGGAAGGCGATCACGCCAGGCAGCAGATGCCCCGGCACCGGCAGGATGAACGGACGCGAGCCGGTGGCGATCAGCAGGCGGTCATAGCGCATCTCCACGCCGTCTCGCGAGCGCAGCGTGCGGCGGGGGCGGTCGATGGCGACGACCGGGTCGCCGGCGTGCAGCGTGATGTGGTTCTGGTCGTACCACTCGCGCGTGTTGAGCATGATGTCGTCAACCTGCTTTTCGCCGGCCAGCACAGGCGAGAGCAGGATGCGGTTGTAGTTGCCGTGCGGCTCTTCGCCAAACACGGTGATGTCGTACAGGTCCGGCGCGAGCTTGAGCAATTCTTCGACCGTGCGCATGCCGGCCATGCCATTGCCGATCACGACCAGCTTGGGGCGTACGGTCTTGGCGTTCATGCTGCCCTCTCCTGAAGGTTGTCGGTCATTGGAATCGGCTCATGCCGCTACCCACACCTTGCCGTCTTCCACCTTGGTCGCGTAGGCGTGCACGGAGTTGGCCGGCGCTTCCAGGCACTCGCCCGTGGTCAGATCGAAATGCTGCTTGTAGATCGGCGATGCGACGACGATGCGCTCACCCAGGTTGCCGACCAAGCCGCGCGAGAGCACGGCGGCGTCGGAGTTCGGATCGTAGTTGCCGATGGCGTACACGCCTTGCGTCGTGTTGCCGCCGACACGGAACACCGCAACCTGGTCACCTTCCACCAGCGCGCAGACGCCGGTGTTGGGAACGATGTCGTCCAGGGCACAGATCGGGGTCCAACGGGATGCTTGCATGGCGTCCTCCTCTTCCTCTATCAGGCTCAAGCGGCCTCAGCAACAACAGGAATGCGCACGGGCCGCGTCTTGGCACGCTCCTCGACCGTGGCAGGGCGGATCTGGCCACGCTCCTCGACGAAGACGACATTCGCATCCTTGGCTTCGCTGTTGACGAAGTGGCGGAAGCGCTTGCGCACGTCAGGGTTCGTCACGGCCGTCTTCCATTCGTCCTGGTAGGTATCGACCACGTGCTGCATCTCGGCTTCGAGTTCGGCCACGATGCCCAGCTTGTCGTTGATCACCACATCCTTCAGATAGTCGAGACCGCCTTCGAGGTTGTCGCGCCATGTGCTGGTGCGTTGCAGGCGGTCGGCCGTGCGCACGTAGAACATCAGGAAGCGGTCGACATACTTGATGAGCGTTTCCTGATCGAGGTCGGCCGCCAGCAGTTCGGCATGGCGGGGTTTCATGCCGCCGTTGCCGCACACATACAGGTTCCAGCCTTTCTCGGTGGCGATGATGCCGACGTCCTTGCCCTGCGCTTCGGCGCATTCCCGCGTGCAGCCGGAGACGCCAAACTTGATCTTGTGCGGCGAGCGCAGGCCCTTGTAGCGGTTCTCCAGCGCAATCGCAAAACCCACTGAATCGCCCACGCCATAGCGGCACCACGTCGAGCCCACGCACGACTTCACCGTGCGCAGCGATTTGCCGTACGCGTGACCCGACTCGAAGCCGGCCGCGATCAGCTCTTCCCAGATCAGCGGCAACTGCTCCAGCCGCGCCCCGAACAGATCGACACGCTGGCCGCCCGTGATCTTGGTGTACAGGTCGTATTTCTTGGCGACCTGGCCCACGGCGATCAGGCCGTCTGCCGTCACCTCGCCGCCGGGCATGCGCGGCACCACGGAGTACGTCCCGTCCTTCTGGATGTTGGCGAGAAAGTAGTCGTTGGAATCCTGCAGGCTGGCGTGCTCTTTCTTGAGGACGAAGTCGTTCCAGCACGAAGCAAGGATGCTCGCGACGGCGGGCTTGCAAATGTCGCAGCCCATGCCGCTGCCATGCGCTTCCAGCAGCGCCTCGAACGACTGGATGCGGCCCACGCGCACCAGGTGATACAGCTCCTGACGCGAATACGGAAAGTGCTCGCAGATGTGGTTGTTGACGGCCAGGCCTTGCTTCTTCATCTCGGCTTTCATCACCTGCGTCATGAGCGGCACACATCCGCCACACGAGGTGCCGGCCTTGGTGGCATCCTTGAGCGCGCCCACGGTGGTGGCGCCGGCGCACACCGCCTGGCACAGCGCGCCTTTCGATACGTCGTTGCACGAACAGATCTGCGCGCTATCGGGCAGCGCATCCACGCCCAATGCGGGGCGCGCATTGCCATCGGCCTGCGGCAGGATCAGGAATTCCGGCGCCTCGGGCAGCTCGATGCGGTTGAGCATCATCTGCAGCAGCGTGCCGTATTCCGCCGCATCGCCCACCAGCACGCCGCCCAGCAGGTACTTGCCGTCTTCCGACACCACCAGCTTCTTGTAGATCTGCTTGCGCTCGTCGGTGAACTGCACGCTGCGGCTGCCCGGCGTCACGCCCTGCGCATCGCCCAGGCTGGCGACATCCACGCCCATCAGCTTGAGCTTGGTGCTCATGTCGGCGCCGCTGAACTCCGACGCATCGTCGGCGGCCAGGATCTGCTTGGCGGTGATGCGCGCCATCTCGTAGCCGGGCGCAACCAGGCCGTAGATTTTGCCGCCCCACAGCGCGCATTCGCCAATCGCGTAGACGTCCGGCGCCGAGGTACGGCATTCGGAGTCGATCACGATGCCGCCGCGCTCGCCCACTTCCAGCCCGCAAGCGCGCGCCAGTTCGTCGCGCGGGCGGATGCCGGCCGAGAAGACGACCATGTCCGCTTCCAGGTGCGTGCCGTCGGCAAAGTTCAGGCGGTGCGTCGCGGTTTCGCCATCAACGATCTCCGACGTGTTCTTCTGCGTGTGGACGGTCACGCCGAGGTCTTCGATCTTCCGGCGCAGCATGCGGCCGCCGCCGTCATCCACCTGCATCGCCATCAGGCGACCGGCAAACTCGACCACATGCGTTTGCAGGTTCATGTCGCGCAGCGCCTTGGCGCATTCCAGCCCCAGCAGCCCGCCGCCGATCACGACGCCGGTCTTGGCGCGCTGGCCGCATTCGGCCATCGCTTCGAGGTCTTCGATGGTGCGATAGACGAAGCAGTCCTTGCGGTCGCGGCCCGGTACGGGCGGCACGAACGGCGACGAGCCCGAAGCGAGGACAAGCTTGTCGTACGGCAGCACCTCGCCGGTCGAGGCCGTCACCGTTTTGGCGGTGATGTCGATGGCCGTGGCGCGGGCGTTGAGCTTGAGCACCACGTCGTCGCGGTCAAAGAAGCCCGGCGCCACGAGCGAGAGCTCTTCCGCCGTCTTGCCCGTGAAGAATTCCGACAGGTGCACGCGGTCGTAGGCGGGGCGCGGCTCTTCGCACAGCACCGTCACCTGGAGGTGATGGCCCGGAGCATGCAGCAGGCTTTCCAGAAACTTGTGGCCCACCATTCCGTGGCCAATGACGACGATCTTCATGGTCATGGTGATGTCCTCTTTCAGGCGTTGCCGGCGGCGGCCAGCGTGTTGTCGTACAGCGCTTGTTCGCGTGCCTTGTGTTCTGCCGAGAAACGCACGGCAATGGCGCAGATAGCTGACAGCGCCACCAGCACGCCGAGGATGGACAGCGTGGCCTGCGTATCGGCCATGCCCTTGAGCAGGAAGCCCGCCGCCACCGCGCCGGCGTTGCCGCCCGCACCGATGATGCCGGCCACACCGCCGAGCGCACGGCGGTCAATGAACGGCACCAGCGCATACGTGGCACCGCATGCCATATGCGTGAACAGGCCGAAGCCCAGCATCGCAAGAATGGCCACCGGCACGCTGCCTGCATGGGCAAAGCCGAACAGGCCCAGGCCCTCGCCCATCATCAGCACGCACAGCAGTTGGGTGCGCGCATCCAGGCCACGCTTGGCGGCCACGCGGTCCGACACGATGCCGCCCAGCGCGCGGGCAAACAGCGCCAGCAGGCCGAAGCTGGCCGCGGCCATGCCGGCAGCCGAGAGCGACAGGCCGAAGTGATCGACGTAGTAGGTGGCGGCGATGTTATGGATGAAGATCTCCACGCCAAAGCACGCGCCGTAGGTAATGAACAGCAGCCACACCCGGTAGTTGCCGGCGGCGGCCACAAAGCTGCCCCAGCCGCCCTTCTTGCCGCCTTCGATGGTCTTGCCGGCGGCGCGCAGTGCGCTGAAGTTGCCTTCCGGGCAGTCCTGCGTATAGCGCCAGTACAGCGCCGCGACGAGCAGCATCGCCACGCCCGGCACCACCATGGCCAGACGCCAGCCCATGCTCTGCGTCACGCCCATCATCACGATGGCGGTCAGCAGCAGCGGCATCGTGCCTTGCGCCACACCGCCGCCTGCGTTGCCCCAGCCGGCCGCCGCCGCGTTGGCGGTGCCCACCACGTTTGGCGCGAACATGACCGACGTGTGGTACTGCGTGATGACGAAGCTCGCGCCAATCGCGCCGATCGCCAGGCGGAAGAACAGGAAGGTCTCGTAGCTTTGCGCAAGTGCCACGCCCAGCACGGGGATGGCCCCCAGCAGCAGCAAACCGGTATAGGTCTTGCGCGGGCCGAAGCGGTCGCACAGCGGGCCGACGATCAGCCGCACCAGGATCGTCACCGCCACCGCCGCGATGTTGATGTTGGCGATCTGCCCCGGCGTGAGGTGGAACTCGCCCTTGAGCACCGGCATGAGCGGCGCGCAGGCGAACCACGCGTAGAAACACACGAAGAACGCGAGCCACGTCAGATGGAAGGCGCGCATCTGCGGCGTACGCAGGCTGAACAGGTCGATTCGGGTGGCTTTGCCGGTCATGTTGAATCCCAATCAGGGGCCAAAAAAAAGAAAGGCGTCCGAGAGCCCGGCTGCACTAGCCAGGGTCTGGGACGCCGTTGTCCAAGTAGCCCTGAGCACCAGGGCCTTCACCACGAAGAGCACGGATCGCCTTTGATTCGTGCAATGGTGCTACGCAACAGGTATGCCAGGCTCACAAAGCCTTGTCCTATCGCGGTTTACAGGAAATTGGCCAGACACCGGCCAGGGCGCGTGCCTCACACACGGGCACCGCACCGCACGCTTTCGGTGCAGACACGATTCGGGATGGTGCGGCACAGCAAATGCGTCGGCCGCCGCCAAGGGCGACCGGCGCATCTCGTGCATGACCGATAGGAAGGGAAGCTGCCGGATCAGGTTTCGGCGTCAGTAGCCGTGCGTCACGATCGACAGCACCGAGAGATCCGGATGCGTGCCGTCGACAATGCTGCGCGCCACGTGTACGGCTTCCTCCATGGCCTCTTCGGGGCTGCGGAAGGTATCGTCGCCATCTGCGTGAAAGGGCACGACATGACCGGGCAACTGTGGATCGGCGCCGGGGTGGCACACGTAGCCGGTGTAGGTGTAGCGCAAGGAGTTTGCCCGTGTCGGGCTTGGAACAACGTGAATTTCGAACCCTTCGTAGAGTTCTTGCGGTGCGGTGGTGAGCTGGTCAGACATGGTGGCCTCGCCGGGTTAGCGTGTACCGGCCCCGCCGGCGCTTGTGGCGCGGCGCGGCTGCCCTTGGTTCAACCAGTCTAGGTGATGCGGTGCATGTTGAAATCCGGCGGTTGGATGACATGCGCATCCACCGCCGTTCTTGGCGCCGGTGCCGGCTCGCGCTATGCGCGCTTGATTAGCCGGATGATGAACAGCAGGATCACCGCGCCGATCACCGCCGTGATGATCGAGCCGATCCACCCGCCGCCCAGCGAGATGCCGAGCACCCCCGCCAGCCATCCGCCGATGAACGCACCGACGATGCCGACCACGATGTCGACGAAGATGCCGAAACCGCCGCCCTTGACCAGGATGCCGGCCAGCCAGCCCGCCACCGCGCCAATGATCAACCAGGCAATCAAACCATGTGAGGCCATGTTTGCGCTCCAGAGAATGTGCGTTTTGAGGGACGTTACCGCATAGGCATAGTAGGCGAAGACAGCACAATCGCGATGTGCGTTCGACGGGGTTTTTGCAATTGCGTCGGGCTCAATCTGAGCATCCCGCGACAGCGCGCCACATTGCACTGCAGGGCAGGACGCCTAAAATTTCAGAAATTCCTGAAAATTGAGAAAGATCAAAACAATGCAACTCTCTCCCTTGAAACAGCGCTTCGTCCTGCATTTCGGCGAGATGGGCAGCCGCTGGGGCATCAACCGCACCGTCGGGCAGATCTACGCGCTGCTCTATGCTGCGCGCGAGCCGATCAACGCGGACGAGATCGCCGAGTC
This sequence comes from Ralstonia sp. 110700041-2, assembly GCF_056280165.1. Taxonomy (NCBI): domain Bacteria; kingdom Pseudomonadati; phylum Pseudomonadota; class Betaproteobacteria; order Burkholderiales; family Burkholderiaceae; genus Ralstonia; species Ralstonia sp. 110700041-2. Next base: position 298,963 of record NZ_JBSFAI010000003.1, on the reverse strand, counting down.
GCTGGGCTTCTCCCGCTCGAACGTGAGCATCGGGCTCAAGGAGCTGGAGTCGTGGAAGCTGGTGCGGCTGTCGCACAAACCGGGCGACCGGCGCGAATACTTTTCGGCCCCTGACGACATCTGGACCATCTTCCGCACGCTGGCGGAAGAACGCCGCAAGCGGGAGATCGACCCCACGCTTTCGCTGCTGCGCGACGTGATGCTCGAATCCCCCACGGATCCGGATGACCGCCACGCGCAAGCGCGCATGAAACAGATGTACGAGCTCATCACGCTCATGACCAACTGGTTTGACGACGTGCAGAAGCTCGACGCCGAATCGCTGCAGCAACTCATGAAGATGGGCGCCAAGGTGCATAAGTTGCTGGAAATGAAGAACAAGCTTGCCGTTGTCGTTGGCGGCAAGTCCAAGTAGCCCCCGAGAAAGCCCATGTCACTCGATCCCGTTGTCCTGGCGCGCATCCAGTTTGGCGCCAACATCACCTTCCACATCCTCTTTCCCACCATCAGCATTGCGCTGGCGTGGGTGCTTCTGTTCTTCAAGCTGCGCTATCGCAAGACCGGTGACGAGGCCTGGATGGCCGCCTATCGCCTTTGGGTGAAGGTCTTCGCATTGACGTTCGCGCTGGGCGTGGTATCCGGCGTGACGATGAGCTTTCAGTTCGGCACGAACTGGCCTGGCTATATGAATACCGTCGGCAATATCGCCGGGCCGCTGCTGGCGTATGAAGTGCTGACCGCGTTCTTTCTGGAAGCCAGCTTTCTCGGGATCATGCTGTTCGGCACGGGCCGTGTGAGCCCGCGCATCCACACATTCGCGACATTCCTTGTCGCGTTGGGCACGACCATCTCAGTGTTCTGGATCATCGCGCTCAATTCGTGGATGCAGACACCCGCCGGCTACGTGATGATCGACGGCCGCGCGCATCCGCAAAGCTGGCTGGCGATCATCTTCAACCCGTCGTTTCCCTACCGGTTCACGCACATGCTGCTGGCTTCGGGGCTGACGGTGTCGTTCCTGCTGGCGGGGTTGTCCGCTTACCGCTGGCTGCGCAACGACCGCGGTGGCGACGTGCGTGCGGCGCTCAAGACCGGCGTGGTGCTTGCCGCCATGCTCATCCCGTTGCAGATTGCCGCCGGAGATGCGCACGGCCTGAATACGCTGGAGCATCAGCCTGCCAAGCTGGCCGCGATGGAAGGCATCTGGCAAACCGAACGCGGTGTGCCGGCCGTGCTGTTCGGCATTCCCGATGCAGCAACGCGCAGCAATCGCCACGAGATCGCGGTGCCGAAGGTGGCATCGCTGTATCTCACGCACTCGCTCGACGGCGAAGTGCGGGGGCTCGATCAGTTCGATCAGCATCCGCCCGTGCTGCCCGTGTTCTTCGCCTTCCGCCTGATGGTGGGCGTTGGCTTGCTGATGCTGGCGGTGTCGTGGACCAGCGCCTGGCGCCTTCGCCGCAATGGTGAACTGCCGCGCTGGCTGGCGCGCACCCTCGTCGCCATGACGTTCTCCGGCTGGGTGGCGGTGGTGGCCGGCTGGTACGTGACCGAGATCGGCCGGCAACCGTGGCTTGTCTACGGCGTGCTGACCACCGCGCAGGCCGCCTCATCCGTGCCCGCGCGGATGATCGGCAGCACGCTGGCGATGTATCTCGCGCTGTACGCGTTCCTCATCGCCTCCTACATTGGCGTGGTGTTCTATCTGGCCCGCAAGGCCGGCGGCGCCATCGACCCGACCGATGCCGACATCCCCGGCAAGCACACCTCTGAACTTTCCGCGCCCGTCGCGAGCCACGCATGAGCACCATTCCTGACCTCACCCAACCCGCCGGCTGGCTGCCGGTGGTCTTCATGGCCCTGATGGGGATCGCCGTGCTGGCCTACGTCGTCCTGGACGGCTACGACCTGGGCGTCGGCATCCTGCTGCGCCGCGCCGACGACGCCGAGAAGGACACCATGATCGCCTCCATCGGCCCGTTCTGGGACGCCAACGAAACCTGGCTCGTGCTCGGGGTCGGGCTGTTGCTGGTGGCGTTTCCGGCCGCGCATGGCGAGATCCTGGGCGCGCTGTATCTGCCGGTGGCGCTGATGCTGTTCGGGCTCATCCTGCGTGGCGTGGCATTCGACTTTCGCGTCAAGGCACGCGCGCACCACAAGCCGTGGTGGAATCGCGCGTTCTATGCCGGCTCTGTCATTGCCACCGCAGCGCAGGGCCTGATGCTCGGGCTGTACATCACCGGCTTCCAGTACGACGCGGCCAACGTCATCTTTGCGATCTGCACGGCAGGCGGCCTGATTGCCGGCTACCTGCTGCTGGGCGCCACGTGGCTCATCATGAAGACGGAAGGCGCGCTGCAGCTGCGCGCGGTGCTGTGGGCACGCGGCAGCCTCTGGTTTACCGCGTTGGGCGTGGCCGCCGTGTCGCTGGCGACGCCGTGGGTCAGCACTCGCGTATTCGACAAATGGTTTGCGCTGCCGAACATCATCCTGCTGGCGCCCGTGCCGCTGGTGACAATCGTGCTGTTCCTGCTGATCGACTGGGTACTGCGCCGCCTGCCGCAGCAGATTGCGAAGGGCGATGAACACCTCGTCTGGGCGCCGTTCGTCGGCACCGGCGCCATCTTTCTGCTGGCCTTCAACGGCCTGGCCTACAGCCTCTTCCCGTATCTCGTGGTGGACCGGCTCGACATCTGGCAAGCGGCCAGCGCGCCGGAATCGCTCGAGTTCATGCTGGTGGGCGTGGCCATCGTGCTGCCGACCATCGTCGGCTACACGATCTACTCGTACAAGGTGTTCCACGGCAAGGCGACGGAGTTGCGGTACTACTGAGTCAGCTACGAGCGCAGATACTTCCGCCCGGTGCTGTCTTGACGCTCGACTAGCCTTGCGGCCGGCGCTGCGGCAGCACCCACAACATCGCGCCCACGGCTTCCGCCTGCGAGCGCGTGCAAGTCTTTTCAAACATGGCTCGCAGTTGCCAGCGTACAGACGACCGAAGCGGTAGATCATCGTCTGCCGATAGGCGACCATTTGCGCTACGCTTACGACCTTTCGCCCGACCTCGCCTTCATTGCCTTCTGCGTCACCTCATGCCTACCCTGCAACACGTCGACCTGCGCACGGACCCCGCCGCCCGCCCTTTTGTGAAAGACGAGACCGTCCACGTCGACTTTGCCGCCCAAGCCGGCGAGCTGATGAGCCTGGAAGGCCCGAACCGCTACGCCCCTGGAGATGCACTGATCACCGGCTCAACCGGCGACCGCTGGGTCGTTTCGCGCGAGCGTTTCGATGCGAAGTACGTTCCCGCCGATGCATCGTTCGCGCATGGTCAGGCTGGCGCTTACCGCAACCGCCCCAGCGTGGTGCTGGCCAAGCAGATGCGTGAAGCGTTCTCGTTGGCGCGGTCCGAAGCCGGTGACGTACTGCATGGCCACCCCGGCGACTGGGTGCTCCAGTACGCCCCCGGCGACTACGGCGTCGTGCAGGCGCAGCGCTTCGCCAAGGTCTACCGCCCGGCCTGAAGCGCTACTGCGCCGCCTGCTGCTGGCGCTCGACTTCGTGGTGCTTCATCTGCAGGTAGTCCTGCCGCTCCACTTCGTGCAACTGGCGTGCGTACTGCTCGGTGGCGTTGAACCACGTGTTCAGCCGCTGCTGCAAACGCTTGTCCGGCGGCGCAGACAGCGACTTCAGATACGCATCGATGGCGAGGTAGTAGCGCATCGTGTTGCGCTCAAGCAGGCCGCGCACGCCGCCCACGAATTCGGGCTCCGCACCCGGCGACGATTCCGCCGTCTTGGTGAACCCGACCTTGCCGCTGCCCACGGTTGCAAGGTACGTGCGCATCGCCAGTCGACCGGCCGCGCCGTAACCATAAGCGTAGGTCAGGTGCAGAAACGTGTGGTTGCCAGTGCCCGGCGCGGGAATGGCCTCCAGCATGATGTGGTAGTCGCGGGTGCTGAGCGGGCCGGAAGCCGCGCTGAGTTCAACGCGAAAGTAATCCGCACTGCTGACAACAGGGTGATAACCAAACTCAAGGCGATAGCTGGCGGAAAGCGAGTCTTCTACCTTGCGGCCGAGGTTCACGTTGAGCACGCTGCTGTCTGCGCCGTGCGTGGCGTGGCAGTACTTGATATTCAGATGCAGGATGAGCACGTCGCACCAGTTGGCAGCACCGTGCTCCGGGTCGCCCAACGCGCCCTTGACGGTGGCAAACGGGTAGTCGAGCACGCTATAGATGTCGCTCTTGAGCCGGTCGGGGGCTTCGGTGGATTCCAGTACCAGCGGGCGATGGAACACGTTATCGGCCAACTGTGGCGCCACGCTCTGGTATTTGTCGCGCAAACCTTGCGCGTTGTCTGCCGCGCGCCCGGGGAGGCTCAGGCATAAGCCGACCAGCAGCGCACTCAGGACAAGCCAGTCCAACCAGGCGGTATGTCGGTGGGGGGTCATAGGCATCGCGTTCTCGTGGGACTGTTCTCCATTCTAGGAGGGGCGGATAAACATGCCGTCGCAACAAATGGTCCTGCACACGCACATCGGCCATGCGGCGTTCTGTCATCACGGCGGGCACCGGGTGCTCCGGTGCGGGTCGGTAGAATAAATACTTCTTCGCCTCGTGCTTCCCAGCACTTTCGGCACCATGCCCTCGCCACTCGTCGCCATTCGCGAACGCATCGCCAACCAGGTCCGCGGCCTGACGCGCGCCACCGGCAGCCTCACCCTCGACATTGCCTCGCCGCCGGGCGACCCGGGCCTGTTCGGCCCCGACGCGGTCTGCTGGAAGGTCCATGCCGATTTTCCGGCGATGATGGCCGGCGGGATCAGCGCGCTGTTGTTGCAAGCGCTGCACCCGCGCGCGCTAGCCGGCGTGTGGGACCACTCGAACTTTCGCGAAGACCTGCAAGGACGCCTGGGCCGGACCGCACAGTTTGTGGCCGGCACCACGTATGGCAGCCGACACGATGCGCTGGCGCTCATCGACCGCGTAAAGACCATCCACGACCGCGTGCAAGGCATCGCGCCCGATGGCCGGCCGTACTCGGCCAACGACCCCGACCTGCTCACCTGGGTACACGTGGCCGAGATGTCGAGCTTCCTGGCGGGCTATCTGCGCTACGCGGATGCCAGCCTGAGCGGCGCGCAGCAGGATCGTTACTTTGAAGAGACCGCGCTGGTGGCCGAAATGCTCGGCGCGCAGGACGTGCCGAAATCGCGGGCGGCGGTCCAGACCTATCTGCATGCGATGCGCGCCGAGCTGGTGGCCAGCGATCGTACGCGCACGGTGGTGGAAGTCTTGATGACGTGGCAGGCGCCGCGCCCGGGGTTGCGCCCGGCGGTCCGCCTCTTCCTGGATGCGGGCATCCAGTTGCTGCCGCCGTGGGCAATACAAATGCTTGATCTCAAGCGGCCGCCGCTGCAGGCGGCGTTTGCGTCGGCGGCCATGCGCACCGTGGCGCCGACGCTGCGTTGGGCACTCTACGAGGGCAGCGTGGCGCGCCGCGCTCGACGGCGGGCGCTGACGCCTGCCACAAGCTAGCGCGGCCAGCCTTACTCGACAGCCTCGGCAAGCGACACCTTGCCGCGCAGCGCCTTCTCTTCCAGCCGCATGACCAACAGCGGCGAAATAACCGACACCGCAGCGGCAAAGAAGAACAGATGCCGGAACGCGCTCTCGCCTGCGCGCTGCAGGGCCTGGGCATCGGCACCGCTGCTGGCAAGCGCGGCATGGAAAAGGTCCATCAGCACGTCGCCACCGGCCGCTACCTGCGCTTCGGGCGCAGCCTGACGCAGCAGCGCAATCAGCACGGACGTCAGCACCGCCACACCCACCGCGCCACCCAGCAGGCGCGAGAAGGCGGTCAGTGCCGTGGCCAGACCCACCGTCTGCGGCGACACCGCATTTTGCGTGGCCACCAGGCCGGTCGGGAACTGCACGCCAATCGACAGGCCAAGCACGATCATCGCCAGGGTCAGCGCCAACACGCTGTGCGGGTCCAGCAGACCCAGCGATGCCACGGCAAACGGCACCACGCATGCGCCACCCAGCATCAGGGGCTTGTAGCGACCGCTGTGCGTCATCCATTTGCCGGCAATGAAGGCGCCAAGCGGAATCGACAGCGTGAGCGGCACGAGGCGCAGCGCGGCGGCATCGGGGCTGGCACCCGCCACCATCTGGAAGCGCAGGGGCATCAGCACCGACGTGGCGATCAGCTGGAAGAAGCACAGGAACAGCGCCAGGCAGCAGATCGTGACGGTACGGACCCGGAACATCGACAGCGGAATGATCGGCTCGACGGCGCGGTTCTCTTGCCAGACAAACGCGCCCAGCAGCACCACCGCCGCCGCCAGCAGGCCAAGGTTTTCGGGCTGCGTGAGCGGCGTGCCCTGCCCCACGCGGGTGATCATCAGCAACAGCGCTGTCAGGCCTCCGGCAAACAGCACCACGCCGGGCACGTCGATGGGGCGGCGCTGATGCGCCACCGGCAGATGCCGAAGCGTGCGGCGCACGACGAACAGCGCGACGATGCCCAGGGGCAGGTTGATCCAGAAAATCCAGCGCCACGAGAGGTAATGCGTCAGATAGCCACCGATCACCGGTCCGGCGAGGCTGGCCATGGCCCACATGCCGCTCACGTAGCCCTGGTAGCGGCCACGCTCGCGCAGCGGCACCACATCGGCGATCGTGGCCTGCGATACCGAGATCAGACCGCCGCCGCCCAGCCCCTGCAGCACGCGTGCAAACAACAGCATCGGCATGCTGGTCGCCACCGCACACGCCACCGACGCCAGCACGAACAGCACGATGGCCGTCGTCAGCATGGCGCGGCGGCCGTAGAGGTCACTCAATTTGCCGTAGATGGGCGTCACCACCGTGGACGCCACCAGATACGCCGACACCAACCAGGCCATCAGCGCAAAGCCGTTGAATTCGCCCGCGATCACGGGCAAGGCCACCGCAACGATGGTTTGCTCCAGCGCGCCCAGCAAGATGGCGAGCATCAGCCCGCCCATCACTGCCATCACCGGAATTTCAGGCACGGGTAGCGCATCCAGCGGGCTGGATGCCGACGCGATGGGCGCAGTAGGCGTGTCTGGCTTGGGCGGTTCAATGCTCGGGCGGGAGGACATGGGAACGTGCGCGCATGCCGCTCAAGGCATCCGCGCCAATGGGAGAAGCGAAGCCGTTGATGATACTGCCGATTCGCAATCGTTGCAGAGTCAACGATCGGGCTGCCGAACGATGTCCTCATAGCAGCGACTGACATTTGCCGTCATGCCGGGCAACTCTTCTGCCAGGAATTCGATAAACACACGCACCGCCGGCACCAAGCCCCGGCGTGACGGAAACACCGCGTGAAACTGGTGCACCGGCAAGCGGTATTCCGGCAACAGCACGACAAGCCGGCCATCACGAACCGGCTCCGCGCAGAGGTTGAACGGCAGTTGCGCAACGCCAATGCCGGCCAGCGCCGTCTGCCCCATCAGATACAGGTCGTCCGTCACCAGCGCGGGGGTGTATTCGATATCGACCGCACCGCCTTCGGGAGCGGTCAGGCGCCAGCGCGTCCGCTCACCGGCCGCGCCGTCGACGCCCACGCCCATCACGCCGCGCATCGACTCCGGCGTCTCGAAGGGCCCATGCTCGGCGACAAACGACGGGCTGGCCACCAGCACCTGGTCGCTCACGCCAAAGCTGCGCACGACGAGGTTGGAATCGTCCAGCGTCGAGCGCACGCGCAGCGCCACGTCGTAGCCGTCGCCGATCACGTCGACACGGCGGTTTGTCACGTCCAGCTCAAGGCGCACATCGGGCTGCGCGCGCAGGAATTTCGACAGCACGGGCGCGATGAACACATGCGCCACGCCCACCGGACAGCTCACGCGCAGGCGGCCGGAAGGTTTTTCGCCGGCGTGCTCGGCCACCTCGAAGGCAGCGCGGGCGGCCTGGGTCATCGATTCGCAATGCGTAAAGAACGCCGAGCCCACGTCCGTGACATGCACGGCACGCGTTGAGCGCTGCAGGAGCCGCACCCCCAGACGTGTTTCCAGATCCGCCACGCGGCGGCTCACGCGCGATTTCGGAATCCCCAGCGCCCTGGCGGCGCCGGAAAAACTGCCGTGCGTCACCACGCTGGCAAACAGGACGAGGTCGTTCAGGTCTTCCATGGCGGTTCTCCAAAGCACCCGCGCATTGTCCCACTCATAGAACGATGTGTGTCGATTGGACCCACTACTGGAACTCGCTGCATCGCACTATCTTTGCAGCAACCCACCTTTTTCCTGGAGAGACACCATGCAAGTCCTTCACATTGATTCCAGCATCCTCGGTGACGCCTCGGCTTCGCGCCTGCTGAGCGCCGCCATTGTTGACGAGCTGCGCCGCGAAAACCCCAGCGCCACCGTCGTCCACCGTGATCTGTCGGTCGAAGCGATCCCCCACCTGGACGGCGCCATTGCCGCCGGCTTCCGCGCCACGGGCGCCGATGATTTTGACGACGCGACCCGCGCAGAGCATGCACGCTCAGAAACGCTCGTGAATGAACTGCTCGCCAGCGACGTGATCGTGGTCGGCGCGCCGATGTACAACTTTTCGGTGCCCAGCCAGCTCAAGGCCTGGATTGACCGCGTGGCGCAAGCCGGCCGTACGTTCAAGTACACGGAAACGGGCCCGGTCGGACTGGCCGGTGGCAAGAAGGTGATCGTTGCGTCGACGCGCGGCGGCATGTACTCCGCCGGCCCGGCCGCCGCCATGGATTTCCAAGAGGCCTATCTGAAGACCGTGTTCGGCTTCTTCGGTATCACCGATGTGCAGTTCGTGCGTGCAGAACGCCTGGCGATGGGCCCGGACGCCCGCGCACAAGCCCTGGAAGCCGCACACGCCGCCATGCGCGACGTTGTGAGCCAGGCCGTGGCAGCCTGAGCGAACACGGTTGCGGCGCAACGGGACGCGCCGCAACCGGCCTCGCACAATGCCAAACGGGCGCCAGCAGCAATGCGGCGCCCGTTTTCGTTTTTACTGGCGTGGCAAGAAGGTTGGATCGGCGCAGATGGCCGATCGGCAAATCACTCGTCGCGGTGTTCGCGTGCCTGGTGCATGGCTTCGAGCAGACGGCGCGTACGCAGCTTGTTCCACATGACCGGCACGACGATCGCAGTGGCGATCAGGCACGGAGCAGCCCAAGCGATGGTGGATTCCAGAACATTGGCCATGATGCGCCCCCCGATGTGTTGCCGATGCGCGCTGTTGGGTGGCGCGCATCGCGTGGTCCCCGCAGGGCTTCGGCCCTGACATCTATATGGACGGCTATCGGCGCTGTGCGTTCAAACCTGAAGCCCAACGTTTGCCGTTTGGTGTATTTCCCGCCAGTCTCGACGATCTGTCAATAGTGGGGCGATAAGTTCGTGGAACATTGTGGCGCTGCACTGACAGTGCCCGAGCGCGCCGATGCTGCTCCACAGTCTGATCGCAAAGGTAACGGCAAATTACGGTGGCCCCGGCACACCCGTGGCCAACGTGGGGCGGGCCGTCGACTACCGGCCTTGGCGTCACAGTTTTTCTTACAAACGGTAAAGCGCGGTTGCGAAGCGTTTCCATACAGTGAGGCCAAGTCCAACGATCACCACGGAGCCTCATCATGAAACGCACCATCGCCCTGCTCATCCTTGCTGCTGCCGCTACCTCTGTGCTGAGTGCGTGTGTGGTGGTGCCGGCCGGCGGTTATTACGATCGCCCGCATTACTACCACCCGTACTACCGCGGCTATTGATCCGCAAACTGCGTGGCGCGGCCGGCATGTCCGCCCCTCAGGCCTTGCGCGCCTGCAGCATGCGGATGCGCGCGACGGCCTGGTGGTCGGTCGTGGCGGCGTCATAAAGGCGCGCCAGGTCGGCCTTCAGTGCCGTGCGCGAACCGCCGTCCAGGTACACCATGTGCCCCGACGGATAGAACCCCGCCGACAGGTTCTTCCGCACATCGGCATCCAGCAAGGGCATCGCCTTCAGGTCAAGCATGGTCTGGTAGAACGGCGTGACGAAGTCGTAGTAGCCGTTGGCGGAGAAGACTTTCAGATCCACGTTCAGGCTCATCGTGGCGGCCAGGTTGCCGGCCGTGTAGAGCGCGACGTTGCCGTTGGCATCGAGCCCTTTCTGCGCGCCGGTCGGCGCTGGCGCCGCCGCATGCCAGCGCGTACGGGCTGGAGGCAGGGAAGTCCGCGTGGTCCACGCGATCGGGCTGACCGTCGGTGGAGCCGCTGTCGCCCGACGCAGTACACACCGTCACACCCATCGTTGCGGCGCTCTGCAGCGCGGCGTGCATGGCCTGCGGCGTCCAGGCGCTTTCGGGGGCGCCCCCAAACTGATGGACACCACCGAAGGCCGCAGCTTGGTTTCATGGATGGCGGCGTTGATGGCCTGCACGAAACCGGCGTCGGTATTGACCGTGAAGTACACGGCCAGCGTGGCGCCCGGCGCAGTTGCGCCTCCCACCTCCAGGTCGAGCACGACTTCGCCGTCGGGCCCGCTCGGGTCGCCGGTTGGGCGGTTTGCGCCCTGCCCGACGGGCACGGCCGTCACCGTCGGCACGGGCACGCCCAGCTCCTGGAAGTACGCACGCAGACCGTCTTCCCGGTAGCCGCCGCCGCGTTCGATAAACGCAATGCACTGGCCCGCGCCGTCGCCCTGCGGAAAGCCGTAGAGCTGCGCGAGCTGCATCGGTGTGTACGACGCGGTGGGGACCGCACGCGCGGGCCGGATGCCTCCCGGCTCAGTCGACCCGGCAGGCAGCGGCACGAAGCGGCAATGCGGCTGCGCCTGTGGGCGCGAGTCGAGCCCCAGTGCGGCAACAACCACGTCCTGCAATGACTCCGGCAACCGCAGCGGGCCGGAACGCCCGCGGTATTCGCAATCGCCATGTGCCACGCGGTGCAGGTGCGTATCGAACGCGCGGCAGAACTGTTCGACGGAGCCCTCGAGCGTGACGGTGGCGGCGGCCACGTTCACTTCAACCACTTGCAGACTGTGTTCGCGAGCAAAGGTGCGGACGGCATCGATGTCGTCCGAAGTGGCGCCAAACTGAGCAGCCCATTCTTCGCGGGCCAGCGGTGTGGGCGGCGGCGTCCCGGCGGCATGCGCGTGAACAAAGCCCGACAGGCGCGCATCGAGTTCAGCCTCGTTCGGCCGGCGCAATTGCACAAGCGCCCGGATCTGCTCCGCCGGGTGCGCATCGCCGAGGATGCGTTCGTCTTCAGAAATCGTGCGCTCGCTGCCGCGCAGGGGGTGCCGGACCGTGGGCCATCTCCATGTAGGTAGGTGGCCCGTGCGTCGCAACCGGCGTGCCGCGGCGCTGAGGGTGCCGGCAGGATGCGGCGCCACCTCCCACCACGTTAGGCGATGGCTTGTCCGCTTGATCTGCGGGGTTCGTCAGTCGGCGAAATCGGCGCTGCCAGCGCCTTCTGCGGAATGCTGCGGCTTGCCTTCGGCAAAGGCACGGCGAATCAGCGCGCCGCATGCCGCGCTGCGCACATAGGCGCGTGGGCCAAGGGTCTCGCGCACGAGCATGCCGTAGTACCGCTTGTCAGCGGTGATCCACGGATAGAAGCCGAACGCCCCGGCCGAACTGAACGCGCCGTCGCCGCCGGGCTGATCCTCGATCCAGTAATTGAGCGCGTAATGCCATGGCAGCGCGGCGGGCGTGCTGACGGCAGTTGGGCATGTGCCGGGCTCGGTGCAGACGGCATGCTGGCCGAGCATCCTGCCGAGCTGGTATTCGCCGCGGATGAGACGACGCAGGAACTGGCCGTAAGCAGCCGGCGTGGCGATCATTCCGCCACCCGGTTCGGGCGCGAGATAACGGATGCCGAGCGGCTTGCCGGCATCGCGCAGGCCCGGTGCATTGGCAAGCTGGTGGTCGAGGTCATTGTTGAGCGCTTCGGCATCGGCGCGGCCCAGGCCGAGATCGATCAGCAGCTTCTGATCATGACCGCCGTTGTAGCTGAAACGCCCGACATGCCCGGGCGTGAAGGTCGCGTTGCGACCGCGCGCAAAGCAGCTTTGCACGGTGTCATTGCGATTGCACAGCAATGGATTGAGCCCGTCGTAGCCCGAGCGCATGGTGAGCGCGTCGATTTCGGCGGGTGTGGGCTTGCCTTGCGCACGCTCGACCACGTAGGCGCCAAATATCCATTTGGAGGCCGATGCCAACCGCACCGTCTTGTTGGCGCCGATGCGCTGGCCCTGCTGCCCGTGAATCAGCTCGCCGTGGGCGTCACCGATTTCCCAGTAGTAATCGCCTAGACGCTGACAACTGCCGGCATGCGCCAGTGTTGATTGCACCGCGGCACGGCGCGCTGCCAGACTCGGCGCAGCGGCGTGGGCGGCGGCCCCTGCCACCAATGCAGCCCATGCCACCAGAACGGCACGCCCCCCTTGCCCGAACTCTGCGAACGCCCTGTTGCTCCGGGCGCGTCTTGCTTGCGTCATGTCGATGTCCTGCTCTTTCTGTGTTGCCTTGCTAGCCCGGCGGCACTGTAACGCAGGTGCGTGGCATTTCGCTGTTTTACGCTCGGGCGCTTGTTGCTGTGCAGTCTTGCAACAAGTCATCCACGAAACGCGCGTGACTGTATCGGTGGCACCTTGCAGGCAGGTTGCGGGGCGCCATCGTCATGCGTTTCAAACGTAAGCGTTTGCGCATCGATTAATCATCTTCGCAGGTGATGAATATCACTTCCTATTTGAACCCCCAATATGTCCTAAACCTACCGTTTATGAGCCAAATGGAGGATAAGAATCATGCCAAGGGGCGCTGGCGGTCTGCAGAGAGTGTCCTAGAATGCAACCGAAGAAAAGTAGATTTAAATAAAAGTAAATACGCGGCAGCGGCGAGCTTTCGGGAGCGGCCATGGGAACAATCAAACGGGAAACAGCGGGCTTGACTGCCCGGCTGGGGTGGGAACGTCACCCTGCCAATTGGCAGATGATTCCTACGCGTCGGCGCCTTTTTCAAACACGTCTTCCGGCGACGCGCGCCTCCACCATTCTGCTCTGGCTGCTGGCCATCTCGATTACCGTAGGTGTCGGACTGCTGCATCGATTGTGGTAGCCATAAAAACATAACGGAATTTTGTACGGGGAAGGTCGCAGCGCTAGAGCGAACACGCAGTCAACCACCGAATTGACAGACCGGCATAACGGCACCGAGGGACAGTCCGACCCGCTTCACTGGGTCAATCGCATCCGGACGGATTCAACGTCTGGAGCATCGTCATCCCTCCATTCGGAAATCACGCTCCTGCATGTGACCATTGCGCCGCGAAAGCGGCATGTGGGGCACGTCATTCAACCGGCGCGCCTGATCAATGGGGGGAGCATCATGAATATTTCATTCACCGGCAAGACGTTCAGGTCCGTAGGCGACCTGTTCTTCCAAGCCATCGTCGACGGCAAGGTCGTCAGCTGTTTCGTCACCTCCGAAGCGCTGTCGCTCTGCGATTGCGCGCATCAGAAGATCACGGCCGAAGAGGTCTATCGCAATTACCGCGACTGGATCGAGTTGGCTGCATCGGACCTGATCCGTGCAGGTTCGCTCGCGCCGGTCATTGTGCGCGGCCGCGACCTGGCCGCTTCACGCGCATCGTTGCCGCACGGTGGCGTGCCGGCCTACGACCTGGACCGCGCACGTCAATTGCGCCTGGTTCCTCGCTCGTCGCGCTGATATCAATCAGCGCTGGCGCAGCGGAACGTGCGGTCGGGGGGCCGCACGTTCCGTAGGTGCCAAAGCTCAACGCGGGTCAATCGCCCGGGAAATCCTCTTCCCAATATTCCTGCAGGTTGCGCACGCCAGCGGTGTTCTCGCTGCGCGCGGCTTCACGCATGCGCAGTTCGACTCGCCGGATCTTGCCCGAGATGGTTTTGGGCAGATCGGCAAATTCGATGCGGCGCACGCGTTTGTAGGAAGCCAATCGGCTGCGGCAAAATCCGAGGATGTCCCGCGCCAGTTCCGGGCCGGCCTCGTGCCCCGCACGCAGTACCAAGAAAGCCTTCGGCACGGCAAGGCGCAGCGGGTCGGGGCTCGGCACGACGGCGGCCTCCGCGATGGCAGGGTGTTCGATCAGCACGCTCTCCAGCTCGAATGGGCTGACACGGTAATCCGATGCCTTGAATACGTCATCGGCGCGGCCCACGTAGGTCAGGTAGCCGCTGGCATCGCGCGCGGCAATGTCAGAGGTGTGATACACGCCGCCGCGCATGGCTTCGGCGGTTTTGTCGGCGTTACCGGCGTAGCCTTCCATCAGGCCGGTCGGGCGTGAATTCAATTCGATGCAGATCTCGCCCTCTTCCGCTTCGTGGCCGTCGGGGTCGCGCAGCGTGATGCGATATCCCGGCAGCGGCCGACCCATCGAGCCTGGCTGGACGCGCTGCCCCGGGCTGTTGCCGATCTGGCAGGTCGTTTCGGTCTGACCGTAGCCGTCGCGGATGGTGATGCCCCACGCCGCGCGCACCCGTTCGATCACCTCCGGGTTGAGCGGTTCGCCCGCGCCCACGAGTTCGCGCAGGGCGGGCTTCCACGCGGCCAAGTCTTCCTGGATCAACATGCGCCACACCGTGGGCGGTGCGCACAGCGTCGTCACCTTGGCCCGGCAGAGCACATCCAGCACTGCTTTGGGCTCGAAGCGCGCGTAGTTGTAGATGAAGACGGTGGCGCCGGCATTCCACGGCGCGAAGAAGCAGCTCCACGCGTGCTTGGCCCAGCCGGGCGAGCTGATGTTCCAGTGCACATCCCCCGGGCGCAGGCCGATCCAGTACAGGGTGGACAAATGCCCGACCGGATAGCTCGCATGCGTATGCATCACGAGTTTGGGTTTGGACGTGGTGCCGGACGTGAAATACAGCAGCAACGGATCGCTCGCCTGCGTGGGCGCGTCGGGGGTGAATTCGGCGGAGGCATCGTAGGCGTCTTCAAAGCGGTGCCAGCCGGCCGGCGCCTTGTCCGTACCGACCGCAATGCGTGTGAACGTGCCCGATACGGCGTCGAGCTTGGCGCAATCTGCCCCGCCCACCACCACGTGGCTCACCTCCCCCATGGCAATGCGTTCGCGCAGGTCTTCTGCGGTGAGCAGCGTCGTGGCCGGGATGATGACCGCGCCGATCTTGATGCTGGCGAGCATCACGTCCCATAGCCCGGGCACGTTGCCGAGCATGAGCAGGATGCGGTCACCGCGCTGCACGCCAAGCGCCCGCAAGTGGTTGGCCACGCGCGCCGAACGCTCGGCCATCTGCGCAAACGACAGCCGCGTCTCGTTGCCCTGATCGTCGACCACCCAGAGGGCGACGGCATCGTTGCCGCGCGCCATGGCGTCGAAATAATCCAGCGCCCAGTTGAAGCGGTCCAACTGGGGCCATGCAAAATCGCGCACAGCGGTATCGTAATCCTCACGGTGCGCGAGCAGAAAGTCGCGGCACCGCAGGAAGGCGTCCAGCGATGTCATGCCTGTCTCCTGAGGTTTGGAGCGTGTCGTGCACGCTCTGACAGCACGCGCCTCGTCCGGGCGCTACGGAAACGCACCTGCAACCGACATCGCCACTTATAGGAGGAATTCGCCCGCCAGACCAGCCCGGATTCTCCCGAGCCATGCACTCATTGCGAGCGCGGCGGAAAACGCAGCGAGCGACCACCGCCCAGGCTTAGCCACGCCCAGGCCGTTGCAGCCACGACCACGCCCAGCACGACGATCCATTGAGCGCTGACGAGCATCAGCTCGATCGTGCCGGCCATGTCCGGCAGAATCTGCGGCCAGGCGGGCGCAAGCCAGCCGTCGGCGTCGAACCATGCGCCGCGTCCGGCACCTGTGGCGAGTTCCACCGCCAGCAGCGCCGCATTGACGGCCGCGAATGCCATGCCGCTGTGTGTCAGCAGGCGGCTGAACACCGGCAGTTCATACAGGGGCTTCATATATTGGATGTGCCGCGTGAGCGACCACGCGCACACGATGAGCAACGCAACGCTGATGGCCACCATGGGCGCCGGGCTGCGCAGGCACACGCCCAGCGCGATCCACGCCAGCGCATTGATCTCGTGGCGCCGATAGATGCGCAGCGCACGCGCCGCGTGCAGCAGGCCGATCGGCGGAACATCAGGGGGAACACCGGCAGACGCCATGATGTGCTCCATGAGCGGAGGGTTGGTGCGGCGCCGCACGTCCTGTAGCTGGGCAGCCCGCAACTGCTTGCAGTGTACCGACGCGTTTTCACCGGCGCGAGTTCAAACAGCATCCTTCCGCCAAATGACGGACGCGCACCGCGCTCAGGCCTCGCGCAAATGCTCGATCAACTGGCGTGCGAAGACGGGCAGGTCATCGAAATGGCGCACGCAGATCCGCAGCAGGCGCGTCGCCCAGGCGTCGGTCAGGCGCACCCGGCGGATGCCCATGGAGCGCTGCAGGCGGATCGCCGCATGCTCGGGAATGACGCCCACGCCCACGTTGCGTTCCACCATGCGGCAGACGGCGTCGAAACTGCGTAACCGCACGCGGTATTTGAGCCGATGGCCGGCGCGTGCAGCATGCCCCGCCAGATACGCCTGCAATGCGTTGTCGCCCGTCAGGCCGACAAAATCTTCCTGCAAGGTTTCAACGAAGGCCAGCTCACGGCGCTCGGCCAGCGGGTGTTCGCGCGCGGTCACCAGCACGAGGCGGTCGTGGCGGAACGGAAAGGTCTCCAGCCCCGACAAGTCGACCGCATCGTTGACGATACCGATGTCGGCGCGCCCCTGCGCAATCGCTTCCACAATTTCGTGGCTCACCAGCTCTTCCAGGTCGACGTCGACCTCAGGATGAGCGGCCAGGAAAGCGCTGAGCGTTTCCGGCAGGAACTCGGTCATGGCGGCGGTGTTGGAGAGCAGCCGCACGTAGCCCTTCAAGCCACGCGCGTATTCGCCCAGCTCACCGCGCATGCGGTCCATCTGCTGCAGGACGACGCGAGCGTGGTGAACCAGCGTGCGGCCGGCAGCGGTCGTTTCCACACCGCGACGATTGCGGGTCAGCAACGGCGCGCCCAGTGCGTCTTCCATGCCGCGGATGCGCGCGCTGGCCGATGCCAATGTCAGGTGCGCGCGTTCTGCCCCCGCCGTGATGCTGCCGGCTTCGGCGGTATGGAGGAAGAGTCGGAGGTCGGTCAGATCGAAGCGCACGATACATCTCAAAGTGGCAGGAGCCTCAGTCTCACACTGAGGCTTGGTCAATGTATCGCAGATTGCAGCGTGGCAACCAGTGTCCGAAACTGAGGCATCTCACAACACAACATCCCCAACTTCGCCCCCAATGGAATCTGCCACGCTGCTGCTTTTTGGCGCGGGCCTGCTCGCCGGCATGATGAATGCCCTGGCGGGCGGCGGCTCGTTTGTCACCCTGCCCGCGCTCATGTTCGCAGGGGTTCCGTCGGTGTTTGCCAATGCGTCGAGCACGGTCGCGCTGCTACCCGGCGCGGCCACGTCGGCGTGGGCGTATCGCGCGGACTATCGCGGGTTCGGGCACGTCTCGATGCGCGCCATGGTGGGGATCAGCCTTGTGGGGGGGCTGTTCGGCGCGCTGCTGTTGATGAACACGTCGTCTCGCGCGTTCGATTTCATCGTGCCGTGGCTGCTGCTGGTCGGCTCTCTGGCGTTCACCTTCGGCAAACAGGTCGGTGTATGGCTGCGCCAGCGTGTGCAGATCGGGCGGACAACGCTGCTGGTGGCGCAAGGTGCGCTGGCCATCTATGGCGGCTATTTTGGCGGCGCAGTGGGGATCATGATGATGGCGGTCTGGGCACTGTTCGGCCACGACGACATCAAAGCACTGAACGCCTCACGCACCTTGCTGGTGGGCGCGACCAACCTTGTGGCGGTGGCCTGTTTTGCGCTGGCAAACATGGTGTGGTGGCCGCAGACGCTGGTCATGCTGGTGGCCGCCGCACTGGGCGGTCATCTCGGCGCGCATGTTGGCAAGCGTTTGCCGGTGCCGGTTGTGCGGGCGTTGATTTCCACTTTCGGCTTTTCGATGACGGCGCTGCTGTTCTGGCGCGCCTGGTCGCACGCTTGAGCATGAGGAGAAACGCCATGTCGCACATGCAGCCTCATCCGACACGCCGCCCGCCCGCGCCGCGCGCCTATCGCTATCCGCTGTCCCATCGCGCCACGCTCAGTGCCTGGCACGCCCACATTACCGAGACCCCATCTGCCGAACCGGAAATAGCGGGCGCGCAAGCGGTGTTCTACATCGCGCGCAGTGTTGCAGTCTTGCTGGCCGCCGTGGCCGTGGGCCTGGGAGCCGCATCCAATGACGCGGAACGCCCGTCCACGGCATACCCCTCTTCTTCGCAGGCGACAACGCGCTGAGGGCGCGCTAATATCCGCCCCGCCGCAGCACAGACCGGTATCGACCGGACAAAGAAAAAGCCCGCGGGCCGGGGGGCGGGCGGGCTTAACATCTTCAGCCTTTGACGACGAAAGATGGTCGGGTGTGCTTTGTGAACGAGCAATGCGCCGGAATTCACAAAGCGGAGCCATTATAAAAAGTGCACGCCCCCCGCCATACCCCAACAACGAGGGGGGTCCGCGTCGTTTTCCGATTAGTCCCTGAGCGCTGTATCCAGTGCCTGCGGCGTCAGCAACCCGCTCGACGCGTGGTGCTTGCCGTCGGGGCGCAGGATGATGGTGCGCGGCATCTCGCCCTGCCAGCCGGGGTCGAGCGCGGCGCGCAGGCGCTCCGGCATGTCTTCGGCATTGGTGTACTGCGGCACGCGGGCGAGGCCGATCCTGCCGTCGCGGGCCAGCGGCGCCAGTGCGCGGTTGAGCATCTCAGCCTGGTCAGGGCCGTCCATCGACACCATCACCACATCCACAGTCTGCTTGGCAGTGCGCCGCCATTGCGCAATGCGCGCGATGTTCTCGCGGCAGTAGCTGCATTCCAAGGACCAGATTTCGACGATCAGCGGCCGCGCGTGTGGCGTCTGAAGCAAGGTCGGCACATCGCGCGCATGCAGCGGCTGGAACTGCAGCGCGCCTGCGGCCTGCGCGGTAAAAGCGGCGGCAGATAGCGCCAAGCCCATCGCAAAGGATTTCCATCGGGTATTCATTTCGATGCCTCCAATGATGGATTGGACGGACTGACATTGCTGATATCGATCAGCCGATAGCCCTCGGCCTGCGTGCGCCACGACAGGTAAACATGGCCATCGCGCGCGAGCAGTTGCGGATGATCGCTCCCACTATCGGTGTTTGCCGCGCTGGCGGGCGCTGTCCAGTGCGCGCCGCCGTCGGTCGATCTGCGCA
The DNA here is from genome assembly GCF_056280165.1 of Ralstonia sp. 110700041-2. NCBI lineage: Bacteria > Pseudomonadati > Pseudomonadota > Betaproteobacteria > Burkholderiales > Burkholderiaceae > Ralstonia > Ralstonia sp. 110700041-2. Next base: position 279,657 of record NZ_JBSFAI010000003.1, on the reverse strand, counting down.
GCAGGATCTGCATGCGGTCGTCGGCAAACTGTTTCCACGCCAGCCACAGGGCGCCGTCTGCCGCGAGCATCGCTGGGTGCGATGCCTGTGCACCGGCTTGTGCCGAACCGCCAAAGGCCCATGCGCCGCCGATTGGCTTGCCGTCTGCCGAGAGCCGGCTGTAGAACAGGCCGGGCTTGTCTTGCAGCACCGAAAACCACGCCATGTGCCGCACACCATCGGCCGTAACGGCCAACGCGGGGCCATGGTGCGGACACGCATCGACGCGCCACTCCGAAAACGTCGCGCGCGTGATGGCAAGCGGTGTGTTACCAATGGGTAATGTTGCCAATGCGTGGTCGCGGATCTGCCCGGCAAACACATTGCGCCACAGTGCGAGCATGTGGCCATCGGCATCGGGGGCAAGCGCAATGCGGCAGCATTCGCAGGTCTGGTCGATGACCTTGCGCTCGGGCGCAAAGGTGGCGCCGCGGTCAGTCGAAACGGTGTAGTAGACCGCCGCTCCGGCGTACGGCTGTTTGGCCGCTTGTGCAAGCAGCAGGTCGCGCTTGTCGATCCACGTGACGAAGATGCGGCCTGCGCCGTCGACCGCGATCGAATCGAAGCGGTGCGTGATCGGCTGGCGGTCGTGGTGGACGGTGACCGGCGCACTCCACGTCCTGCCGCCGTCAAGCGAGCGCGAGAAACGCACGAAGCCCGTATAGGGCGCGTCGAGCGGGCGCGACCAGCTCACATACAGCGCACCGTCCGGGCTGGCGATAACCTTCGGGCGGTTCTCGCCGTCGGTGTAGATCGGCTCGGGTTGCGGGTTCACTCGCTGCGGCGCGGACAGTGTCTTGCCGAGATCGCCGGACGACGCTACCACCACGTGCTGCCCTTCCGCCCACGTCACCCACAGACGCCCAGCTTTGTCGAACGCGGCCGTGGTGGCGAGCTGCGGTTTTGCGGCAGGCTTGGCTGCCATGGCACCGTGATCGTGGCCTTCGTGCGCGGGCGCCACCGTTGCTGCGAGCGTCAGCAGCGCACCGGCAACGAATCGAGGAATCGACTGCATTACAGACGCCATTTCAGTTGTCCATAGAAGGTGCGCGACGGATACGGGTGGTACACGAAGTACCGCCGGTCGGTCAGATTGTCGACGCCCAGCGCCAGCGTGATGTGCTTGTCGATACGGTAGCTAGCCTTGAGGTCCACGGTGAAGAAGCTGCTCGTGCCACCGTAGACGTTCGGCAGCACATCGGTGTTGTCGAGCGTGCCGTACTGCCGCCCGGAATACCGCACGCCCGCGCCCACCGTCCAGTCAGGCGTGGCATGCCAACTCGCAAAGAGATTGGCGCGCACCCGCGGCATGCGCGGCCAGGTCTTGTCGACGTAGGTCGGGTTGGCGGCGTCGGCCAGCGTCTTCGATTGCGTGAAAGCGACGTTGGCTTCAACGTCCACGCCGCGCACACCCGCATCCTGCAGAACGTCCTGCCCCGAATACGCCAACTCGATGCCGCGCGTGCGCACGCGATCGACGTTCTGCACGTTCGTCACGTTGGGCGTAACGGTGATGTTGGTCTGCGTGTAGATGCTGTCGCGCACGTCGCTCTGGAACAGGCTGGTACGCAATACGCCGTAGGGCACAGCCTGCTCGACGGTGAAGTCGAAATCATTGGCGCGCTCAGGTTTGAGGTTCGGGTCGTTGTTGACGATCGTGTTGCCGCTGATCGTGCCCTGGAACAGCTCCGCCACCGTCGGAAAGCGCACGGCGCGGCCATACGACAAGCGCAGCAGCGTGTCTTGCGTGGCCTGCCATTGAATGGCCGCCTTGGGCGAAAACGCGTCTTCGGTACGGCTGGCGTAGCCCAACGCGCTCGTGCCGTTGCCGAGCTGGCCGTTGTAGGCGCGCCAGCTTTCGTAGCGCAGGCCCAGTGTGGCCAGCCAGCGCGGCGCAAACGCCCACGCGTCCTGCAGGAAGACGGCCTGCGTTTGCGTGTCGCCCTGGTAGCTGGATTTGAGCGTGGATAGTGTTTCCGTTGACCAGTTGCTCGCGTTGAAGGTCTGGTTGCGCAGGTGGTATTGGTCGTAGTGGTAGCCGGTCGTGAAGGTATGGCCGGACACCGTGGGCGACGTCGCCTTGATGTCGAAGTTGGACCAGCCCGTGCCGTCGCCGTAGAACACCGTGCCGGGCCCATTGCCGGCCGCCGTGTTCGACGCGCGCAGGATGTCACGTGAGACGTTGTAGGCCGACGCGTTGGTGTCGATCTTCCAGCCGCCGATCTTGCCCTTCACGCCCAGGCCGTAGAGCCAGTTTTCCTGGTCGCCGTTTTGCGGGGCGAAGGTGTTCGGGGCGATCGTGTACGGCGTGCCGTTGATCAGCACATTGCCGCCCGTGACGGTGTTGCCGGCGGCATCGCGCAGGAAGCTGAGCGCCTGATCGTTGAAGTGGTTCTCCCAGTGGCCCAGCGTGAGCGACGCCTCCAGGCTGTCGCTGAATACGTAGCCGAATCGCAGCGTCTCTTGCAGTTGCTGCGTACGCTCCAGCATCTGCGGCCCGAGAATCACGCGCGGCTGGCCATTGGGGCCGAGATCCTGCCGCGCACCCGTGACCGGCACCGGCGTGCCGCCTGCGGTGAACCGGGAGTTGGGCGTGGCGTATTGCATCGGTTGGCTGTCGTTCTCCAGCCGGTCGACTGACAGCGCATACCAGAACTTGCCGATGCGGTCGCCCAGCGATGCGCTTTCGTGGTTTCCGGTGACGTTGCGCGAAAAGCCGTAGGCATCGTTGTAATGCTGGCTCATGATCTGCGTCTGCGCCGCGGCCTCGAATTTTTCTGGGCGGCGCAAGGTCATCGCGATGGTCGTCCCCATCGAGTTGCCAGGCAGCAGCGCCGAGAACGGCCCATACAAAATATCGACGCGCGCAAGTTCATCCGGCCCGACCATGGACCAGCGCGGCGGGTAGCTGTAACTGGAGCCAAGCAGGTTCGAGAGCAGGATGCCGTCGGCATACAGCAGACCGCGTGCGCTTTGGATCTCGTTGAAGTCGCGGCCGGCGAAGATGGAGTTGCGGTCGCCAATGAAGCGGCGGCGCACCATCACATTGGGCTGGTATTTGACGGCGTCTTCGGCAGTGACGACGTTGCGATCGGCCAGTTGATCGGCTGTGACGCTTTGCACGACCGCCGGCGTATTGCGGGCGAACGGCGCGGGGTTGGCGTTGGCCCGCACCACGGTGGGCGCAAGTTCCTGCGTGACGGGCGCGGGCACGGATGCCGCATCCTCGGCAGCGAAAGCAGACAGTGGTGCTGCTGCGCTCAGCGCGAGCGCAGCGCGGCACACGAGCGTGCGCTTAAGGGCGGCGGCCCCAGCGCGCTTGTGGAATGACATCGGAAAGGTCTCCGGATTGCGATGGCGTCGGCCCAAACGGGGCCGAACGCAAAGGCGCCACGGAGCAACCTCCGCAGGCGCGTCAGATCGACAACGACGGAGAAACAGGAGGCGCGCGCGACCCGGCCACGCGCAGCGCACTGCGCGCATACACGGGCGCCGGGGTGGCCGGCTGCCGCACGCGATAGACGAAATGGGCAGAGGGAACATCCAGCGCTGGAACCGAGGCCAGCGCCAGCCCGGCTGCAAACCCCGGGCAATACAGGCAGTGCGCCACGCCGTGGTGGGCGGTCGAATCGTCGGCAGAGCCATCGCCTTGCAGATCGATAGCAACCTGCACGGTGCTGCCATGCGGTGCCGTTGCGCTGCACAGCTCGACGTCAAGCGTGCCCGTGGCCGCCGCGCGTGCGGAAGCGAGCACCGGCGACAGTACGTTCAGTACGATCGCAAGCCAGACGAGGAAGAGCCAGCGGCGATGGAGCATGGATGGGCAACGTCAGAATGTGTGGAGTATAGCGCTGCACACAGTTCCCCGAATTGCCTGCGGCACAGTGCCGCGCAACGGCAAATCGACGGAAATCGACTGGCACTTCGATCGGAATTAGCCTTAATTATTGGATCGACTATAATTTATACCGATTTCCATAATCAGGTCTAAAACAGGGCTTCCCATGGATTCCGACACCGATACCGGACGCTTCAGCTTCCACCGCCAGGACCTCGCCAACACGCTGTGCGACAGCCTGGAAGGCAAGGGCCTGGCCGATGCGCGCTCAGGCCTGTTCCTGGCGGCGCCCCGGCGCACCGGCAAAAGCACGTTCCTGCGCGAAGACCTGGTGCCGGAGGTCGAACGCCGCAAGTGGATCGCCATCTACGTGGACTTATGGGCCGACCGCGCACGCGATCCCGGCCTGCTGATCGCCGACGCCATCAAATCGAAGCTGGCGCAGTTCGACGGCCCGATCGCGAAGCTCGCCAAGCAGGCCGGCATGGAGAAGGTCGACGTGTTGCGCACGTTCACGTTCAACCTCGGCAAGATCGGGCTGCCGCCGGGCATTACCCTGGCCGACGCGCTCGATGTGCTCTACAAGGCGGTGCAGCGGCCGGTCGTGCTGATCATCGACGAGGCGCAGCACGCGCTGTCCACGGAGGCCGGCACCAATGCCATGTTCGCGCTCAAGGCCGCGCGGGACCAGATGAACCAGGGCGTGGACGAACCGCGCCTCTTCCTCGTCTTTACGGGGTCGAACCGCGACAAGCTCGCCAACCTGCTGCTCAATCGCACGCAGCCGTTTTTCGGCTCGCGCGTGACCAACTTCCCGCTGCTCGGGCGGCCGTATGTGTCGGCGTACACGGCGTGGGTCAACCAGCATCTGGCGCCGGACAACCAGTTCAAGGAAGACGACATGTTTGCCGCCTTCCAACTGGTCGGGCACCGGCCGGAGATGCTCAAGGGCATCGTCAGCGAGATCGCCCTGGAGCTGGGTGAAGCCGCCAGCCTGGGCGAGCTGCTCAAGCGCGGCGCGCAGGGTTTTCGGGACCGCATCTGGGGCGAGATCGAAAGCGACTACAGCGCGCTGACGGAAATCCAGCGTGCCGTGCTGGCGGTGCTGATCGAGCGCGGACAAGGCTATTCGCCGTTTTCGGAAGACTCGATGAAGGCATATGCGGCCAAGCTCGGCCACAGCGAGTTTTCCACTGCCACGGTGCAGGCCGCGCTGGACGCGCTGCGCGACAAGAACCTGATCTGGAAGGAGTCGCGCGGCGCCTACGCGCTGGAAGACGAAAGCCTGGCACTGTGGTTTAGCGAGACGCGCGGTGCGCATGCCGTGCCGCCCAAATTGAGCACGTAGTGGGCCTGATCGTCGCGTGGGACGCAATGGCTTGCGCCCGCTACACTGGACAGACGACACAACAATATTCGGGGAGCAGCCAAATGGCACGCAATCGCACCACGTGGCGCGCGCTCACGGCCGCGTTTTTCCTATTGACGGGCGTCGGCACGGCTGCCGCGCAAGACACCACACCCGTACAGGCACCGGCACCGACCCCGAACTGTCCGCCACCCGCCTCAAGCTTCATCCCCAAAGACGGTTGGACCGCCGCCGCGCAACGCGCGACCGACCACGGCCTGCTCTGGCGCATCGAAAAGAACGGTCACACCTCGTGGCTCTACGGCACGATCCACGTTGCGCGGGCCGACTGGATGCTGCCCGGCCCCACCGTGCGCAGCGCGCTTCAGCAGGTTGACAGCATCGCGCTCGAACTCGACCTGCTCGACAAGGACACCGACCGCACGCCGCTAACCGCGCAAAACAGCGCAGAAGACCGCCGGCTCCTGACCGGCCGTCGCGGCGAGCGCTTCAACAAACTGCTCTCCGCGGCTTGCCTGCCCGACACGGCCCTCACGCAGATCCGCAAGTTCCAGCCGACCATGCAACTGGCCTCGCTGGCGGTGCTGGGGGTACGCACAGACGGGCTCTATCCGGATTTCGGCATCGACCTGTTTCTCACCACCTACGCCAAGAGCGTGCACCTGCCGATCGTGCCGCTCGAAACGCTGGCGCAGCAGGTGCGCGTGCTCAACGAGATCGTGCCGAAGAACGAGGTTGCGCAGCAATTCGATACCGTGCTCGACGCGATTGAATCGGGCGAGGCGCGCACGCAGACGCTCACGCTCGCCAATGCCTGGGCCGACAGCGACCTCAGCACGCTCGAGCACTACCCGCAGTGGTGCGATTGCCTGAAGACGGCGTCGGATAAACGCGCATTCCAACGCTTGGTGACGCACCGCAACCGCGCCATGGCCGAGAACATTGCGCGCGTGCACAACAGCGGCCAGCGCGTGTTTGGCGCTGTGGGCGCGTTGCATATGATCGGGCCCAAAGGAATTCCTGCGCTGCTGGCGGCGCGCGGATACAAGGTCACGCCGGTGTTGCCGGCGATCACACCGCGCTAGCGCGTACGCGTTTTCCGGTCAGCGCTTTTCCGGCGGCGTCGATCCGACAGCCGCTGCCAGTTCGGCATGCGCGGCCAAGTCCGCGCGGCGATGGGCGCCCCCCCACTACGCGCCGCTGCTGGTGCGCATGGCCGCCATCACATCGGTCATCAAGGTATCGGATGAAGATTTGCGCCAACTGTTTCCCGGTGATGCCGATCCGCTCACCACGCTGCGCACCCTCGCGCCGCAAGCCGACATCCTGCTCACGCTCGGGGCCGACGGCATGGAATGGCTGACAGCGGCGCACGGCGGGCAAGACGATGCGCGTATCACCCAACCGGCCTTTACCGTGCCGGTGGCGGACACCGTCGGCTGCGGCGATGCCGCGATGGGCGCCTGGCTGGCGAGCCAGCTGCAGTCGCCCGGGGCGCCCGTGCAGGCGCATCTGCGCCAAGCTGCTGCGGCGGCCGCCCTCACCGCCACGCGTGCCGGCGCATTCGCGGGCACGCAAGCCGAAATCGATGCGTTGCTGCAGGCGCATGCCGCCTCGCCCGCCTGAGGTCGCCTGAGACCGCGTGGCAGCGCGGCGCTGCATGCCACAATCTGCGCCATCTGCGTCTTGATCGCTTCGAGGGGCCGTTTTGGAACTGCTTCGTATTGCCGTGCTGTTTGCCTTCACCGCCGTGGCGGAAATCGTCGGTTGTTATCTGCCGTGGCTCGTGCTCCGGCAAGGCAAGCCGTTCTGGCTCCTGCTGCCGGCGGCCGCCTCGCTCGCGCTGTTTGCGTGGTTGCTGACATTGCACCCGGCTGCGGCCGGCCGCACCTATGCGGCATACGGCGGGGTGTATATCGCCGTGGCGCTTGTGTGGCTGCGTCTGGTCGACGGTGTGGCGCTCACCCGCTGGGACGTCGGCGGCGCGGCTATAGCGTTGACGGGGATGGCCGTGATCGCCCTGCAACCGCAGGCCAATTGATCGGATTGCGCACGATATTTAGGTTTTCCTGAGCGAAACGGAACCCTAAGCCGCCGCCACGATCGGAGGGTGGATCATGGCTACGGCCATCGCGCTACGCGCCGGTCGCCCCTCACCCAACCGCTTTTTTTGTCCTGGAGGCCGCGATGCCTGCCATCACCCTCAAACACCTTGTCGTGGCCACGATGCTGATGACCGCAGCGATGACCGCCTCGGCGCTCACCACGTCAACGTTCACCTTCACCGATCAGGACCTGCAAGGGATGCTTGCGCACAGCCAGCCTCCGCAGCCGATCCAGCCGGCCAAAGCCACCGAATCGGCGTCTCATGACCGGCTCCGCGTCGGCCTGAGCGATCCGGGCACGCAACTCGTGCTGCCCTGGTTCCTGGCGGATCTGGTGGATGCGGTCAACCGGCGGGCATCCCCGCAGGACTTCGCGAAAAAGCTGCGGGACGGGATCTGATCGGCCACCGTCGCCGGCCTTCCGTCCGACGCGCTCACTTTCCGCAGGCAGGCATCACAGTGCTGTATATTCATACAGTTATTTTTTGTGACGCCCTGCCGTGCTTGCCGCCTCCCCCACCCCAGACACCGCCAATGCGCCGGCCACGCCGGGTTACCTGGCCCAGCTGAACGACCAGCAGCGCCAGGCAGTCGAGTTCGGTATCTCTGGAGCGGACGCGGCGGAAACCGGGCCGCTGCTCGTGCTGGCCGGCGCAGGGTCCGGCAAGACGCACACGCTGGGCTGGCGCGTGGCGCATCTGGTGGCCAACGGCGCCGATCCGCAACGCATCCTGCTGCTGACGTTTTCCCGCCGGGCGGCGAGCGAACTGTCGAACCGTGCCGGCCACCTGCTGGCGCGAGCCATGCAGGGCGAGCGATCGAACAACGCCCTCAATTCGGCCGGCACGTCGTACAAGACCACGCTGCCCTGGGCGGGCACCTTCCACGGCATCGGCGCGCGCCTGCTGCGCGAATATGCCGAGCGCGTGGGCCTCGCCCCCGATTTCACCATCCATGACCGCAGCGACTCGGCCGATCTGCTCAACGTCGTGCGCCATGAGCTGAACCTGTCGACCAAGGAACGCCGCTTCCCGCTCAAGCAGACCTGCATTGCGATCTACTCGCGCGCCATCAACGCCGAGAGCCCGCTGAACGCCGTGCTGAAGCACCATTTTCCGTGGTGCGCGATGTGGGAAACGCAATTGCGCACGCTGTTCGATGCGTATGTCGAAGCCAAGCAAGCGCAGCACGTGCTCGACTACGACGACCTCCTGCTCTACTGGCACGCGATGGTGTCCGACGCCGAACTGGCGGCCGAGATTGGCGCCCGTTTCGACCACATCCTCGTCGACGAATACCAGGACACCAACCGGTTGCAGTCATCCATCCTGCGTGCGTTGCGCCCGGACGGCCGCGGTGTGACCGTGGTGGGCGACGACGCGCAATCGATCTACGCATTTCGCGCGGCGACGGTACGCAACATCCTCGATTTTCCGCGCCACTTCTCGCGGCCGGCGCACACGGTGCTGCTGGAGCGCAATTACCGGTCAACGCAACCGATTCTGGATGCCTCCAACGGCGTGATGCGTTTTGCCACGGAGCGCTTTGCCAAGACGTTGTGGACGGACCGCGCATCGACGCATCGGCCGCGCTTGATTTCAGTGCGTGACGAGGCCGAGCAGGCGCGTTGCGTGGCTGAGCAGGTGCTGCATCACCGTGAAGGCGGGCTGACGCTGAAATCGCAGGCGGTGCTGTTTCGCACCGCGAGCCACAGCGCGCCGCTGGAGATCGAACTCACGCGCCGCAACATCCCGTTCGTGAAATACGGCGGCCTCAAGTTTCTGGAGGCGGCACATGTGAAGGATGTGCTGTCGGTACTGCGCTGGGCCGAGAACCCGCGCAACCGCATTGCCGGGTTTCGCGTGATCCAGTTGCTGCCAGGTGCAGGCCCCGCCACGGCGGCACGCGTGCTCGACGCCATGGCGGAAGCGGCGGACCCGATTGCCGCGCTGCTCGCCTACGAGCCACCGGCGCGGCTGGCCGGCGACTGGTCTACGCTGATGGCGCTCATGCAAACCCTGCGCGTGCCCAAAGACAGCCTGGAATGGGCTGGCGAACTCGAAGCCGTAGGCGCTTGGTACTCGCCGCACATGGAGCGCCTGCACGACGACGCGGCCGTGCGCCAGGGCGATCTCGACCAGCTCGCCCGCATGGCCGCAACGTACGCCACCCGGGAGCGCTTCCTGACCGAGATGACGCTCGACCCGCCCGAGTTGACCAGCGATGAATCGGGCGACCCATACCGCGACGAGGACTACCTGATCCTCTCGACGATCCATTCGTCGAAAGGTCAGGAATGGAAGGCGGTGTATGTGCTGAATGCCGTGGACGGCTGCATGCCGGCCGATCTGGGCGCCGGCTCGCACGAAGAACTGGAAGAAGAACGCCGGCTGCTCTACGTGGCGATGACCCGTGCGCGTGAGCACCTCGACATCCTGGTGCCCCAGCGTTTCTACGTCACCCAGCAAACACCCAATGGCGATCGGCACATCTACGCGTCGCGCACGCGCTTCATTCCGCCTGCGCTGCTGCCGCTGTTCGAAGCCTGCGCATGGCCGGAACCGGAGCCCGGTGCAGACCCCGCAGCCGAGGCGCGTGCCGCGGCCAAGGTCGACCTGAGCAAGAAGATGCGCGGCTACTGGAAAAAGTAGTCAGCCCGGTCGCCGAAGCGGGCGTTCAATGCACTTCCATCTCGGGCCGCTTGACGACGTGCGTTGACTCGAAGCGCGAGAGCTGGGCAAAGATCCACGCAGCCGCGCAGGTCATGACGCCCACGCAGACAAACGTCTTGTGGAACGCCGCCAGCGTGTCGCGCCCTTCCGGTCCGGCGGTGAAGTCGGTAAAGCCCGTCAGCAACGCGCCGGCTGCGGCCACGCCCAGGCTCATCGACAGCATCATCACCATCGAGAGCATGCTGTTGCCCGCGCTGGCCAGGGGGCCCGTCAGGTCCTTGAGCGTGAGCGTGTTCATGGCCGTGAACTGCATCGAGTTGAACGTGCCGAAGATCGCCAGTTGCACGATGCGCAGCCACACCGGCACGTTGGGCGTCATCACGGCAAAGCTGGCCATCATCAGGCCGACCATGACCGTGTTGACGGACAGCATGCGGCGATAGCCGTAGCGCTTGATGGCCCAGGTGCCCAGTGGCTTGGCGGCCATGCCGGCTGCGGCCACCGGCACCATCATCAGCCCCGCCTGCAGCGGCGTGTACCCCAGGCTCACCTGCAGCAGCAGCGGAATGAGGAACGGCATCCCGCCGCTGCCGATGCGTGCAAACAGGTTGCCGAGCACACCAATGGAAAAGCTCGGAATACCGAACAGCGTGCGCGGAAACAGCGGCCCGGCCACACGCCCCGCGTGCAGCCAATAGGCGGTGAGTGCGGCCAGACCGAAGACCAGCAGCACCAGCACCGTCGCGTGCTGGAAGCCGAGCTCCGACAGCCCGTCGAGCGAAAACGATACCGCCGCCATGCCGAAGGCCAGCATCAGATAGCCGGACCAGTCGAAGCGGCTGTCGTCTTCTGCGTGCACATCGGGCATCACCTTGAGCGTGACCAGCGCGCCGATCACGCCCACGGGAATGTTGATCAGGAAGATCCAGTGCCACGACACGGCTTCCACCAGCCAGCCCCCCAGCGTCGGGCCGATCAGCGGGCCGATCAGCCCCGGGATGGTGACGAAACTCATGGCCGGCAAGAACTGCTCGCGCGGCACCACGCGCAGCACCGTCAGCCGCCCCACGGGCATCAGCAGCGCGCCGCCTACACCCTGCACCACGCGCGAGGCAATCAGCATGGTCAGGCTGCGGGACTCCGCGCAGAGCAAGGAACCAATGGTGAAGAGAAAGATGGCAGCAAAGAACATCTTCCGCGTGCCGAAGCGATCGGCCAGCCATCCCGACGCAGGCATCAGCATGGCGGTCGTCAGCGTGTAGGCGATGATGACCGACTGCATCTTCAGCGGGCTTTCCGACAGGCTGCGTGCCATGGCCGGCAACGCGGTGTTGACGATCGTGGAATCGAGCGTCTGCATGAACAGTCCCATCGCCACCAGCCAGAGCAACGGTTTCAGAGAGGTGTCGAGGGAGGCGGAGGGCGTGGTGGGCATGGGGCGGGGGCAGAACCGGCAGATGTGCGACGCAGCCGTCATTGTGGCGTGCCTGGCCTGAGCCCGCAAACGCTGATTCCCGCTCGACAGGCGTATCCGCCCTACGGCCGACAAGGGCACTGCGCTCTGCCTATACTGAAGCGTTCATCTCAGTCTCCTCGTGCCCTCGCTCCTGCCATGACCACCCGTACCGAACGCGACACCTTTGGCCCCATTGAAGTCCCTGCCGACCACTTGTGGGGCGCACAAACGCAACGCTCGCTGCAGAACTTCGACATTGCAGGCGACCGCATGCCCCGCGAGCTGATCGACGCGCTCGCCCGCATCAAACGTGCCAGCGCCCTCGTCAACCAGCGCCTGGGGCTGCTCTCCGCGGACAAGGCCAACGCCATCGTCAATGCCGCTGACGAGGTCATCGCGGGCAAACACCCGAACGAATTTCCGCTGGTGGTCTGGCAAACGGGCTCAGGCACGCAGACCAACATGAACATGAACGAGGTGCTCGCCAATCGCGCCAGCGAGCTGCTCGGCGGGGAACGCGGAGAAGCACGCCTCGTGCATCCGAACGATGATGTGAACCGCAGCCAGTCGTCCAACGATGTGTTCCCGACCGCGATGCACGTGGCTGCCGTAACGGCCATCACGCACCATCTGATTCCATCGCTGCGCACGCTGCGGGAGACCCTCGCCAAGAAAGCTGCCGACTTCAACGACATCATCAAGATCGGCCGTACGCACCTGCAGGATGCGACGCCGCTCACGCTGGGCCAGGAGTTCTCCGGCTACGTTGCACAGTTGCAGCACAACGAAACGCACCTGAACGCCGCCCTGCCACACCTGTGCGAACTCGCGCTGGGTGGCACGGCGGTCGGCACCGGCCTCAACGCACCGGCCGGTTATGCTGAACAGGTGGCCGAAGAGCTGGCGCAACTGACCGGCCTGCCTTTCATCACCTCGCCGAACAAGTTCGAGACCATGGCGTCGGCCGATGGCCTTGTGCATGCGCACGGCGCGCTGAAAACGCTGGCAGCCAGCCTCACCAAGATCGCCAACGACATCCGTTGGCTGGCCAGTGGACCACGCAGCGGGCTGGGAGAAATCTCTATCCCTGAGAACGAGCCGGGCTCGTCGATCATGCCCGGCAAGGTCAACCCCACGCAGAGCGAAGCGGTGACGATGCTGTGTGCGCAGGTCTACGGTAACGACGTCGCAGTGAACGTGGGCGGTGCGTCGGGCAACTTCGAGCTGAACGTGTTCCGCCCGATGATTGCCTACAACTTCCTGCACAGCGTGCGCCTGCTGGCCGACGGCATGCGCAGCTTCAACGATCACTGCGCCGCGGGTATCGAGCCGAACCGCGACCGTATCGACGAGCTGGTACAACGCTCGCTGATGCTGGTGACAGCGCTCAACCCGCATATTGGCTACGACAAATCGGCGCAGATCGCCAAGAAGGCGCACAAGGAAGGCACCAGCCTGCGCGAGGCCGCGCTGGCGCTTGGCTATGTCACCTCCGAGCAGTTCGATGCGTGGGTGCGGCCGGAGAACATGGTTGGCCGCTAAGTAAACTATCATGGGCCCGCGGCTTGCTATGCGCGGCCTATCCCTTTTCCTTTTCCATTGCCCGTTTCAAGAGCGCCGGCCCGGCCGGTGCGCCTTGCGCATGAAACCCGCTCCCATCCCCACGAACGAACCCGAACGTCTTGCCTCGCTGCAAGACATGCTGTTGCTCTCCACACCCGACGAGGAGTTGTTCGACCGCGTCACGCGCACGACCAAGCGCGTGTTCGACGCCCCGATTGTGCTCGTGTCGCTCATCGACGCCCAGCGTCAATGGTTCAAATCCTGTATCGGCTTGAACGTGCGCGAGACCGGGCGCGACATCTCGTTCTGCGGCCATGCCGTGGCCGAAGACCAGATGCTCGTCATTCCAGACACCAAGGCCGACCCGCGCTTTGCCGACAACCCGCTCGTGACGGGCGCGCCGCATATCCGCTTCTATGCTGGGCGGCCGGTCAGGAATCTGTCTGGCTATGCCGTGGGCACGCTCTGCGTGCTCGACAAGAAGCCGCGGTCGTTTGACCAGGCCGAGCGGGAGCTGCTCAATGACCTGGCCAGTTGGGTGGAATCGGGATTTCGCGAGCGCGAACTGAGCGAAACGCAGCGCTCCATCCTGACCGAGCTGCAGATTGCGCGCCACGAAAGCCTGACGGATCCGATGCTGGGCATCTGGAACCGGCGCGCCGCGATGGAACTGCTCACGCGCGAGTGCGGCCACGCGATGCGGTACGGGCAGCCGCTTTCATTGCTGGTGGTGGATGTTGACCACTTCAAGCGCGTGAACGATACCTACGGCCACCCCGTGGGCGATGCGGTCTTGGTTGAGATCGCTCGCACGCTGCGGGTGAATTCGCGCCCCATCGATGCAGTGGGCCGCTACGGCGGCGAGGAATTCCTGGTGGTTCTGCCCGATACGACCACACTGCAGGCCAGCGACATTGCGGAACGCCTACGCAGCGCGGTGGAGTCGCTGGAGATCGCCACGCCGGAAGCCAACATCCGCAGCTCCATCAGCGTAGGCCTGGCAAGCTGCGAGCCGGAGAAGAACCTGTGCACGCCGACAGACCTCATCATGCGTGCTGATGCCGCCCTGCTGGCCGCCAAACGGCTGGGGCGCAATCGCGTGATATTCGACGGACAGCCGGTGTAGATCAGTGGGGCGCGGGCTCGCCGCCGCGGCGGGCGACGCGCACGTCAACCCGTTCCGGCGCCAACGCGCGCTCGAACACGGCGCGCGCGGCATGCGTTGTGCCGGTGCCGCACATGAACGCGTCGATGGCGGCAAACCCGTGCTCGGGCCAGGTGTGAATCGAAAGATGCGATTCGGCGAGCAGCAACACACCGGTCACGCCGCCCTGCTCGCCACCGGGCAAACCGGCGCGCACGGAATCGAAGCGATGCAGATGTGCATGCAGGATGGTCGCACCCAGTGCGTTGGCAGCATCGCGCAGTGCGGTTTCCAGTGTGGCCGCATCGCGCAACAGCACAGGCGCAACGCCATACAGATCGAGCAGCAGATGCTCGCCCACGGCGGCGGGTGCTTCTTCCACAGAAAGCGCTGCATCGGTGCGCGTCACTTGTGGCCCCCGCTAAAACCACCGCCATAACCGCTGCCGCCCGATGAGCCGCCCCAGTAAGACGACGACCCGCCCGTGCTGCTGCCGTACGACGGCGTGCGCGGCGCGGCAAAGCCGGCCTTCCAGTCCATATAGGTGGCGCCAATCACCACGGCCACGGCATAGAGAACGAACCAGTTCTTCATTCCCCGCCCCCAATCTTGGCGACCAGCCACGCGGGCACCAGCAATAGCAGCGCCGCGAAGAACGTGATACCGAACACCGAGCCCGGCGCCATGAAGAACGGCACGAGGTTCAGCAGACCGAGGAGCACGCAGGCGACCACCGCCACCGTCATGTAATTCGACGACGCCTTGGCCGGCTCGGCGACAACCTTGCCGAACCAGGCCTTGATCTGCGCGGCACTCACGGGCGTGCTCTTCGACCACGTGAGCTCATGCGCGTCGCTCTCCGCAGCCAAGCTTTCCCCGCCGGCGGTGTATTCAACAACGCGCGTCTGGTCACCTGTTTGCACGCGCCAGTTGAAGGCCCCGGCGGCGTAGGTCACGCGCGAGGTGTAGTCCTCGTCGCGGGCGTAGACCTTGCCGTCGAGCACCGCGGTGCGCCCGTCGTTCCGGGTGGGCCAGCGGTCGAGCACGTTGGCGCGGAACCAGCCGTCATCGGTTTCGACCATCCAGCTGAAACCGCGCTTGGGCGTGTACAGCAGGTATTCGAACCATTCGCCGCCGCCGTCGACCACCGCGCGGCGCATCACGCCGATCACCTGCCATTGCAGGCCATCGATGAGCGCCTTGTCGCCCAGCTCCAGCGTGGTGGCCACCTGCGGCACCGACCGTGCGCGCGCGATGATGTCGCCGCGCGGCGTGGCCGCATCGATGGCCGCGCCGCAGCCGGGGCACAGCACGTGGCCCGTTACGCCGGGGCTGAATGGGATCGATGTGCCGCACTGCGGGCAATCGAGATTCGTCAGCTTGCCCGGAATGCGGCCGGCGGTTTCCTTGATCTCGGCGTCGGTGCGCAGAAGCTGGCACTCGAGCACATCGAGCGTGGTGGCTTCGCCCACGTAGAGCGCTGGCGCCGTGCCATCGGAGTAGTCCAGCGTGATGAAAGCGTCTTCGCGGCGGCCATCGGCCACACGCGCGTGCCAGCCTTCGCCCACGCGGAACGGCAATTCGCCCTGGCCGCCGGTGCAATCGGCTTCGCGCACGTCGGACAGCGTGAACTGCTTGCCCTCGGCATCGTACAGCTGCCCCGGGCGCAGCCCCTCAAACGCGACCGCATTGGCAGGCGTACCGCGCGCGAAGGTCATCGTGACTTGTCCGGACGCTTCCGCCAGCCAGCCATCGGAGCCGTCGTCAAACAGCACGTACCACTCGTTCCAGAAACCCGCGTCGTAACGCAGCTGGATGCGGCCGACAATTGTGAACGCCTTGTTCTTGTAGCGCCCGGTGGTGCCGATCTGCACGCGTGCGTAGTCCTCCAGCACGGCGGACATCTTGCCGATGTCGGAAAGCGTCTCGCCGTCGCGCAGCAACGTGCTCTTGCAGAAGCTGCACACCGCCATGACGGCAGCTGCAGACTTCAGTTCCACCGGCGCGCCACACGCCGGGCAGTTGGCATGAAACATGGTCAGGTCGTTCGATTGCGCGAAAAATTGCGCAGAAAAACGGGCGGCTTGCGGTGCCGCCCGGTCATCCGATCAGCGGGCCGGGGCTCAGCCTCCGGTCAGCGCCTTCAGCACGGCAGCCTTGCCGGCATCGAAGTCCGCTTGCGTGATGAGGCCCTTGTCGAGCAGTTCCTTGAGCTTGGCCAGGCGTGCGGTGGGGTCGTCCGCTGCCGGAGCAGCGGGGACGGCGGCGGCAGATTGCGCTGCAGGAGCAGCCGCACCGCCAGCGTTGCCCTGCACAGCGGTACGCAGGCTGTCGGCCATCGCCTGGCCCATTGCCAGCCCTGCCGCCAAACCCGCACCCGTACCGGCGATGCCGCCTTCGTTGCGTGCCGCCAGCGGCAGCGATTCGGCCGTCTGGTATTGCGTGAAGCGCTGCATGTCGCCGGTCATGTCCATGCTGATGCGGCGATCCAGCGCGGCCTGCAGTTCGTCCGGCAGCGTGACGCTGGACACCTGGAAGCTGTCGAGCGCCAGGCCGTACTGCGTGAACTGCGGCAGCAGCGCCTCGCGCACCTTGTTCGACATCAGCATCTGGTTGGCGGCCAAGTCCAGGAAGGGCACGCCGGATTCGCCAAACGCCGTCGCCATCGCACCCATGATGACTGGGCCCAGCTGCGCCTCGACGTCATCCACGGTGTAGATGTCGCGCGTGCCGCTCACCTGCTGGTAGAACAGCTTTGGGTCGGCCACGTGGTAGGCGTACACGCCAAAGGCGCGCAGGCGGATCATGCCGAAATCCTTGTCGCGCACCGTCACGGGCTGCGGCGTGCCCCAGCGGCGGCCAAGTTGCTGGCGCGTGCTGAAGTAGTAGACGTCGGACTTGAAGGGGGACTCGAACAGCTTGTCCCAGTTCTTCAGGTACGTGAGAACGGGCAGCGTCTGCGTGGTCAGCTTGAAGGTGCCGGCGCCAAATACATCGGCGATCTGGCCTTCGTTGACGAACATCGCCATCTGCGAGTCGCGCACGACCAGGGTGCCGCCGTTCTGGATTTCCATGTCCTGCATCGGATAGCGCCAGGCGAGCACGCCGTCCTCGCTCTCCGTCCATTGCAGGATGTCGATGAACTGCTTCTTGATGAAACTGGACAGGCTCACAGCAGACTCCTTCGCGATGACTCGCGGGGCAGGAACAATCAGGACAAGGTCACGACAGGCACGCGGCGTTGATCACGCCAACGGCCAGCGCGCTCACGCCAAACAGCATACCGGCGGCGATGTTGTTGTGCTCGATCTGCAGCCGGTAGTCCGGCATCAGCCGCGTGAGCACCAGGAAGACGATCAGCTGCACCACCGACGCCATCACCGCCCAGAACAGGAACGGCACCAAGCCATCGGCATGCGTGATGCTCGACGCGATGGTCAGCACGAAACCGAGCAGCGCCCCGGCCAGCGACAGCGCCGCGGCGATATTGCCTTCGCGGATCAGCTTGAACTCGTCATACGGCGTCAGGCGCAGGTAGATGAAGAAGAAGCCGGAGAACACCACGGCGCCCGCCAGCAGGTGCGAGGCATAGGCGATCACGGGAGCGGTCATGTCGGGCATGGGAAGAGGCCGAGCAGTACATAGGTGGCGCCACTATAGCGGCTGATGCGCCGCTTGCGTACCCCCCGATGCAGCCCCGCACCAGGCGGCTCGCAGGCCGGGAAAAAAGGCGGCACAATCGCGCTCGCCTCGGCATCCGCCGTTTGTTAACGCCCCTTCATTTTCCACCTTCGCAGCATGTCGACGCCGCAGCCTGACGCCACATACGAACCCACGCAGCCAGCCGGCCGCGGCAATGCCCTGCTGGTCCTTGCAGTCTTTGTGGTGGCCTCGTGCGGGCTGGCGTACGAATTGATTGCCGGGGCATTGGCTTCGTATCTGCTGGGCGATTCCATCCTGCAGTTCTCTTCCATCATCGGCGCCTATCTGTTTGCCATGGGCATCGGCTCATGGCTCTCCCGCTACGTGGCGGACGACGCGCTGCTCGCCCGCTTTGTCGATCTGGAATTGTTGGTCGGGCTGTTTGGCGGCGTATCTGCGGCGGCGCTGTTTGCGTTGTTTGCGCTGGAATCGGCGCCGTTCCGCTTGGTGCTGTACGCGCTGGTCACGGTGATCGGCGTGCTGGTGGGCATGGAGATCCCGCTGGTGATGCGCATGCTGCATCGGCGGCAAGCCAAGTTCTCCGACCTCGTCAGCCGCGTGCTGACGTTCGATTACCTGGGTGCCCTGGCGGTGTCGCTGCTGTTTCCGCTGGTACTGGCGCCGCGCCTGGGGCTGGTGCGCACCGGTTTTCTGTTCGGACTGTTCAATACGGCGATTGCGGTCTGGACGCTCTGGCACTTCCGCGCCGAGCTGGCGCTCACGGCCCGCATGCGTACGGCGATGGCGTGGCGCGCAGGCGCAGTGGCAGCGGCGTTGCTCGCGGGCTTTGGCGCATCGGACAAGCTCACGCACTGGTCGGAGCGCGCGCTCTTTGGCGACGAGATCATCCACGCGATTTCCTCGCCGTATCAGCGGCTGGTCGTCACGCGCTGGAAAGACGACCTGCGCCTGTACATCAACGGCAACCTGCAGTTTTCCTCGCGTGACGAATACCGCTATCACGAGGCGCTGGTGCTGCCTGCCCTGGAATCGGTGCGCGGTGCGCGGCGCGTGCTGGTGCTCGGCGGCGGCGACGGACTCGCGCTGCGGCAGATCCTGAAGTACCCGCAAATCGAGCACGTGACGCTGGTCGACCTGGACCCGCGCATGACAAACCTGTTCTCGCACGCCGAGGCACTGGTCGCGCTCAACCAGCATGCGTTCAGCGACCCGCGCGTGACGGTGGTCAACGCCGATGCGGCGCAATGGATGCAAACCGCCACCGACATGTTCGACGTGGCCATCGTCGATTTTCCGGACCCGTCGAACTTCAGCATCGGCAAGCTGTATTCGGTGCCGTTCTACCGGCTGCTGTCGCGCCATGTGGCGGATACAGGCCTGGTTGTCATTCAAGCCACGTCGCCTTATTTCGCGCCGCGTTCGTACTGGTGTGTGGATGCGACGCTGAAGGAAGCTGGTTACCGCACGTGGCCGTACCACGCGCTGGTGCCCTCGTTTGGTGAATGGGGCTTCATCCTGGCCGCACCGGGCCGCGCGGATTTCCAGCCACCCACGTCGTATCGCGTGCCGACGCGCTTCCTGGATGCCGACACCACGCACCAGATGTTCAGCTTCGCGCCCGACATGCCGCGCCCGAAAGTAGAGCCCAACCGGCTGAACAACCAATCGCTGGTGCGGTATTTCGAAGAAGACTGGCACGGCGTGCTGCGCTGATGGCCGGCACATCATGAACAGCAGACGCAGCTTTCTTGTGGGCGCAGCCGCGGCCGGTGTGGCTGCGGCGGGTGCGGCTTCGTGGGCGGGCTTTCGCGCCTTGACGGAAATCACGCCCAACGTGCGCATGCCCGGCCAAACGGAGGGCCATCGTTTACGTGCCTTGCATGCGCTGCCGACGCCGTCGGAAACACGCCGCGTGGCCGTGGCTATCTGCGGCAGCGGCATTGGCGGATTAAGCTGCGCGTGGCGGCTGGCAAAAGGCGGCCGGCGCGACGTGGTTGTCGTCGAGGGACCGGAGCGCTATGGCAATGCCGCGGGCGGTGCGTTCGGCACGCAGCGCTTCCCCACGGGAGCGCATTATCTGCCCCTGCCGTCGATGGAATCGACGCACGTGCGCGAGATGCTGGCCGACTTTGGCGTGATCGAGCGCGATCCGTTTGCGCTGCGCCCGACATACGACGAACGCGTGCTCGTTCATGCGCCCGATGAACGCCTGTGGCTGGGCAACCGCTGGCAAGACGGCTTTGTGCCGCACGAAGGCGTTACCGAGGCGGAGCGCGCCGAGCACACCCGCTTCTTCGCCCAGATCGACAGCCTGCGCCATAGCAAGGGAGCCGACGGCCGCCGCATCTTTGCCGTGCCGACAGCGCTCTCGTCTGCAGACCCGGCATGGCGCGCGCTCGACAGCCTCACCTTTCGCGAGTGGCTGCACCGCGAGGGCTACCGCGCCGCAACGCTGCACTGGTATGCCGACTACTGCTGCCGCGACGATTACGGCGCCACCGCCGATCATGTTTCCGCCTGGGCCGGCATTGCGTACTTCGCCAGCCGCGGCGGCATGGCGAGCAACGCCGAACAGGGCACGGTGCTCACGTGGCCGGAAGGGTTGGACTGGATGGCCAAGCGCCTGTTCGAAGCCGCCGGACTGAACGAACCAGGCCGCCTGCTCCCGGGCAGCGCCGCGCGCATCGGCACAACCACCGAAGCCGGCGCATGCGTCTTCGCAGATATCCTGCAAGCGGATGGCCGCGTCGTGCGCCTGCTAGCCGATCACGTGGTCAGCGCGATGCCGCTGCACGTTGCCAAACACATCGTCGACGGCTTTGACGTGCCCGCCGCCGAGTTGCCCGAAACCGCACCGTGGCTGCTCGCCAACCTGCTCATCGACGGCTTTCCGCCCGAACACGACGACACGCCGCTGGCGTGGGACAACGTGGTCTATCGCGGTACGGGGTTGGGATATGTGGTCGCCAATCACCAGGACATTCGCGTCGGGCCGCCCGCGCAGAGCGTGTTCACGGCCTACGTGGCGCTGTCGGACATGACACCGAAGGCCGCGCGTGAATGGCTGCTGAAGGCATCGCCGCAAACGCTGCTCGATCGTGCGCTGGCCGATCTCGATACGGTGTACGGCATCCGCCTGCGCACGCAGATCCGCCGGGCCGACCTGACGCTACGCGGCCATGCGATGGCGATTCCCACACCGGGCTTTCTCTCCAGACCCGGCATTGCGCGCCTGCGTGAGAGCGCCGGGCCGATCCACTACGCGCATGCGGACCTGTCCGGCTATTCCGTGTTCGAAGAAGCGGCGTGGTGGGGCGATCGGGCGGCCCGGCGCATTCTGGGCAACTGATTGCCCGCGCCGCCGCAGGGCATCTAACGCAACCGTTCGACCTCGGCCATCAGTTCCCACGTGGCTGGGTCGATATCGCTGCGCTCAAGTGCCAGCGACAGGTATGCCCCGATCATGTCGACAAACCCGCGCGCGAATGCGGGCGGATAGGCGCCGCCCGTGTACTCCATCAGTTGCTGCCGCAGCAGGCGCGGCCGATGCTGCCCGAACTCGCACACGTAGGCCTGCGTTCGGCAGAGGAAGGTTCGCGCTTCCAGCGCACCGTCAAGGTAGACTCGGCGTTTGGTGAGTGTCATTGGCGGCTCCCGAGTCGTAACGGAACGGGGCACAGCCAAGGTGGAGAAGGAAAAGACGCGGGGCGACGCCCGCCGAACACAACAGTCATGGAGCCTCCTACGGATAGCAAAAGGCCCGACTAATCGCTGCTAAACGAGGGTGGCGGGCCCGACGACAGGGTTAGCAGACCGGCCCGTAGGACGCCGGCGACCCGAAGGTCCCCTGCCCGGCCCGCCGAGGTAAAGGCGTGCGCGAGCACGGACGTAAAAAAACCGCACGAGGCGGCCGTCCGGCCATACGGTAAGAATAGGCTGCTAAACCCAGCTGCCGTTGGTGCGGCAGCGCGCGGCGGCAACAGCGCAGCCCACATGCGAAATTGCAGCATTTCGTGAGCGCGCCGTACCGCCAATCTCGCCGTCCTGCGTGCGCTTACCCCTGACGCGGCCACAGCGTGCGGCCGAAGAACGTCAGCGCGCGGTCCCACGCATGTTCGGCCCACACCGGGTCGTATTGCGTGATGGCGATGCGGTTCTCGCCCACGGCCGTTTCATTTGCGAAGGCGTGATGCGCGAGATAGCGGTGGAAGTCCACATCGACGCCAGCATCGACGAGCTTCTTTTCCAGCGCATCGACGCCTTCGATCTTGAAGGCGGTGTCCTGCGTGCCCCAGTGGCCCTGCACCGGCACCTTGATCTTCGAGGCGTCGATGTATTCCAGCGGAGGATAGCCGTACCAGACCACGCCGGCATCCGCCTCCGGCACGTTGCTCAGCGTCAGGAGCGTCAGCGCACCGCCCATGCAGTAACCCGTCACGCCCACGCGGGCGCAGGTCTGCTTGAGGTATTGCACCGCACCGCGCACATCCTGCGTGGCCGCGTCGCCAAAGTTCAGGTTGGTCATCAGGTGGTGCGCTTCTTCCTCTTCCACCGTCATGGTGCCGCGATAGAGGTCGGGCACCAGGGCCACATAGCCCGCGCGCGCGAGGCGATCGGCCACGCCGCGAATCTGGTCATTCAGGCCCCACCACTCCTGGATGACGACAATGCCCGGGGCGCCCTCTGCCTTGGCCGGCTTGGCCAGATAGCCCTGGAGTTCCTGCCCATCCGGGCGTTTGAACGTGATCATGGATCCTTGCGATGCGGTCATGCGATGGCTCCTCTGCCTGGAACGAAGACGCACAGCATAGTCCTGCCAGATGAAATTTGCAGGCGGCGCGTCGGCGGGGAACGGGCTGCGTGCGCCTTAGCCCTGCCGATACCCCTCCATCAGGGAGCCGATACGCGGCACAAAGTCTCTATCATGGCGGCACGTTCACACCCTGATTGCCTCCCATGATCAAAACCCTCGGCCTCATCGCCTACCTGCTGGTGCTGCTGATCCACGTCTACATCGTCGTACTCGAGATGGTGCTGTGGAAGACGCGCGGCCCCAAGGTATTCCGCATCACGCCGGAAAAAGCCGCCGAAACCGCCGCCATGGCGTCCAACCAGGGCCTGTACAACGGCTTTCTGGTGGCTGCACTGGTCATTGGGCTGATCGCACCAGACCCCGCCATCAACGCCGCGTTTGCGCTGTTCGGGCTGATCTGCGTGGCGGTGGCCGGCATCTGGGGCGCCGTCACGGTCAACAAACGGATTCTCTTTGTGCAGACGGTGCCGGCCGCGACGGCGTTGGCGCTGGGGTGGTTCGCCTGAAGGCAATGGGTGCCGAGGCGGCGGCAATCCTTGTCTGCCCCGCCGCCGCGCACTAGCTTGAAAGGAGTCAGGAGCGCCTTCGACTGGATACGCTCTCGCCGACCGGGACCTCGCACATGCCGCCTGCATACCGCCGAACGCTCCGAATGCTGGGCAGGGCGTCACTGCTGGCAACCGTGCTGTGTGGTTCCTCCATCTCCGCTCAAGTGAGGCACGCCATGACGCTCGCCTTGACCTCTCCGGCCTTTGCCGCTGGCGGCGAAATCCCCAGCCGCCTGACATGTGAAGGCGCGGACACATCGCCGCCGCTCGCGTGGACCGGCGCTCCGGCAGGCACACGCAGCCTGGCGCTGATCGTCGATGACCCCGACGCGCCCGACCCCGCGGCACCCAAGATGACGTGGGTCCACTGGGTGCTCTACAACATCCCGCCAGGCACCACTTCGCTGGCAGAAGATGCATCACGCAAGGGACTGCCTCCGGGTGCTCGCCCCGGCAACAACGACTGGCAGCGCACCGCTTACGGCGGCCCCTGCCCGCCCATTGGGCGTCATCGCTACTATCACAAGCTTTACGCGCTGAACGTGGAACTACCGGAGCTTGGCGCACCCACCAAGGCCGAACTGGAGCGCGCCATGCGTGGCCACGTGCTGGCTGAAGCCGAGCTCGTCGGTACCTACCAGAAACACAAACCCTAAGCCGGTACGTCAGGAAGTCAGGCGACCTAGTGTCAAGGCTTGGCAACCGCGCCCTTGCGGAACACCGCATACGGCACGCCCCGCTCCGGGTGTGCCGTCGTCTCGTTGATGAAGCGCTCGACATCAGGCACGTCATGCAGCGCCGTCATGAACGGCGCCAACACGTAGCCCGGCGCCACACAGCCCTGCACCAGCATCCACCGCTGCCATACCGTCACCCACAGCGTGGTGTTCTGCTGCCATCCCGGCACGTGAATGGACATCCATTGCAGGCGCCGCTTCGCCGTCTCGGCGATCTCATCGTCGTAGGAAAACGCGTTGGGCAAGCGGCAGCGTCCCTCCACCCAGCAATGGTTGCCATGCTCGATGCGGTGGTGCGAATCGCGCTTCCACTCGGCTTCGCTGATGCGCGGGCCGGCCGGTTCAGGGCAGTTGGCCACGCCCGACGAGATCTGGAAGAACGGGTCGTGACCGCGGTTCTGCAGGTCGTCTTCGGCGTGCGCCCCAGACGCTGACAACAGCAACACCATTGCAATGCAGCGTAAGTCGATCGTCATGGCGGCCTCCTTGGCGGACCCGGCGCAATCGGTTGCTGCAAAGCATAGGTGTTGCGTAACTCAGCGGCCAGGGATCAGCTCAGCGGAATCTCGAAAATCCACTTCAGCGTCCAGCGGTCTGAGGCGCGTGTCAGGCCGCGGCCGATGCCAAAGTTGAAGACGAAAGGCTTGCGGTCCACGTCGAACGCCAGGAACACCGTGTGTTGTTGTTCATGCAAAGGCGCGATGTGGTTGATGGGGCCAAGCCCGGCGTAATACTCCGTGCCGGCGCGCACCCCTGTCGCAACCGTACGTGCAATCTTGAAACTGGGCGCGGCCTCCGGCACGCCGCTGCGCCCGTCCCCCGAGAGATTCCAATCAAGCACCGGGTTGACCGCCCAAAGCCAACGGTCATCCTGATACCCATAGATGGGTCGCAGTTCCGCCGCGTTTTGAGATGCTTCAAAACGGCCGGCCACGTGGGCGAGTTCGACGTTGATGCCTGCAAAGTTCCCCACGCCATCAACTGGACGCACGGGCATCCATTTCACCCGCACCTTCGGGCCTGTCACGTAGACCGTGTTCTCGCGCGTGAGCGTGGTCGGCACGTAGAGCCCCAGCTCCAGCGAAGGCGTCAGGCCATAGGAGAATTCCGCCGTGGCACGCCAGCCGTGCGGTGTCGTGACTTCGCCTGGATAGCTGGGCGCGCCGATCCCGCTGGGCGTGGTGTTGACATGCAGCTCCAGCCCGAACTCGCCCGGCGCGTTGATATCACCGGTGTAGACCTGGATCTCGTCAGGCAACACCGCGTGCGCCGGCAGCGCAAATGCCGAGAACACAACCGCCGTTCCAATCGCGCGCGCAATGCGTGCACCCACCATGATGACCTCCGGAGCAATCCCGAGATCATAGTGAGGCGATTGCGTGCAGTGCGAAATAACCGGCGGCCGCAGATACAAATCCGCATAAGAGGCATTCGCATTTGCAGGCGTGGGCTGCGCCCCCGCTAGCTCGAGCTCATGTGCGTCGCGAGCAGCGAGGCAAACACATCGTGCAGCTCGGTCTTGCCGAAACGCTGCTCCGACACGCCTTTCTCCACGTCGATCTGCCCGGCGTTGACCGCATCGTAGAGTTCGGTGAGCAGTTGCACATGGTTCGCGCTCAGACCGGCACGCTGCAGCATCGGCGACCAGGCGGTGCGCGGCACGGCGTCGGCAACAATCTCGCGGCCGACGACAGCGCTGAACGCGCGTGCGACGTCGATCAGGCTCACACGGCGCGGGCCTTCCACGCTGACGATGCGAGGTGTGTTGGCCGATGGCCCATCGAGTAGCAACTGGGCGGCCAGCGCGCCAACGTCCTGCGTGGCGACGGTCGCAAACGCGCGATCCAGCGGATAGTGCAGGCTCGGCAGCCGCCCGGTCGCCAGCATTACGGGCAGCATCGCCGCCCAGTTCTGCGCATGCTCCGCTGAGCGCAGCAGTGTCAGTTGCGTCGCAAGCGGCTTGAGCCGCTCTTCGAGCAGATGAAACAGCCGCGTCAGACCGGTGCCCTGGTCCAGCTCAGCGCCGTAATCCGACAAGGCCAGCACCGCGGGCGGTGGGTCGGCACGCAACGCATTGGCGGCCACGTCGATCATGCGTTCCATGGTCAAGGCCGGGTCAATGTCGCCCACCGGCACTGGACACAACATCTGCACAGCCGTCGCGCCCTTGATGGCGGAAGCAACGGAGGCCGGATCGGTCAGATCGGCGATCGCAATCTCGCAGCCGATTCTGGCCAGCGCTTCGCCTTGCCGCGCACTGCGCACGACCGCCCGCACAGGCCGCCCCGCATTGCGCAGCGCTACGGCGGTCGCGCGGCCGACTTTGCCCGACGCCCCAAAGATGACAAACATGTTCGCGCTCCTCTCAAGTGGGAGGCACGAGCTTAGAGCGGGCCCGCAAACCAAACTTGCAGGAACGGAGGAATTTGGCAGATTCGGTGGATCGACTACGCAGCCGGCGGGTCCGCAGCCACGGCCAACGCCTTGCCGGCGCGGATGACGTCACGGGGCGTGACGCCGAGCAACCGCTGCATCCACTGCGTCATATGGCTCTGGTGCGCAAAGCCCACGTCTAGCGCAATCTGCGACGCACTGCGACGGCCTTCCAACAGCAACGCTTTTGCGCGCGCCACCCGGCGCTGCACGACGTAGCGATGCGCCGGCACGCCCAGCGTTGCACGAAACAGCACATTGAAATGGGGCACGCTTAAGCCGGCCTGCGCGGCCAGCTCAGCCAGCGTCAGGCGCGCATGCAGATGGGCTTCGATGTAGTCGATCACGCGCGTAGCCACGCGAGGCGCCAACGTGCCGGTGCGGTCGGCCACACCGGCGGCACCATCCCGACTGCTGCTGAGCAGACGAACGACCAACGCCGTGCACAGACCCTCTGCATATAACGCGTCGGAGGTGTCCTCCGCTTGCAGCTCGGCCCCCAACGCTGCGGCAAGATGACGCACGCGCGCATCGCGCCATTGCAGACGCGGCGTGATGTCGGCTCGCACGCCAATCTGTTCGGCGATGCTGCGTACAGACGTGTCGCTGATGGCGATCCGCAGAATCCGGCAGTCGGCATCGTCCGTCCACATGCCGGGCACGCCTGCGGGAATGACGTCCGCATCGCCGTGTGCCTGGATGCGTGAATAGCGGCGGCCATCGCATACGCAATTCATCCGCACAGGCGGGCCGACATGCACGTTGACCCGGTGCTGCGCCATGGCCGGCACCCGGTACGCGCCGGCGCGGATCCCGAGCAGCGTGGCGGCAAAGCCGTCCCAACCAAGCCCGTCGCTGGAGCGCAGGCTGACTGGAGCGGATTCAAGCAAGGCGAGAGGCGTGATGGCGTTCATGGCAGGTCCGGGACCTCGGTGGCGCCTCGGCATTCTGCGCCACACGGCGCCCTATCGTCGTCATAACAAAGATCAATTAGATTTCTGATGTCGATAGTCAGATACTTGCCAACGTTGTATTTGGCTTCCCCACAGCCGAATTTCCGACGGCCTCCGGGCCGTCTTTTTATTTCTGCGCCCTGCGCTTATGGTGAAACGGGGCACGCATCACAACACGGAGACACGCCAATGGACCGCGACGCATTCGTCAGCGCGCTAAGAGCGGAAGGCTTTACGGAGTTTGTTCTGGTGACGCGAGAGCCGGGCGAGCTGGACACGCACACGCACCCGTTCGAGGCGAAAGCGCTCATCCTGGCCGGCGAAATTCACATCCGCGCAGAAGGCGCGGAGCGCGTCTACCGGCCCGGCGACACGTTTCATCTGGCGGCCAATGCACCGCACACCGAGCGGTACGGCGCGCAGGGTGTGCAGTATCTGGTGGCCCGGCGCTAGGCCGGCAGGTCAGGCGCGCGCCGGATACTGCGCGAGCACCTTGTCGCGAATCGACGGCTTGATATTTGCCAGCGACATGTTGCCGTTGTAGTGCGCCACCACGCGCGGGTTCATCACGCGAAACCACAGCGGCGGCACATAGGCGACCATGATCATCGCCGCATAGCCGGCCGGCAATTGCGGCGAATGCTCAAAATGCCGCAACGCCTGGAAAGACCGCGTCGGGTTGGCGTGGTGATCGGCATGCCGCTGCAGTTGATACAGGAACAGGTTCGTCACCACGTGGTTGCTGTTCCACGAATGCTGCGGCGTGCATCGTTCGTAGCGGCCGCTGGGCAATTGCTGGCGGCACAGGCCGTAGTGCTCGAGGTAGTTCACCACCTCCAGCAGCGACGCCCCGTAAACGGCCTGGATGATCAGGAACGGCACCGCCTTGAGCCCGACGAACGCGATGCACACACCCCACAGCACCACCGTCATCGCCTAAGCGTTGAGCACCTCGTTACGCCAGGACCAGACCGAGTGGCCCTGCTGCTCCAGCCGACGTTTCTCCAACGCCCAGGCCGATTTGACGCTGCCCACCACCGTACGCGGCAGGAACTCCCAGAACGACTCGCCATAGCGGGCGCTTGCCGGGTCTGCCGGCGTGGCCACCCGCACGTGGTGGCCGCGGTTGTGCTCCACAAAGAAGTGTCCATACGCCACGGGCGCGAGCGTAATCTTGGCCAACCAGCGCTCGAAGCCGTCGGTCTTGTGGCCCAGTTCATGCGCGGTGTTGATCGAGATGCCCGTCACCACGCCCACCGAAAACGCGAACGCGATGTAGTCGTACCAGACAAGGTCATACGTGCGCAGCACCCACATCGATACCGCAAAGCTCACGTAAAGCACGGTGGTCGCCAGGTAGACGATGCGGCGGTAGTAACGCTGTTTTTCCAGCGTCGGGACGATGTCTTCGGGCGGGTTGTCTGGGTCGTCGCCAATCAGGAAATCGAGCAGCGGGATGATCGTGAACACGATGAATGGTCCCGCCCACCAGAGCGGATGCCAGCCGGTCGCCAGCGCCGAAACGGCCGCGACGATGGGTAGCGTGATGGTCAGCGCGCCGAGCATCCAAAGATAGCGCTTGCCGTCGGTCCATTCCACGGACGCGACCATGCCGGGTGTTGCCATTGTCTTCCTCCTGTTTTGCCCCGCTGGGCGGCTTGGCTTGTGTACGCACATGCGTGCGCCGCCGGGGTCGTGCCCGACATCTGCGTTATAGGCGCAGCAGGAGAAGAGACCAACGCCGGAAAGTAGGCGCCAAACTCCAAACGAAAGGGCCGCCGGGCAGCCCTCTGAAGACGGGAAAAAAGCAGGCGATTGAAACGAACGATTTAAAAACGGTCGTTCGATTTTGGTGCGACGCACCTGAAAGGAGGCCGGGTGCGAATGCCGACGCCGTGCACCTCAGGCACCGGGCGAACGCCCAAGAATCAGGCGGAGGCGCTCAGGAAGGCGTTGACGGCGGCGAGCACAGCGGCCTCCTGCTCCCGATGCGGCACATGCCCGCAACGCTGCACCAGCTTGAGCGTGGCAGGCGCGCCGGACAGCGTGACGATGCGCTCCGGCTGCGCAGTCGAGCCGTATTCGTCTTCGGTGCCGTGCAGCGCCAGTACCGGGCTGCGCACGGCAAGCAGCGCGTCGTCCAGGCACCACTGCGCAAATGCCGGAGACAGCCACGTGTTCACCCACGCATCCAGCACCCATTGCGCCTTGCTGCCGTGGTACCGCTCGAGCCGGCCCATCTGGCCGGGCTCGGCAAACTGCGCCTGAGCGATACGGATGCCTTGGCGCGTTTGCTCTTCCACAAACGCCTGCGCCGACTCGGTAATCAAGCCTGCGCAGCGGCCCGGATACGCTGCGGCAATCGACACCGCCATGCCGCCACCGACGCTGTGGCCGAAGACGAAGAAGCGATCCACGCCAAACTGGTCGGTCAGCGCGGCAAAGCCACCGTACGCTTCCTGCTGGATGAAGCCCGGATCCAACTGGCCGGGATATGCGTCGGATCGGCCAAAGCCGAGCCGGTCATAGGCGATGACCGCATGTCCGGTCGACTGCGCCAGACGCTGCGGAAAATCACGCCACAGCGCGACGCAGCCGAGCGAATCGTGCAGCAGCACGATGGGCGGTTTGGCGGCATCGTTGACCGGGCCGCCCCATTGCCTGGCATGGAGACGGCCATCGGGCGTGGTGATCCAGGCTTCGGTGCCGTCGACGGACGGCGCAGAAAGCGATTCGGCCATACCCGGTTCAGAACAGGCGGTCCAGCCAGCCGTGCGGGTCCGGTGCGCGGCCGTTCTGCAGATCGACCAGCGCCGCCTTCAGCTTGGTCGTCAGCTCGCCTGCCTTGCCATCGCCGATGGTGAAGTTGTGCTTGTGGCCCTTGACCTTGCCGATGGGCGTGACGACCGCTGCGGTGCCGCACGCAAAGGCTTCACGCAGGCGGCCGCTTTGGGCGTCGGCCTGCCACTGGTCGATGGAGTACGGCTCTTCGCGCACGGTCAGGCCCATGCCGCGCGCCAGCGTGATCAACGAATCGCGCGTGATGCCCGGCAGGATCGTGCCAGTCAGCGGCGGCGTCTGCAGCGAACCGTCATCGAAGACGAAGAACACGTTCATACCGCCCAGCTCTTCGATCCACTTGCGCTCCACCGCGTCGAGGAAGACGACCTGGTCGCAGCCCTCGCGGGTGGCTTCAGCTTGAGCGACCAGGCTGGCGGCGTAGTTGCCGCCGCACTTGGCCTCGCCCGTACCGCCCGGTGCGGCGCGCGTGTAGTTGTCCGACACCCAGATGGTGACGCCCGACGATGCATCGCCCTTGAAGTACGCGCCCACCGGGCACGCAATCACGCAGAACAGGTATTCGGCCGAAGGCTTCACGCCCAGGACCACTTCGGTGGCGATCATGAACGGGCGCAGGTACAGCGCCGAGCCCTGGCCCGACGGAATCCAGTCGCGATCGAGCTTGACCAGCTCGCGCACGGCCTGCAGGAAGAGGTCTTCCGGCAGCGCGGGCATCGCCAGGCGCTTGGCGGAATTCTGGAACCGGCGCGCATTGGCTTCCGGGCGGAACAGCGCACCGCCGCCGTCCGGCAGGCGGTAGGCCTTCATGCCCTCGAAGATTTCCTGCGCGTAGTGCAGCACCAGCGTGGACGGATCGCACTGGATCGGGCCATGCGCGCCGATTTTGGCGTCGTGCCAGCCCTTGCCCTCGGTGTAGCGGATGGTGGCCATGTGATCCGTGAAGACGCGGCCGAAAGCGGGGTTTTCCAGCAGGCGCGCGCGCTCTTCCGCCGGAACAGGGTTCGGGCGCTTCTCGATCGAAATAGCCGATTCGACAACGTTGTTCATACCGTCTCCAAGAGTGCGAGGGGCGCAAAATGCCCAAACCGTTATTTTGCGCCAACGG
The DNA here is from genome assembly GCF_056280165.1 of Ralstonia sp. 110700041-2. NCBI lineage: Bacteria > Pseudomonadati > Pseudomonadota > Betaproteobacteria > Burkholderiales > Burkholderiaceae > Ralstonia > Ralstonia sp. 110700041-2. The sequence continues at coordinate 248,417 of NZ_JBSFAI010000003.1, read as the reverse complement.
CGATGCAATTTGGTGGCGTATTCACGCACATGCGGTATTGCAGGCGGCGGAAAAGCCATGCGCCGGGCAGGCGCCCAATGGCATCAGCTGCCGTGACGCAGCGGCTTAAACGCCGCCTTGCTGACGTGGATTCCGCATTGGAATGACGGTAGGGCCATGCATTCGCACGCCCAAGAACTCGATGGTCGCGCATCACCCCTGCGGGACATGGGGCCCTATGGTACGGTTGACAGAATGAACGTCATGATCCGCCATCCCCTGCTGGTTGGTGCTCGGCGGCACAGCGGTGCCGCCTGGGAGCGTTGCGCACCATGAGTGATGTGAAACGCGATCCGCGCCGCCCGATCCACGCCGAGAAAGTTGCCGCCAGCCGGGCTTTGCGCCTGAGTGTGCCCGCAGAGGCACGGCCCGCGCCGGTAAGCCGAAAAGACTGGCTTCGGCAACGTAAGGAGCAACTGCAGGCCGCCCGCGTTGCGGCCAAACAGCGACGTGATCAACTCAAGGCAGAAATCCTCTCGGCCGCGCAGGAAGTTGCCCGCGAGGAGCGGGTTGCCGCCCGGCTGGAAGCCGAACGCGTCAAGGCGGAAACCAGGTCCGCCAGCGTGCATGCCAAGGAAGATGCACGTGCTGCGGCCAAGTTCGAGCGCAGCAAACCGGCTCGCTCGACATCAAAGCGCAAGACGCTCGGAACAGGAAAACGCAAACTGATTTCTTACGCCGATCTCTTGCGCATGCGCGGATAACCTGGCAGCGGTTTTGCGGAGATTCATGCACACATAAACCCGCATGACGGCTACACGTTCGAAGGTACCCGGGATGAAGCGCCGGTATCCTTAGCGTGCCTGTACAGCCTCGGCTTCCAGGTTCTTAGTAAGCAACGGCGTGGGCTTCGCGTCGAGCTTGCGGAAAATCAACGCGGAAAACACGGTCACCACGCCCATGGTGAAGAACGCCAGCCGATACGCCGGCGCAGCCACGCCAAGCTTGACCGAGAAAAGGCTGACAAGCCCCCCCTCCGATCGATACGCCCAAGCCGATGGCGAGTATCTGCACCATCGAACACAAACTGTTGCCGCTGCCGGCATCCTGATGCGTCGAGGTCACGATGGGGATGACCAGCAAGCCGTACGAAGGCATCGAAGACGGCTCGCTCGACCTGATTGCCGGCAAGCGCCGCGAAGGCGGCCGACGTGGTGTCCCGCTGTTCCGAGGGCAGCTCGAATGGCTTGCCCGGCCCGGTACCGTGGTCGACGTAACTCAGCCGCTGCCGCTCATCCTCGTCAACGAGCCGAGCGTGACGCGTTCCATCGTGCTCGACACGTTGGCCGCAGCGGGTTGGCTGTGGCGCATCGTCTGCACCAGCTGCAGTCATTCCGGATCTATTGCCGCGGCCCGGGGCGGGCTGGGGATTACCGTGCGTGCGCAAAACCTGGCCGGCGGCGGGCTGGTGCCGCCCGTCAATGGCGACGTTTTACCGCCGCTGCCGGCCATCGAGTTCATCACGTTGTTGGCACGGCGCTTGAGCAAGCCTGCGGAAACGCTCTTGCAGCTCATCCGCAAGAGCGACCTGCGCGCCGGGCGGACCGACTGAGCAACGTTCACGTTACGACAATACGGCCTCGTCAACCTGCACCGACTCCTGCGCAACTTCAAGCCGGCTGACGAAACTCAGGCCGCCTTGGCCTGTTGCACGGCATCGAGCTGATCGCCGCCGAGGCTGTCGACCAGGTCGCTCAGCATCCGCGCCAACTCGCCGGTCATCAGCGCGACATCGGAGTCGAAGCGCTCGTCGTCGTTCTGCGCGGTGGGGTCTTCGGCTTCCTTGATCACGTCCAGCGGCGTCACGCGTTTGATCAGGAGCGACGGCGTCAGCACGAAGGAGACCCGGTCGTCCCAGGTCATGGCGAGCCGCATGCATTGCTTGCCAGCTTCGATGTGCCGGCGCATGTCTTCTGCCTCCAGCGCGTGGCCAACGTATCGCACCGTGGCGCCGCCCTCGCCCGTCGAGCGCAACTCGGCGTCCTGGTCGACGGTGAAGCCGCCGGGCGCGTCGCCGGAGAGCAGCCACTCCGTCATCGCCGCAACAGGCGAATGCTTCACATGCACGCTGGTGAGTGGCAATTGATCGATCGACTTGACGAGCAGGCCGCGCACGTCGTCGGCAACCGCCTGCGAAGCTGCATCGATCACGAGCCAGCCATTTGCCGTATCGATCCACACCCGCGTATCGCGGCGAATGCTGAAGGCGCGCGGCAGCAGTTCGTCGGTCACCTGTTCCTTGAGTTCGCGCAGTTGCTTTCGGCCGGGCTTGAAGCCCTGCTGCTCCTCCAGCTCAAGCGCCCGGGCCTTGGTCACCTGATTGATGACGGACGCGGGCAGCAGCTTCTTCTCGGCACGGAATACCAGCAGCATCTGCCCGTTGTTCGAATACACGAGCGCGCCGTCGTCACGCGGCGAGGCCCAGCCGAAGGTCTGCTTTTCTACGCTGTTGCCCGGTTGAAACGCGTGAGGTGCCAGCCACTTTTCAAGCTGGTCAGGGGTCACGGCCCAAGGTGCCGGCAGACGATGAAGCTGGAGATTTTTGAACCACATGGGAGGTCGGGCAAAGTGTGCGATTCTAAATGATGGCGGGGCCCTCCCCCCCAACGGCCGATGGCCAGCCCGACGCGCGCCGCACGTTCGGCTGGCCCCGGTACTAATATGCAGGTCCTGACGCCGGCATCCGTTGATGACCGATCGGGCGTCCGATTGGAGCTGGAGACAAACGATGACACGCGTTCGCGTTGCGGGCTTCACCCTCTCGCTTGACGGATACGGCGCAGGTCCGGATCAGGACATCAACAATCCGCTCGGCATTGGCGGGATGGAGCTGCACCAGTGGCTGGTCGCGACGCGCACGTTCCAGCGGACCCTGTTCGGCAAGGACGGCGGTACAACTGGCGTTGACGATGACTTTGCCGCCCGTAGTTTCCGGAACGTGGGGGCGTGGATTCTCGGGCGCAACATGTTCGGCCCCATTCGCGGGGATTGGCCCGACGACAATTGGAAAGGCTGGTGGGGCGACAACCCGCCGTATCACGTTCCCGTTTTCGTGTTGACCCACCACGCGCGTGCGCCCATCGAGATGGCGGGCGGCACGACCTTCCACTTCATCACAGGCGGCTTTCGAGAAGCGCTCGACCGTGCGCGCGAGGCCGCTGGCGGGAAGGATGTACGCATTGGCGGAGGGCCGAGCACCATCCGGCAGTACCTGCGTGAAGGCCTCATCGATGAACTGCACATCGCGATCTCGCCGGTCTTGCTTGGCCGAGGGGAACCCCTGTTTGAGGGGATCGACTTGCGAGCGCTGGGCTACGCGTGCGTTGAATCCGTAGCATCAGAAAAGGCGACGCATGTTGTTTTGCGGCGCCCATTGCCTACGAATACTTAAACGAGCGATGACAGGACGAACGATGACTGAGCGCGATACGAAGCTGCACGGTAGCTGGCGGCTGTTGTCTTTCGAGACCGAGCTTCAGGAGACTAAGGAGCGTACGCAGCCCTGGGGCGCTGATCCCAATGGGTCGCTGATCTTCGGCGCTGACGGGCGCATGATGGTGCTCCTCACCGCGAAAGTGCGGGAGCAGGGGAATACAGACGAGAAGCTGGCGGCGCTGTTCCGCACGATCGTGGCCTATACCGGGCGGTATCGGGTCGAAGACGATCGGTTCATCACGAAGGTTGACGCGTCCTGGAATGAAGCCTGGACCGGCACGGAGCAGGAACGGTTCTATACGCTGGATGGAGACAAGCTGGAAGTGCGCACGGCGTGGATGCCGAACCCATTGGTTTCCGAAAACGCAATGGGCAGGGGTGTTCTCGGTTTCAGGCGCGAGTAACGTCTCCGACAAACTCGATGGCGAACGGTCCAGCGCGATGCACAATCCAAAACTTTCCTTCATCAATCAGGAAGCCTGGGAAGCCTGGCTGGAAACCCACGGAGAGACTGTGACCGGTGTCTGGCTCCGCATCGCAAGGCGGTCGGCCGAACAATCCACCGTGTCTTATGCAGAGGCCGTTGAGAGCGCCCTCTGCTATGGATGGATCGACGGGCAAAAGCAGGCGGAAAACGAGCACTACTGGCTGCAGCGGTTCACGCCCAGAACCGCCAAGAGCATCTGGTCGAAGATCAACACCGCCAAGGCTGAAGCCTTGATCACCGCCGGGAGAATGCGCCCTGCAGGGCTTCGCGCAATCGAGCTGGCCAAGCAAGACGGCCGCTGGGAGGCGGCCTATTCGCCTGCGGGTACGTCAACCGTGCCGGATGACCTGCAGCAGGCTTTGGATGCCAACCCGAAGGCCAAGCAATTCTTCGCTACCTTGAATGGCCAGAACCGGTACGCGATTCTGTTCAGGATCCAGAACGTAAAGAAGGCCGAGACGCGTGCCAAGAAGATTACTCAGTTCATCGACATGCTGAACAAGGGCGAGAAGCTTCATCCATAGCATTGTCGAAACTGGAAAGCGCTATCGGTTCACGAAGGACCGCCGCCGCTAAGCGTGATCGATTGCCGATGCCGCCGCCCGCAGGGCCAGAAGGTAACTCTGGACGCCAAACCCGCAGATCTGCCCGCTGACGATGTCAGCAAATACCAAGTGATGTCGGAACGGCTCGCGTGCGTGGATGTTGGACATATGCAATTCCACCACCGGACACGTCAGGATCGCCAGCGCATCGCGGATGCCGTAGCTGTAATGCGTCCACGCGCCTGCGTTAATCAGCACGGCGTCCTGGCGCTCTTCGAACGCACCATGAATGCGCTCGCACATCGCCGCTTCGCTGTTGGTTTGGAATGACTCCACCTGCACGCCAGGTTCGGCGCCCAACGCCTGCAATCTGATAGTTGCACGAAACAACCTTTACAAGGTCGGTATGCCTACGGGAAACCGCAACTGCGTGTGCCTAATTGAAAGGCGGTACGGCGTGCGACTGCATGAGGATGGCCGAGGCCGGGGCGTCCTTGGCCGTCTCGTTCGACGGCCGCGCCGGCCTGTGCGGGGTCGACGGGGGCAATGACGCTCCGCGTTGCGCGCGCCCCAGGAAACGCTGCATGAGGCAGAACAGGCACAGCAGCACGCCAATGGCAATGCGCGCCCACCAGGAGCTGAGCGTGCCGTCAAAGGTGATCAGCGACTGGATGACGCCCAGCAACAGCACGCCCACCACACTACCGCTGATCAGCCCCACGCCGCCAGTGAGCAGCGTGCCGCCGACCACCGTGGCGGCAATGGCGTCCAGTTCCATACCTTGCGCGTGCAGCCCGTAGCCGGACAGCATGTAGAACGTGACCAGCACGCCGCCCAGTGCCGAGCAAAACCCGCTGAGCACATAGACGAGGATGCGCGTGCGCACCACCGGCAAACCCATCAGCAACGCAGACCGTTCATTGCCGCCCAGCGCGTACACCGTGCGGCCAAAGCGGCTGCAATGCGCGAGCCACGCCGCCGCGGCAAACACGACCAGCGCAATCACCACGCTGGGCGATACGTAATTGCCGCCGCCCACCTGGATCTTGTACTGCGACAGCGCGGTATAGATCGGGTCTGTAATGCTGATCGAATCGATGCTGATGAGGTAGCACAGCCCCCGCGCGAGGAACATGCCGCCCAGCGTGACGATGAACGGTTGAATCCGGAACACCTGGATCAGCACGCCCATCACCAGGCCGAACAGGCACCCGACGGCGAGCACCAGAGGCACCACCACACCGATCGACCAGCCGTGGTGTTCGACCTGCGCGGCGGAGATCATGGTGGTGAGCGCCACCACCGCCCCCACCGATAGATCGATGCCGCCCGATAGAATGACGAACGTCATGCCGATAGCAACGACGATCAGGAACGCGTTGTCGATCAGCAGATTGAGAAACACCTGCACGCTGAAGAAGCCCGTGTAAGTCACCGAGCCGAAGCCGAACAACAGCGCAAACAAAAACAGCGTGACGTAGAACGGCAAGCGCCGTGGATTGATTCTCATGACTGCGCCCCCGCACGGCTGTGGCGTTGAAAGAGCATGCTGCGAAACGCCTCCGATTGCGCCAGGCATACGGCAAACACCACCACGGCTTTCACCACGAGGTTGATTTCTGGCGGCACACCCATCGAATAGATCGCGTAGGTCAGCGTCTGGATGATGAGCGCCCCGATCACGCTGCCCCACAGGCTGAACTTGCCGCCCGCCAGGGAGGTACCGCCCAGCGTGACGGCCAGGATGGCGTCAAGCTCCAGCAGCAGCCCGGCGTTGTTGCCGTCCGCGCTCTTGACGTTGGAGCAGATGATGAGCCCCGCAACACCGGCCATGGCGCCGCAGAATGCGTAGATGCCAAACAGCAGCGCCTTGGTGTTGAGCCCCGCAAGACGCGCGGCCACGGGGTTGATGCCGACGGCCTCGACAAACAGACCCAGCGCCGTGCGGTGCATCAACAGCAACAACAGGCCCAGCACAGCAGCCGCGATGTACAACCCAAACGGCAGCCCGAACAGATAGCCATTGCCCACGAAGAAGAACGGCTCGTAGTACACGGTGATGATCTGGCCGCCGGTAATGAGCTGCGCCACGCCGCGGCCGGCCACCATCAGGATCAGCGTGGCGATGATGGGCTGCATGCCCGCACCCGCCACCAGCAGGCCATTCCACAGGCCGCACACCAACGCTGCGCCCACCGCAGCCAGCAGCGCCAGCAGCAGTGGGGCCTTGGTCACATACACGGGCAGGCCGTTCTGCACGACCAGCGTGCCGCCGACAAGCGATGCCGCAATGGCGCCGGAAATGGCGACCACCGCGCCCACTGAAATATCGATGCCGCCCACCGCAATCACCAGCGTCATGCCGAGCGATACGAGCATGAGCGGTGCTGCGCGGTTGAGGATGTCGATCAGGCTGCCGTACAGATGCCCATTACGAATGTCGAGGTGAAAGAAATGCGGGTTGAACCACGCGTTGAGCAGACACAGCAAAAGCAGCGTCACGCCCGGCCAGAACAATCGGTGGCCAGTCAGTGCGCGCAGATTGACGGGGTTCATGCAGCGCCTCCGGTGGTGGTGGATTGGCTGGCGGGCACGTCGCCGCCGGCAATCACGTGGCACAGGTTGTCTTCCGTCACATCGGCGCCGGCCAGCTCGCCCACCTTCTTGCGATCGCGCAGGATCGCCAGCCGGTGGCTCACGCGCAGCACCTCCGGCAGCTCGCTGGAGATGAACAGGATCGCCATGCCCTTGCGGCACTGCGCGGTCACCAGGTCCATGATGTCGAGCTTGGCGGCAATGTCGATGCCGCGCGTGGGTTCGTCCAGGATCAGCATGGCCGGGTCGGTCGCCAGCCAGCGCGCGAGCACGGCCTTCTGCTGGTTGCCGCCCGAGAGTTGGCCGATCGGCTTTTCAGCGTCGGGCGTCTTGATGCCGAGCTGGGCGATGTACTGGTCGGCAATCTCGCGCTGGCGCTTCTTGGGCAGATAGCGGAACAGCCCGCGCTTGGCCTGAAGCGCGAGGATGATGTTCTCGCGAATCGACAGCTCGGCGATGATGCCCTCGGTCTTGCGGTCTTCCGGGCAGAAGCCGATGCCCTGGCGGATGGCATCACGCGGCGAGCTGAACTGGCGCGCTTGCCCGTGCACGTTGATCGAGCCCGCATCGTTGCGGTCAACGCCGAACAGCAGCCGCGCGGTCTCCGTTCGGCCTGAGCCGAGCAGGCCGCCAAGGCCGAGCACCTGCCCGGGGCGGACGTCCAGATCGAGCGGTTGCACGACACCACGACGGCCCATGCCGCGCGCGCTCAGGAATGCGGGCGCGGTGTCATCCACGGATGGCACCTCGGTGCGCTCGAAGCGGCTCGCATCGATGTCGCGCCCGACCATCTTGTTGATCAGTTGCAGTTGCGGCAGATCGCGCGCGGCATATTCGCCCTCCAGCCGGCCGTTGCGCAGCACGGTAATGCGGTCGGCAATCGCGTAGGTCTGCTCCAGAAAATGCGTGACGAACAGCACGGCCATGCCGCGTGCCTTGAGTGTGCGGATGGCGGCAAACAGGCGGGCTACTTCGTCATCGTCCAGGCTGGAGGTGGGCTCGTCCAGGATCAGGATGCGGGCTTCGGTGGAAAGCGCGCGCGCAATCGCCACCATCTGCTGAATGGCCACCGGATACAGCGACAGCGGCAGCGTCACGTCGATGTGGATGTTCAGATCAGCCAGCAGCGCCTGCGCCGCCCGGTTGGTGGCCCGCCAGTCGATGCTGCCCATGCGCATGGGAAAGCGGCCGATGTGGATGTTCTCCGCCACGGTCAGGTTCGGGCAGAGATTGACCTCCTGGTACACCGTGCTGATGCCGAGCTTTTGCGCCTCCAGCGGCGAGCTTGGCGCGATGGGCTGACCGCCGAGCACGATCTCGCCCGCATCGGGCGCTTCAACGCCCGTCAGCACCTTGATGAGCGTCGACTTGCCGGCGCCGTTCTGCCCCATCAGAGCGTGCACTTCTCCGGGAAACAAGCGGAAATCGACCGCGGCCAGCGCCTGCACGCCGGGAAAGTTCTTGCAGATGCCGCGCATGTGCAGCAGCGCGCCGCGTGCATCTGTCGCGGCGGGTTGATCAACGTGATCGGACATGGGTGTGGCCTGTTGAGGGTGCATACCGGCAAGGCGAGTCACCGTCACCCGCCCCGCCTGCATTCCCCGATTCAGCAAAGGGCTTGCGAATGCCCCCCCCTCAGTACTTGCGGTTCGGGAACTCCTTGGCCGCCACCTCCATCGGGAAGATGCCTTCCTTGGTGACGATGCGCTTGGGCACGGTCTTGCCTGCCAGCACGGCGCGCGCGGTGTCCATCAGTTGCGGCCCGAGCAGCGGGCTGCATTCCACCGTGACGTTCAGCTTGCCGGCCATCATGGCTTCAAACGCGCCCTTCACGCCGTCGATCGAGATGATGGTGATGTCCTTGCCCGGCTTGAGCCCTGCCTCTTCAATGGCCTGGATGGCACCGATCGCCATGTCGTCGTTGTGCGCGTACAGCACGTTGATCTTCTTACCCTCGGCCTTCAGGAAGGCTTCCATCACTTCCTTGCCCTTGGCGCGGGTGAAGTCGCCGGTTTGCGAGCGGATGATCTTGTAGTGCGGGTCGGCCTTGATGATCTCTTCAAACCCGCGCTTGCGGTCGATGGCGGGCGCAGAGCCGACGGTGCCTTGCAGCTCGACGATGTTCACGTCACCCTTGGGCTTGACGTTTTCAAGCAGCCAGCGGCCCGCCTTGCGGCCTTCCTCGACGAAATCCGATCCGATGAACGTGGTGTAGAGCGAGGTGTCTTTGCTGTCGATGCCGCGGTCGGTCAGGATGACCGGAATCTTGGCGGCCTTGGCCTCCTGCAGCACCGTGTCCCAGCCGGATTCCACCACCGGTGAGAACGCAATGACGTCGACCTTCTGCGCGATGTACGAGCGGATTGCCTTGATCTGGTTTTCCTGCTTCTGCTGCGCGTCGGAGAACTTCAGGTTCACGCCCTGCGCCTTGGCCGTCGATTTGATCGACTCCGAATTGGCGGTCCGCCATTCGCTCTCGGCGCCCACCTGGGCAAAACCCATGGTGAACGACTTGTCAGCCGCGTGCGCCGCTGTCGCCAAGCCCGTGGCCAGCAGCACACCGGCCGTAGCCAGGAAGGTCAATACGGTCCGTCTGGCGCACGCAGCGCTCGTTTTTTGCATCGTTTGTCTCCGTTATGGTGGAACGCAGCCGGTCACTACCCCCGGGGCTGCGCACGTCGTCTTTGCAACGCGATACACGAGTCGAATCCGGCATGCGGCGCCCGTCTTCCCTTGCCGGTGATCCGTGGTGAGCCATGGTATGGACAGCCTGACATGACCGTCTAATGTTTTTTTGGGGGCTGACTGATATCGGTTTTGATATCAGACACAGCGTTTGCGCATCGTGCAGCGCACCAACATCGCGCAAGGCGATGCCAGCTGTGCAGACCGCTCAGCCAGAGCTGTGGCGGCGGCGTATGCCAAAAACCGAGCATGCATATCGAAAAAGCTTCGTTCCGCTGCATACGCCTGCTTTTTACACTGGGCGCACTTGTTATGACGAGTTGCGCCCATCGATGACCACCTCAAATTTGCACCGCCAACCTGCCCCGCCGCTCTATGAGCGCATCAAGGGCACGCTGCGCGAGGGCATTCTCAGCGGCCACTACGCGCCGGCCTCGCTGCTGCCGTCGGAAGCGGCGCTGGGCGAGCAGTTCAACGCCAGTCGCATCACCGTGCGTCAGGCACTGGCCGATCTGCAGAACGAAGGGCTGATCTTCCGCCGTCACGGCAAAGGCACGTTTGTGAGCCAGCCCAAGGCCTTTCAGAACGTGACGGCGCTGCAGGGCTTTGCCGAGGCGATGTCGGCACAAGGTCATGCCATCCGTAACCGCGTGCTGAAGCTGCGCACGCTGCCCGCGCCGACCGACGTGGCACAGGCGCTGCAACTGGCACCCGGCACGGCCGTCACGGAATTGCATCGCGTGCGGTTGCTCGATCAGGTGCCGGTTTCCCTTGAGGTGACGTGGCTGCCGGAGCCGCTGGGCAGCAGCGTCGCGCGGGCGGACCTCGTCACGCGCGATGTTTTCCTCGTGCTGGAGCAGGACGCAGGGGTGGCGCTCGGTCATGCGACGCTGGCCATCGATGCGGCGCTGGCCGACCACGCCACCGCAACCGCACTCGACACGGGCGCAGGCGCGGCACTGTTGCGCGTGGAGCGTCTGACGCACGACGCACAGGGCACGCCCATCGATTTTGAACGCCTGTATTTTCGCGGCGACGCTTTCCAGTACCGGCTTCGGCTGGATCGGCAGGTGGCGGCGCATGCGCAATCCATCCTTCCTTTGCAAGGCACCAAATGAACACGTTGGAACTGGAGTACGACCTCGTCGTCGTGGGCGGCGGCACGGCCGGCCCGATGGCGGCCATCAAGGCAAAAGAACGCAACCCTGCGCTGCGTGTGCTGCTGATCGACAAGGCGCACGTGAAGCGCAGCGGCGCCATCTCGATGGGCATGGACGGACTGAACAACGCGGTCATCCCCGGGCATGCCACGCCTGAGCAATACACGCGCGAGATCACGCTAGCCAACGATGGCATCGTCGATCAATCGGGCGTGTATGCGTATGCGCAGCACAGCTTTGCCACCATCGAGCAGCTTGACCGCTGGGGCGTGAAGTTCGAGAAGGACGAAACCGGCGACTATGCCGTCAAGAAGGTCCACCACATGGGCAGCTACGTGCTGCCGATGCCGGAGGGGCACGACATCAAGAAGGTGCTGTATCGCCAGCTCAAGCGTGCGCGGGTGGAGATCACGAACCGCATTGTCGTCACGCGTGTGCTGACGGATGCCGATGGCGCCGCCTGCGGCGTGCTCGGCTTCGATTGCCGCACGGCGGATTTCCTCGTGGTGCGCGCAAAGGCCGTGGTGCTGAGCTGCGGCGCTGCAGGGCGGCTTGGCTTGCCGGCCTCCGGCTACCTGATGGGCACATACGAAAACCCCACCAACGCGGGCGATGGCTATGCCATGGCGTATCACGCGGGCGCGGAGCTTTCCAACCTGGAATGCTTCCAAATCAACCCGCTCATCAAGGATTACAACGGCCCCGCCTGCGCGTATGTGACCGGCCCGCTGGGCGGCTACACCGCCAACGCGCGCGGCGAACGCTTCATCCAGTGCGACTACTGGAGCGGCCAGATGATGTGGGAGTTCTACCAGGAGCTGCAGGGCGGAAAGGGGCCGGTGTTTCTCAAGCTCGACCATCTGGCCGAAGAAACCATCCAGACCATCGAGACCATCCTGCACACTAACGAGCGCCCGAGCCGCGGCCGCTTCCACGCGGGGCGCGGCACCGATTACCGGACGCAGATGGTGGAGATGCACATCTCGGAAATCGGCTTCTGCAGCGGGCACAGCGCGTCTGGCGTGTATGTGAATGCACGCGCGGAAACCACCGTGCCGGGCCTTTACGCGGCGGGCGACATGGCGGCCGTGCCGCACAACTACATGCTCGGCGCGTTTACGTATGGCTGGTTTGCGGGGCAGAACGCGGCGGACTACATCGCGGGCCGGCAAGGCGTCGCCCGCGTCGACGACGCGCAGATCGAACGAGAACGCGCGCGCATCTTTGCGCCGCTGCAACGCGACCACGGACTGGCCCCCGCCCAGGTGGAATACAAGCTGCGCCGCATGGTGAACGATTACCTGCAGCCGCCCAAGGTCACGCGCAAGATGGAAATCGGCCTGCGCCGCTTCGACGAGATTGCCGAAGACATCACGCACCTGCACGCGCGCAACCCGCACGAGCTGATGCGCGCGATGGAAGTCAGCTTCATCCGCGATTGCGCCGAGATGGCCGCGCGCGCTTCGCTCTTCCGCACCGAGAGCCGCTGGGGCCTGTATCACCATCGCGTGGACTACCCCGAACGCGACGACGCCAATTGGTTCTGTCATACGCGCTTGTACAAGGACGCACACGGCGCCATGGCCAGCCGCAAGCAGGCGGTTGAGCCGTACGTCATCCCTGTCGATGTGCTCGGCACCGATTCCTACGCGCAGATGCGCATTCCGAAGGCTGCATGACCATGCAACAGACGACCGTTCATTTCACCCACACGCCGCACGACATCACCTCGCGCAGCAGCGCGCCCGTCACCATCGACGAAGCCAAGTGCATTGCCGACAAGGGCTGCACCGTGTGCGTCGACGTCTGCCCACTCGACCTGCTCGCCATCGACCTGACCAAAGGCAAGGCTTTCATGCAATTCGATGAATGCTGGTACTGCATGCCGTGCGAGCAGGACTGCCCGACCGGCGCGGTGAAGGTCGACATCCCGTACCTGTTGCGTTGAGGCGGCGATGACGACAACACCCCTGGCGCGCCTGCACGACGCGGATGCCGCCACCCGCCGCGTTGCCCTGCTGCAGATCGCCGATGAAGAAGACGCCGATGCGCTGCCGAACGTGATTGCGCTGCTTGAGCAAGACCCTGCCCCCGAAGTTCGGCTGGAAGCTGCGCGAATCCTCGCAACGTGGGAACAGCCGGATACCGTGGCCGCACTCGCCCGCGCGCTGGAAGATGTGGATGGCACCGTGCGTGATGCCGCGGCAATCGGCCTGGCGGATTTGAAATCGCCCGAGTCTGCGCCCGCGCTGTTGCCTTACGTCGACCATGCCAGCGCCTTTGTGCGCGCCGCCGCGTTGCGTGGGCTGCGTGAGCTGCGCGTGCCCGAGAGCGAAGCGCCAGCGCTGCACGCGCTGCAAGACGCCGACGCCGCCGTGCGCCGCGAGGCCGTTGCGGTGCTCGGCTGGCGCAAGCATGTGGGCGCATTGCCTGCTCTGGCGGAACGCGCACGCCATGACGCGGATGTCGACGTGCGCCGTGCCGCAGTCGGCGCCCTCGGCCTCGCCACCGATGCTGCCGTGCTGCCCGCGCTGCTCGATGCGTTGCAAGACACCGCTTGGCGCGTACGTGAGGAAAGCGCAAGCACGCTCGGCAAACTGCGGGCGTTGGCTCCGGACCCACATGTCACGCCAGCGTTGGTGGATGCGCTGGCCGATGCGTATTGGCAGGTCCGTCTACAGGCGGCCCGCGCGCTTGGCCGGTGGCGCGCCGCGCATGCCGTCGATGCGCTCGCTGCGTTGCTCACGCACCCAATCAGCAACCTGCGCAAGGAAGCCGCGCTCGCCTTGGGCGAAATCGGCGAAGCCTCTGCCCTGCCCGCCCTGCGCAGCGCACAAACCGATGGCGACCCGGAAGTCGTCAAGGCCGTGCGGATCGCCTTGGCACAAATCGAGCGCGCCCGTGCATCTGCCTGAGCGTATCGAAAACGACGTCGCCCAAGGCCGGCTGCGGTTGCACTGGGCAGACGCCGTTGTCGTACTTGACCACGCGGCATTGCGCGAGGCGTGCCGCTGTGCGGAGTGCCAGTTCAAGCGCCATCACGGCACGCCGATCAACGTGCCGGCCGCCGTGCGCGTCACCACCATCGCGCCTGCGGGTTACGGCGTGCAACTGGTTTTCAGTGATGGACATGCGCGCGGCATCTATCCGTGGGCGTATCTGGCGGAGCTTGCCGCCCTAGCAGCGCCGGGCTGACGTTGGCGGCGTCTATCCACATGCAATCTTGTTCGTTCCTTCGTGCGTGCGCTGTCCGTAGCATCAGCTGCACAACACAGACGACGCAGGAGGAACCATGCAAAGCCATCCGCCCCACACCGCCCCATCTGGCCGCCGACGCTGGCTAGCCGCATTGCTTGGCGCCGGCATGGCGCTGTGCGCAGGCCTGACGCAGGCCGCCGAGCCGACCACGGTGCGTATCGGCTTTCAGAAAGCCGGACTGCTGGCGGTGCTGAAAGCGCAAGGCGCGCTCGACAAACCGCTGGCCGAGCTTGGCTACAAGGTGGAATGGAAGGAATTCCCTGCCGGGCCTCAACTGCTGGAGGCGCTCAACACCGGCAGCATTGAGTTCGGCTACACCGGCGCGCCGCCGGCCGTGTTTGCGCAGGCCGCAGGCGCACGCCTTGTCTATGTGGGGGCCGAGCCGGGCGGCAAGACCAACGAGGCGCTGTTCGTGCTCGACAGCTCACCCGCGCACAGCGTGGCTGACCTGAAAGGCAAGCGCATCGCGCTGCAAAAGGGCTCCAGCTCCAACTACCTGCTGGTGCAGCTGCTTCGTCGCGCCAACCTCACGGTGCAGGATATTCAGCCGATCTACCTGCCACCGGCCGAGGCGCGCGCAGCCTTCGAGAGCGGCGCGGTCGATGCGTGGGTCGTGTGGGATCCGTATTACGCGCTGGCACAGAAGGCGTTGAAGACACGCACGCTGGGCGATTTCAGCGAGCTGCCGGTGTTCAACTTCTACGAAGCCACGCCGGAATTCGTGAACACGCATCCGCGCGCGGTCAATGCCATCCTGGCCCAGTTGCGCACGGCGGGGCTGTGGGTGAATCAGCATCCGCAGGAAACCGCCGCCCTGCTGGCGCCCAAACTCGGCATCGAGCAGCCCGTTGTGGAGACCTGGTTGCGGCGCGTGCCCTACGGCGTCACGCCGGTCACGCCGCAGATCGTGGCCTCGCAGCAGCAGATTGCCGACCTGTTCCTGCAGCAGAAGCTGATTCCGAAACCGGTGAACGTGCAAAGCGCTGTCTGGCAGGCGAGCTTTCCGGTAGCGGGATTGTGAGCCGCCGGCGGCCGCGCGCAGCGCGGAACCGTGAGCGGCCTCGCATCCGTCAGAAGTTGCCGAATCGGCCGATCCAGGCTGCGGCGCCTTTGCTATGCCCTTTGATGGCCGCATCCAGTTCAGCGCGGGTCAGCCCATTGGGCAGGGCATCCGGCGCCAGGTCCGTGGCGATCAGCAAAAATACGTAGTGATGCATGCCGGTGCCCTTGGGCGGACACGGCCCGAGATACGCCGGCTTGCCGATGGCGTTTTGGCCCATGCGCAGCGCCGGGCCGGTGCCGGCGCCTTCCGGCAGGCTCGTCTGCGTGGCCGGCATACCGTAAGCCATCCAGTGGTTCACGCCCAGGCCGCCCGCGCCCTGCGGGTCGGAGACGATCAGCACAAGGCTGTTGGTGCCCGCGGGCACGTTCGACCAGTGCAGCGGCGGCGAGACGTTGTCGCCCGTGCAATTGGCGTTGGCGGGGTTCTTGCCGGCGTACTTGCGGTCCATGACGCCGTTGTCGGCAAAGGCAGGCGATTCGACGGTGAACGTGGTATCGGCCTGCGCATGCACATGCGGCACAGCGGACAGGCACGCCAGCGACAACAACGCGCGAAATAGGATGGGCTTCAAGGCAGATCTCCTGGCAGAAAAAGCGGCGAACGGGCACCACAATACGCGAATGCGCCGCCGCTGCGCAGAGGCACAACGCACAGATCCCCATCAGATTGCCGTGCGACAATACCGCGCCTCAGCGCGCCGCGTTTACCGCGCGCTTCTGCCAGACCTGACCATAGGAGAACCGGACGCATGTTCGGCGATATCACGCGTTTTCTGCTCGACACGATCTTCTCGCTCTTTGGCGCGGCGCTGCTCCTGCGCGCCTGGACGCAAGCGGTGCGGCTGTCACCGCGCAATCCGCTGTCACAGGCCATCTTCCAGTTGACCGGCTGGCTGGTGCACCCGCTGCGCCGGGTGATTCCGGCCACGGGCTATATCGACTGGTCATCGCTGGTGGCGGCCTATGCCACGGCGCTTGTCTATCTCTTCCTGCTGGTGGCGTCGGTGGGCGTGAGCCCGATGGCACTCGTGCCAATGGGCTTTGTGGCCGCGCTCTTCACCGTGCTCAAGTGGGCGTTCAACGTGCTGGTGTGGGTGACCATTGCATCGGCCGTTCTATCGTGGATGGGGCCGGCATCGCCAATGGGCGCGGTGCTCAACACACTGGTCGACCCGCTGTTGCGCCCGATCCGCCGCGTGGTCCCTCCGCTGGGCGGGCGGCTCGACCTGTCTCCGCTGATCCTGCTGGTGATTGCGCAGGTGATCGTGATCGCGCTGTCGCATCTGTCGCTGTCACCGCTGTTCATGTGAGCGCGGCACGCGCTTTGCTCGACTGAGGGATATGCCGACCGCTGCATCTGGCCGGCCACTCAGGAGGACATCATGAATGCATGGAAAACGGCGCTGATATGCGCACTTGCCGCGCTGGCGCCCACGCTCGCGGCGTGTACGGCCGGCGGCGCTGTGGCAGGCGGTGTGGCTGGCCACGAAATGACGCACAGCACGGCTGGGACGATCGGAGGTGCCGCAGCAGGCGCCGTCATCGGCCACGAGCTGAGCAAGTAAACAACACACCACAGCGGCTGACCAGCCGCTTTTTTTCTTTTCAGGCTTGCGCAAACAAGGCGCGGTAAGCGCTGGGCGACGTGTGATACGTCCGGCTGAAATGCTGGCGCAGCGATACGGCGCTGCCGAACCCCGCCAGTTGCGCAATCGCTTCGACCGGCTGACGCGTGGTTTCCAGCATGCGTTGCGCATAGGCCAGACGCTGCCCGAGCAACCATTGGCTGACGGTGGTTCCGGTCAGTTCACGAAAGCGCCGCGTGAAATTGCGCCGGCTCATGGCCGCGCGTTCGGCCAGCGAGTCGAGCGAATGCGGCTCCGCCAAGTTGGCCACTGCCCAGTTCAGCAAATCGGACAGTCGATCACCGCCCGGCGCATCGTGCAGCGGTTGCTCGATGTATTGCGCCTGACCGCCCTGCCGGTGCGGCGCCACCACGAGCCGCCGCGCCATGCGGTTGGCCACCTCCGCGCCATGCCAGCGGCGCACCAGGTGCAGGCAGCATCCAACCCGGCGGCGGTGCCTGCAGATGTCACCAGCCGGCCGTCGGCAGCGTCCAGATACAGGACATCGGGCACCAGCTTCACACGCGGGTAGCGTTGGGAGAACGCATCGGCAGCGCTCCAGTGCGTGGTGGCCTCGTGGCCGTCGAGCACGCCTGCTTCGGCCAGCACAAACGCGCCCAGGCACAGGCCGACCACCGTTGCGCCGCGCGCGTAGGCATCGCGTACCGCATTCACCATCGCCGCCGGCGGCCGCTCGTCCGTATCGCGCCATGACGGCACGACCAGCACGTCAGCGCGGGCGGCTTCTTCGAGTGTGAAATCCGTCTGCACGGCAAACCCTGCCGTGGTGCGCAGACCGCCCTTCCTGGCGGGCTCCCCGGCACAGATCCGCAGGTTGTAGGACGGCAGCCCCGCCCAGACGCGGTCTTCAAATACAAGACACGGCACGGACAGGTGAAACGGGCTGATGTCGTTGAAGGCCAGAACGGCGATTTCCTGGGGATGCTGAGGTTGCTGGAGTTGCTGGGGTTGCATACGGGCTCCGCGCTTTGGCCCGATTCTTTCGATAAACGTCTTTCGGGCCACTGTCGGGAAGGATAGTCATCCGCGAAGATGCTGTCCACGGGCTCACGCAAATGCCCGATCCAACCGACCTTGAGGAGTCAGCCATGACCACGAACAACACCCCGAAGCGCGCCCTGATCGTCATCGATGTGCAGAACGAATATTTCACCGGCGGCCTGCCGATCGAGTATCCGGACCCGCAGCAGACCGTCGCAAACATCGGCGTCGCCATGGATGCGGCACGCGAGGCGGGCATTCCGGTGATCGTCGTGCAGCAGACCTCGCCGGCCAGCTCGCCGCTGTTTGCCATTGATACCGACGGCTGGCAACTGCACCCCGTGGTGGCGTCGCGTCCGCATGACCACTATCTGCGCAAGCTGCTGCCCAGCGCCTATCCGGAGACGGACCTGGCGCAATGGCTGGAAGCCCGCGGCATCGATACGCTCACCGTGGTGGGCTACATGACGCACAACTGCGATGCATCCACGATCAACCACGCCCTGCACAACGGCACGGCGGTGGAGTTTCTGCATGACGCGTCGGGCGCGGTGCCGTATCAAAACCAGGCCGGCTTTGCGAGTGCGGAAGAGATCCACCGCGTGTTCAGCGTGGTACTGCAATCGCGCTTCGCGGCGGTCATGTCGACCCAGGAATGGGTGCACAGCGTGAAGACCGGCGCGGTGCCCGTGCGCGACAATATCTACAAGTCGAATCAGCGGGCCCGTGGGCTGCTCAAGGATGAGGTGGCGCAGCGGGCAGCGTGACCGGTCAGCCGGCCACACCGTCCTCGGCCGGCAGGAACCCGCGGAACGACACCTCCACCTGTTCCACCATCGACGCCGATGTGGCTTCGCGCAGGGCCGCCAGCAACGCATCGAACGCGCTCTCCACAGAGGCGCGGTCGGTGGCCTCGACCAGGCGCTGGCGGATCGGGTGCTCGGCCGAGCTGAATGTGCGTGCCGCAATGTCCATGAGGTACATGCGCGCCGCCGCCAGCGAACGCTTGCGCGCCGGTGCGGCAGGTGCAGCGGGCTTGGGCGCCTCGGGTTGCGGCTCGGCCACCTGAACGAAGACGGGCTCGCCAGCAACATCGGTTGCGCTTTGAATGAAACCTGCCTGCACCAGCTCGACCACGGCCTGCGCTTCCAGGCCGAGCTGGCCGGCACGTACGACAAGGTCCTCGCCCGTAGCCTGCCCGTCCACCATGATGAGCAGCGCGCGGCTTGAGCGGCTGAGCGCGCCGCTGCGCATGGCGATTTCACGTCGCCCCGCGTCAGTCTTTTCGAATCGTGCGGATAACACCTGCATGGCAGCCCCCCCCTATCTTCCCCCGAAGATCGGCCCAACATAGGGCGCGTTGTTTGCAGAATCGTGAAACCGCAACCCTCCCCCACCAGCCGGGGGAGCGGCAAACGCTTGCGCTCAGGCAGGTGTCGGCAAATCCAAACACCCTCCCCCGAAGTGGGGCTGACAACACGCGCTATTGCCTGCGCCTACTTCCGGCTCTACCATGCGTTGTTACCGGTACCAAAATGGCGTCACAGGCTTCCGGAAAGCGCCACGCCAATTCCCCGCGGAGGGAACCCCAGTTGCATATAACGACCGAGACACCATGCCCGCCCAACCTCCACGCAGACTGCGCAGCCAGCTTTGGTTCGATGACCCGAGCCACGCAGACATGACCGCCCTCTACGTAGAACGCTTCATGAACTACGGCTTGACGCGTGAAGAGTTGCAGTCTGGCCGGCCGATCATCGGCATTGCGCAGACGGGTAATGATCTCGCCCCTTGCAACCGGCACCACCTTGAGCTGGCGCAGCGTGTGAAGGCCGGCATACGCGACGCGGGCGGCATTCCGATGGAGTTTCCAGTTCACCCGCTGGCCGAGCAAAGTCGCCGCCCGACCGCGGCGCTCGATCGGAATCTCGCCTATCTCGGTCTGGTCGAGATCCTGCATGGCTTCCCGCTGGACGGCGTCGTGCTGACGACCGGCTGCGATAAAACCACGCCCGCCTGCCTGATGGCCGCGGCCACGGTCGACCTGCCGGCCATCGTCCTGTCTGGCGGGCCGATGCTGGACGGCTGGCACGAGGGCAAACGGGTGGGCTCGGGCACCGTCATCTGGCATGCGCGCAACCGGCTGGCTGCCGGCGACATCGACTACGAAGGCTTCATGGAGTTGACCACCGCGTCGTCGCCGTCGATTGGCCACTGCAATACGATGGGCACCGCGCTGTCGATGAACAGCCTGGCCGAAGCGCTGGGCATGTCGCTGCCTGGGTGCGCCAGCATTCCGGCGGCGTATCGCGAGCGTGGGCAGATGGCCTATGCCACGGGCAAGCGCATCGTCGACCTCGTGCGTGAAGACATCCGCCCCTCAACGATCATGACGCGCGCGGCGTTCGAAAACGCCATCATGGTGGCCTCCGCGCTTGGTGCGTCGACCAACTGCCCGCCACACCTCATCGCAATCGCGCGCCACATGGGCGTGGAACTGAGCCTTGAAGACTGGCAGCGCCACGGAGAGTCGGTTCCGCTGCTCGTGAACTGCATGCCGGCAGGCGAATACCTGGGCGAGAGCTTCCACCGCTCGGGCGGCGTGCCCGCCGTATTGCGCCAGCTTGACGCGGGCGGGTTGCTGCGCCGCGATTGCCCCACCGTATCGGGCCGGACGATCGGCGCAATTGCCGATGCCGCCCCCGCCGCCGACCGCGAGGTGATCTTTCCTGTGGACGCACCGCTCAAGCATCGCGCCGGCTTCATCGTGCTGTCGGGCAATTTCTTCGACAGCGCCATCATGAAGATGTCGGTAGTAGGCGAGGCATTCCGGCAGACCTACCTGAGCGAGCCCGGCGCGGAAAATGTTTTCGAGACGCGCGCGATTGTCTTCGATGGCCCCGAGGATTATCACGCCCGCATCAACGATCCGGCCCTCGCCATTGATGAACGCTGCATCCTCGTTATCCGTGGCTGCGGAACGGTCGGTTATCCGGGCAGCGCGGAGGTCGTCAACATGGCGCCGCCCGCAGCACTGGTCAAGCAAGGGATCGAATCGCTGCCCTGCATGGGCGATGGCCGGCAAAGCGGTACCTCGGCCAGCCCATCGATCTTGAACATGTCTCCGGAGGCGGCAGCCGGTGGCGGGCTTGCGCTGCTGCGCACGGGCGATCGCATCCGCGTGGACCTCAATGCACGCAGGGTCGATGTGTTGGTCGATGCGGAAGAGCTGGAACGCCGCCGTGAAAGCGCGACCTTCAGCGTGCCGCAGTCGCAAACGCCCTGGCAGGAAATCTATCGGAAGTGCGTCGGGCAGCTTTCAACGGGCGGATGCCTGGAGCCGGCAACCCTGTACCTGAACGTCATCGAGACGCGCGGCAATCCACGGCACTCGCATTGACGCTGCGCATGAAGCAGCCGGCTATGCGCTCTCGCGCTCGACAACGCTGAAGTCGATGCGCGAGAGCTTGCGGGTGCTCTTGGCCTCGCCAACGCCGAGCGCATCGAGCAAGACCTCGCCCGTGCGCAGGCCGATGCCATAGGCGTCGACGGAAATCGTCGTGATGGTCGGGTGGCAGCACCACGCGACTTCAAAATTGCCGAAGCCCGCAACAGCAATGTCACCGGGCACGGACAGACCGCGCCGGTGGCATTCCATGATGGCGCCGAATGCGGACATGTCGCTCACGCACATCACGGCATCGGTGTCGGGCCAGGCATCGAGCAACGCGGCCATCGCCGGGCCGCCGTGGCTCATGGTGATGGGCGACTCGCCCAGGCGGATCACACGCGGCTCGCCAAGGCCAAGCGACTTGATTCCGCTCATGTACCCGCGCATGCGGTCGGTGCCGCGCCGGTCCAGTTCGCTTGCCCCGCACAGGAAACCAATGCGCCGGTAGCCCCGCTGATGCAGGTGATGCAGCATCGCGAGCGACGCCTTGGCGTTCGAGAACCCGACCGCGCGATCGATCGGGCGCTCAGGCAGATCCCACATCTCGACGATGGGGATGCCGGCGCGCTCCAGCAACGCACGCGTGCCTGGACTGTGATGGCGCCCGGTCAAGGCAATGCCACGCGGCTGATGGCGCAGCAGCGACCGCACCAGCGCCTCCTCCTGATCGAGGTGGTAGTCGGTATCCCCCAGCAGCAGTTGCAGACCATGCGGCGCCAGCGCATCGCTCAGTCCGCGCACGGTATCGGCAAAGTTGGAACTCGCCAGCGAAGGCACCAGGGCGGCGACGAATTCAGATCGGCCGCTGGACAGCATCCCAGCCGCGGCCGTAGCAACGTAGCCGAGTGCATCGATGGCCTCTTGCACGCGCGCGCGGGTCTCGGGCGACACGCTGCCGCCTGCCAGCACCCGTGACACGGTCATCTTCGACACGCCGGCAACGCGCGCAACATCGGCCATGCGAGGAGGAGTGGTGCCGGTGGTCATGAGAAACGTCTACGCGCCGAGGGGAGAAAAGAGGAAAGAAAAAAGAGGTGTGGCGATCATAGCGGAACCGGCCACGAAGCAGCCCGCCGCTATGCCTGCGCGAGCGCGCGGCCGATGCGGTCCGCCATCCCCGCAACACCGACGACGAGGCGTTTCTCCCTGCGGGCGTCCAGTCGGCTGACGGGCACGCTCGAACTCACCGCAACGCGTTTCCCTAGCGGCGTGATGCCCACAAACGCCGCGAAGCAGGCGAGCCCCGCCACCACCTCCTCACGCTCTGTCGCCAGCCCCCGCACGCGAATGCGCTCAAGCTCGTCGAGCAAATCGGCGCGGCGCGTGGTGGTGCGCTCCGTCATGGCGGCAAGACGAGCCGGCAGGAGCGCGCGCACCGCTTCATCGTCAAGGCTTGCGAGCAGCGCCTTGCCCAGCGCACAACAATGGGCCGGCAGGCGCAGGCCGACATCCGATACCAGGCGGACCGGCCTCGGCGCGTCTTCCCGCGCGATGTAGACGACCTCCGTACCGTCGAGCACAGCCAGTTGCACGACTTCATTGTGTGCGGCCACGAAGGCGGCGGATTCGCGCCGGAACGCTGCCAACAAGCTGTCGTGGCGGAAGTAAGCGTTGCCCAACTCAAACAGGGTCAAGCCGATCAGATAGCCGTCTGCCCGCTTCTCGATCCAGCGACGCTTTTCGAGCGACTCCAGCAGCAGGTACAACGTGCTTCTGGACATGCCCGTCGCCTGCGCCAATGCGGCCGGCCGGACGGGAGACGTCGCCGCGCAGAGTATTTCCAGCACGTCATGAATGCGCTTGAGTGCTGGCACCTCGTAGTCTGTCTTCACTGGAAACCTGCTCCGCTCGCAATTGGCTCGATTTTCCAACAGGTTGGAAATTGCGTCACGTGGTTGGACACCCCGCATCGCCATCTCTACGATCACGCGGGTTCCCTGGCAACAGGACAGTTCAATGAACGGAGCGCACATGACCGCCATCGCCAACCACTTGCCGCACGATCTCGAGCATGCAACGCTCGTCGGTCGGGTCTGGCGCACAACAGAAAAAAGCAAGGGGCCATCCGTCGTGGTGGTGCGCAACGGGGTCGTGTTCGACATCACGGAAGCCGTGCCAACGGTGGCAGATCTGTTCGAGCATCCTGACGCACTGGCCGTCGCGCGGCAGGCCCAAGGGGAAAACCTCGGTCGCGTCGAAACGCTTGTCGAACGCTCACTGGCTGCCGATCCCACGGGAAGCGCGCCAACCCTGCTTGCGCCGAACGACCTCCAGGCGATCAAGGCCTGCGGCGTGACGTTTGCCGTCAGCCTGATCGAACGGGTGATCGAAGAGCAGGCGGGCGGCGACCCAGCCAAGGCGCGCGACGTGCGCGCGTCCATTGTCGGCGTGGTGGGCTCGGACCTCTCCAAGATCAAGCCCGGCTCCGATGCGGCCATGCGGCTCAAGGACGAACTGCAGCGCCGGGGCGCATGGTCGCAATACATGGAAGTCGGCATCGGCCCCGATGCGGAAGTGTTTTCCAAATCGCAACCGATGTCGGCAGTCGGATTCGGCGCCGACGTGGGTCTGCATCCGGCCTCGCGGTGGAACAATCCGGAGCCGGAGATCGTGCTGGCGGTCAGCAGCACGAGGCATGTCGTGGGAGCAGCGCTGGGCAACGACGTGAATCTGCGCGACATCGAGGGGCGCTCCGCGCTGCTGCTGGGCAAATGCAAGGACAACAACGGCTCCTGCGCCATCGGCCCGTTCGTGCGCCTGTTTGACGAGCGCTTCACGCTCGACACGATCCGCGCGACGCAGGTATCGCTGCGTGTTGAGGGCGCCGACGACGGCTTCGTGCTCGACGGCGTGAGCCACATGAGCGAGATCAGCCGCGACCCGCTTGACCTCGTCGCCCAGACCTGCGGACTGCACCATCAGTATCCGGACGGCTTCATGCTGTTTCTCGGCACGATGTTCTCGCCGATCAAGGACCGTGACGCACCTGGCGCCGGCTTTACGCACCACCTGGGCGACCTCGTGACGATCAGCGCCCCGCCCCTCGGCGCGCTGGTCAACACGGTACGCCTGTCGACGGAGATCGCACCGTGGACGTTCGGTGTCCGGGCTCTGTATCGCAACCTGGCCGCACGTGGGCTCGTCCGTCAGGGCTGACCTGTCGCCGCTGCGGAAAAGTCCACGGCACAATCCGTGGACGGGAGCCCTTTGACCGGCGCGCGAAACGCAAACAAGCCGCCGGCAAGCGGCTCCTTCTGCAACGCCTTGTCCGTCAGGCCCTTTCGGGCGGTGGTTGCATAGACCGTCTGCAAGTCATCGCCGCCGAACGCAAGCTTGGTCATGTTGGAACAGGGGAAGTCGACACGCCCGATGCATCGGCCGTCGGGTGAGAACCGCTCGATCCGCCCGCCGCCGAACAGCGCGACCCACACGCATCCTTCCTCGTCGACGGCCATGCCGTCTGGGTAGCCGGAGCCCTCAATCGAGGTGAAGATGCGTTTGCGTTCCAGGCTGCCGTCGTCGCCGAGGTCGAAGGCATAGATCACACGCTGCAAGGTATCGGTGTGATAGAGCGTGCGGCCGTCCGGGCTCGCGGTCGGGCCATTCGTGATCACGTAGCCCGAATCGCGCACGCTCAGGCCACCATCCCCGCCTACCCGGTAGAGCTGCCCGCTCGGCTCGCGCTCCGCATCGTCCATCGAACCAAACCACAGCGCGCCGGTGCGGTCGACATAACCATCATTGAGCCGATTTCCCGGCCTGTCGGTCTCGACCGGCAACACGCGGCTGAAGGTGCCGGTTTCGAAGCTGAACCGATAGAGACCGCCTGGTACGCCGCAGATCCAGCTGCCGTCAACGCTGGGCAGCGCAAAGCCGATCTGGCCTGGCGCGACCCAGCTGCGGCGCACATCGGTATCGGGGTCATAGCGGTAGAGCCGCCTGCCCTGGATATCGACAAAGACCACGCAGCGCGATGCCGCGTGCCACACCGCGCCCTCCCCAAGCGTTGCGCCGACGCGCCAGACGCAATCCGGAATGATCGGCGCCATCATCCGCCGTACCACCCGGCATCGACAAAGTACTCGCGCGCTGTGCAACGCGCGGCATCGTCGGACGCAAGAAACAGCGCCATACGTGCCACATGTTCAGGGTCGACACGCTCATGCAGGCATTGCTCGCCCAGCAGCTTGGCTTCGCTCTCGGGCGATTGCCAGAGCGCCATCTGCCGCGGCGTGCGCACCGCGCCGGGCACGATGCAATTGACGCGAATGCCGAATCCGCCCAGATCACGCGCCAGACCGCGCGTCAGGCCCTCGATGCCGGCCTTGGCCGTCATGTAGATGGCGAGGTCCGCCTGGGCAAGGTGCCACGAGATGGACCCAAGGTTCAGGATCACGCCGCGCCCCAGCTTCTTCATGCTGGGCAGCACGGCCTGCGCGCAGAAGAACTGATGGCGCAGGTTCACCTCGATGCGGTTGTCCCAATAGGCCTGGGTCACGGTTCCGATCTGATGGCGGTCATCATTCGCGGCGTTGTTGATCAGGACTTCGATGGGGCCAGCGTCGGCCTCAATGCCCGAGAACGTGGCGTTCAGCGCATCGACATCCCGCAAGTCGCAGTGGCGGAAGACCGGCGGATGTACGCACTCGCCAAGCGACGCCGCCAGCGCTTCTGACTCCGCACGCGCAATATCCAGGAACGTGACACGCGCGCCCTGTTTGGCAAAGCCTTCGACGATGGCAGCGCCAATGCCGCTACCGCCACCGGTAATCACAACGTTCTTGTTAACAAGGCTCGGATAAATCGCATAAGACATAAGAGATTCCAGTGACAGCAAAAGAGATCAAGCCTGTAGCGCAGCCTCAGCGGCGGCCGGAGCGCGAGATGACGTCCACCCAGACGGCCAGCACGAGGATGCTGCCCTTGACGATCATCTGCCAGTACGCGTCCACGTCGAGCATGGACATGCCGTTGTCGAGGCTCGCCATGACCAGCGCACCGACCAGCGCGCCGTAGACCGTACCCGCGCCGCCGCGCATGGACGTGCCGCCGATGAAGCAGGCCGCAATGGCATCCAGTTCGCCCATGGTTCCGGCGGACGGTGAGCCCGCGGCAAGACGCGCCGTATTGACGATGCCCGCAAACGCGCACATCAGGCCCATGAGGCCGAAAATGGCGAGCTTCACGCGCTCGGTGTTGATGCCCGACAGGCGCGTGGCCTCCAGGTTCGAACCCACGGAATAGATGCGGCGGCCGAAAACCGTCTGGCTGGCGATCCAAGAAAAAATACCGAGCAACGCCAGCACGAGCAGAACAGGCACCGGAATGCCGCCATAGCTGTTGAGCGTGGCGACAAAGGCGACGATGACCGCGCCCGCCACAACAAGCTTGGCGACGTCCTGCCAGAGCGGCGCGACGTCGAGTTCATAGCGGCGATGTTCACGCCGCTGCCTCGCCACCACGAAGATCAACAGGCAGAAGATCAGCACCGCCATGAGGTCGCCCACATGGCGCGGCAAGTAACCTTGGCCGATCAGCACGAAGCTGTCCGACACCGGCGCAATCGTCGAGCCATGCGTCAGGCCGAGCAGGATGCCGCGATACGCCAGCATGCCGCCCAGGCCGACGATGAAGGACGGCACGCCCCGGTAGGTCGACCACCATCCGTTGAACAGGCCCATGGCCACGCCGAGCAGCAGCACCACGGGCACCGTCGCCGTGATCGGCCAGCCCAGTCCTTGATCCAGGATGGCCGCCACGCCACCGAGCAAGCCAAGCAACGAGCCGACCGAAAGATCGATCTCGCCCGCGATGATGACGAAGACCATCCCGCAGGCCAGCATCCCCGTAATCGACATCTGCCGCAGCAGATTGGAGAGATTGCGCGGCGACGTAAACGCACCGTCGGTCAGCATCGAAAAGAACAGCCAGATTGCCGCCACGGCGATCAGCAAGGCCAGGATCTTGTAGCGGGCAAAGAGTTGCCGCAAGCGCTGCGTTGCTTTGATTGTGCTGCGCGAATGGTCCACCCCGCCTGCGGCTTGAGGGCTTGTTTGAGAGGTCATGCCTGGCCACCCCGATGAAAAGTGGATGTGTGCCGCACCGGTTGAATGGCTGCGGTCAGAATGTGTTCCTGCGTCAAGCCGTCGTTCACGAAGTCGCCGCGCAGTTCGCCCTCGCCGATCACGAGCACGCGGTCCGAAATGCCAAGCACTTCGGGCAGCTCCGACGAGATCACGATGATGGCCATGCCGCGCTTGGCGAGATCACCGATCAGCTTGTAGATCTCGTATTTGGCGCCGACGTCCACGCCGCGCGTCGGCTCGTCCAGAATCAGGACGCGCGGCTCGGTCAGCAGCATTCGCGTCAGAACGGCCTTTTGCTGATTGCCGCCCGACAGGCTGGCAATGGGTAGCATCGGATGCGCCGCACGCACGGCAAGCCGGCGCATCTCTTTGCGGATCGTGTCGAGTTCGGCCGCGCCGTCAATGCGCCCAAGACGCGCGAAACGCTGCAGGACGGCCAGCGTGATGTTGTGCCCCACGCTCATCAGCGAGACGATGCCGTGACGCTTGCGGTCTTCCGGCACCATCGCAATGCCCGCACGAATGGCGTCTAGCGGCGCGCGGACCTTCAACGGTTTTCCGTCCAGTACCAGCTCCACCTCGCTGGCACCTTCGTACGCGCCAAACACCGCCTGCATCAGCTCGGTGCGCCCTGCCCCAACCAATCCCGCCACGCCGAGAATTTCGCCACGCCGCACCGCGAAGGACACATCGTCGACCCGCTTGCGAGTCGGGTTGTTGGCGTCGTAGCACGTCACGTTGCGTGCCTCGAATACAACTTCCCCGATGGGATGGGGCTCGCGCGGAAACAGTTGCGTGATCTCGCGCCCGACCATCTGCGCGATGATGCGATCGGTAGTCAGATCACGCATTGGCGCGGTCGACACATGGCGGCCATCGCGGATGACGGTGACCGTGTCGCACACCGCCTCCACCTCGTCGAGCTTGTGCGAGATGTAGACGCACGCAATGCCGCGCGCTTTCAGGTCGCGCACGATGTCGAGCAGGATGCGCGTCTCCGCCGCCGTGAGCGATGACGACGGCTCATCCAGGATCAGCAGCTTGGCGCGCTTGTTGAGCGCCTTGGCAATTTCAATCAGCTGCTGATGGCCGCCGCCGTAGTGCATCACGGGCAACGCCACGTTGATGCCCTGGATGTTCAGGTCGCGCAGCAGCTTGTCGGCGCCCTGGTACATGGCCGCGTAATTCATGCGGCCGCCTGGCAGCGTGATTTCGTTGCCAAGATAGATGTTCTCCGCCACCGACAATTCCGGCACCAGCATCAGTTCCTGATGAATGATGACGATACCCGCGCGCTCGGTGTCGCAAATACCGCCGGCGCGCAGTGGCTGCCCCTCCCAGAGGATTTCGCCATCCCAGGTGCCGCTCGGGTACACACCGGAGAGCACCTTCATGAGCGTGGATTTTCCGGCGCCGTTCTCGCCGCACAGGCCAACACACTCGCCTGGCCTCACGACCAGGTTGATACCGTCAAGCGCCTTCACACCGTCGAACGTCTTGACGATGCCGCGCATCTGCAACAGAGGTTCAGACATGCCCCGTCCTTGAGGTACGAACGCGGCCGGCGATGCAGCGTTGGCTCATCGCCGGCACAAAGCGGCCCTGACTGCGGGACCTTACTGGCCGCCGATCTGCGCCTGCGTGTAGAAGCCGTCTTTCACCACCAGATTGACGTTGTCCTTCGTGAGTTGGGTGGGTTGCAGCAGCACCGTGTCGACCTTTTTCTTGCCGTTGTCGTACTGCGCGTTGTATTTGGGCTTGTCGCCCTTGGCGAGGGCTACCGAAAGCTGCGCAGCCTCGGTGGCAATCAGCTTGAGCGGCTTGTAGACCGTCATCGTCTGCGTGCCGGCAATCACGCGCTTGACGGCAGCAAGGTCGGCATCCTGGCCCGACACCGGCACCTTGCCGGCCAGCTTCTGCGCAGCCAGCGCCTGGATCGCGCCACCGGCCGTGCCGTCGTTGGATGCAACCACGGCATCGATCTTGTTGTTGTTCGCGGTCAGCGCGTTTTCAACGATACCCAGCGCCGCAGAGGCGCTCCACTCGGGCACCCATTGCGAGCCAACAACTTTGATGTCGCCGCGGTCGATGGCCGGCTGCAGCACCTTCAACTGGCCCTGCCGCAGCATCTTCGCGTTGTTGTCCGTCGGCGCGCCGCCCAGCAGGAAGTAGTTGCCCTTCGGGCGCACGTTGAAGACGCCCTGCGCTTGCAGTTCACCCACCTTCTCGTTATCGAACGAAATGTAGGCGTCAACGTCGGCATCGAGAATCAGGCGGTCATACGACACCACCTTGATGCCCGCCTTCTTGGCTTCGGCCACCACGTTGGTCAGCGCCTTGGAGTTGAACGGCACGATGACGATCACGTCGACGCCGCGCGAGATCAGGTTCTCGATCTGCGAGATCTGGCGTTGCTCGCTGGCGTCCGCCGATTGCACCGACACCTTGGCATCCAGTTTTTCTGCAGCGGCGACAAAGTAATCGCGGTCGCGCGACCAGCGCTCCACGCGCAGATCGTCGATACAGAAGCCGATTTCCGGATGCGCCTTGCTCGCGTGTGCCAGCGGCGCGCCCATCGACAGGCTGGCGAGCACTGCACCGCAAAAGGCGGCCCTCAGAACACAACGGCGTTGGTTCGATTTCATGTCTCACTCCATCTTCTTTTGTTGGTGGGTACCGACGTGGCGTCTGCTGCGCCGCAATAGATTTCGGCCGGCTCGACGGCAGTCGCATGGTGCATGCGCCGCCTTGGCACCGGCAATTACGAAATTGCCCAACCGCCCTAACATTTATTTCCAACCGGCGGGCATCGTCTGACAGCGCCGCACGCAGCCCATAGAATGTGCGGGCGAGCGGCACGCCCCGGCGCCACCGCCGTATGGCAAACCCCTGCCACCGCGAGCGCCCTCAAGCCATGCATCGTCAACTGCCCGATCCTTCGCAGCACGCGCGCATTCATCGCATTGCGCTGCTGTTCAATGCCAACAAGGTGTATGACCGCGAAATCATTGCGGGCATTGGCGACTACATGCGCTCCACCCGCGTGACGTGGGACCTGTTTCTGGAAGAGGACTTCCGCTGCCGCCTGCCCGGTATCGAGCGCTTTGACGGCGACGGCATCATCGCGGATTTCGACGACCCCGCCGTGGCTGAAGCGCTGCGCGACTGTCCGCTTCCGGTGGTGGCCGTCGGCTCATCGTATGAAGACGCCGCGCACTACCCGGCAAACGTGCCCTATGTCGCAACGGACAACAGCAAGCTGGTCGCGCTGGCATACCGGCACCTGATCGAAGCCGGCCTGCAGCACTTTGCGCTGTACAGCCTGCCCCAGGCGCCGGAAAACCGCTGGGCACAGCAGCGCGAACTGGCCTTTACGCGTTTGCGCCGGCAGGACAATCCCGCCGCCCCCGTTGAGCAGGAGATCTATCGGGGGCTTTCGACCAGCGCGCCGACCTGGCATCAGGCGATCAGCCAGTTGATCGAATGGCTGCGCGGCTTGCCCAGGCCCATCGGCATCATTGCCGTGACGGATGCGCGGGCGCGGCATCTGCTGCAGGCCTGCATGACGGCAGGGTTCGCCGTGCCGGAAGAAATCGCCATCATCGGCATCGACAACGATCCACTCACGCGCACGCTGAGCCGCATCCCGTTGTCGTCGGTCATTCAGGGCACCGTGGAGATGGGTCGCACCGCCGCACATCTGCTGCATCAGATGCTGGGCGGAGCGCGCCTGGCAGGCCGGCAGATTCTCGTGCCGCCGGTCGGCATCAATGTGCTGGCGTCGTCCCGGCACCAGCCGCTTGCCAGCCCGTACGTCATGCGGGCGCGGCACTTCATTCGGCAATACGCCTGCCAAGGGATCAAGACCGAGCAGGTCGCGGACTACGTCGGTATCTCGCGGTCATCGCTCGAAGAACACTTTCGTCGTGAATTGCATTGCACCGTGCACCAGGAAATCCTTCGCCATAAGCTCGACGCGGCCAAGCACATGCTGGCCAGCCGTGATGTTGCAACCGCCGAGGTGGCGGTGCGCTGCGGCTTTACGTCCCCGCAATATATGCACGCCGTATTCCGCCGTGAGCTGGATTGCACGCCGCGCGAATACCAGGAACGCGCCATCGCAGAGGGCCAATCATGAGCATCGCGCCAGCGCTGTCCGCACACGCGCCGCTCGACGGCGCCATCTCGTCAGCAACATGGGGGCACTTGCCC
Organism: Ralstonia sp. 110700041-2; assembly: GCF_056280165.1. Classification (NCBI taxonomy): domain Bacteria; kingdom Pseudomonadati; phylum Pseudomonadota; class Betaproteobacteria; order Burkholderiales; family Burkholderiaceae; genus Ralstonia; species Ralstonia sp. 110700041-2. Next base: position 216,775 of record NZ_JBSFAI010000003.1, on the reverse strand, counting down.
GACGGTGAGCCGGTTCGGCTGTTCACGCTGCGCAATGCCTCGGACATGCGCGTTTCGATCAGCGACCTCGGGGCGACGCTCGTCTCCTGGCAAGCGCCGGATCGCGGCGGGCGCCTGGGCGAGATTCTGCTCAACCACGCGACGCCTGCCGCCTACCTTCAATCGGGGGGCTACCTTGGGGGCTTGATCGGGCGCTGGGCCAACCGGATTGCCGGCGCACGCTTTACGCTCGACGGCATCCACTACGCGCTCGACCGCAATGAGGGCAGCAATCTGCTGCATGGAGGGGCAAGCGGATTTCATCGTGCGCTATGGGACGCCGAAGAGCAGGACGGCGCCGTGGTCATGGGGCTCACGTCTCCAGAAGGCGATGCCGGATTCCCCGGCAATGTCGCCGTCCAGGTTCGCTATGCGCTTGACGACGACGGCACGCTGTCAATCGACTACGAGGCCCGCACCGATGCGCCCACGCCAATCAACCTGACCAGCCACGGGTATTTCAACCTCAGCGGAAAGCCCGGCACTGACATCAGGGGCCACATCTTGTCGATCGATGCCGATGCCTACCTGGAAGTCGATGCCAAGTTGATCCCGACGCGGGCAGTGAGTGTCGCCGGCACAGCATTCGATTTTCGGCAGGCGGCGCCCATCGGGGCGCGGCTGGACTGGCCTAACGCGCAGTTGGCGCAGGCCGGCGGGTTCGACCACTGCTTCGTGCTGCGCAATACGGCGTCGGACGGTCGTCCGCATGTGCGTCCGGTCGCGCGTCTGTATGAACCCGGCAGCGGCCGCGAATTGACAGTGCTCACAGACCAGCGCGGGCTTCAGTTCTACTCGGGCCACATGCTGTCGGGCACGCACGCGCAACGCAGCGGCTTATGTCTGGAAGCGAGTGCGTTTCCGAACCAGGTCAACATGCCCGATGCGGAGGCGGTCATGCTGCGCCCGGGCCAGGTCTATCGGCAGCGCACTGCATACCGCGTCTCGGTTGCCAGAGAAACCTGAGCCGCGTTGAAGCGCGGGCGTTAGATGCTCAATGTGCGGCTGCGGCCGCGCCTTGTATCACTTCGTGCGAGCCGCGGATGCCGTTGAACCAGGCGTTCAGCACAACGGCCACCAGCGTGCCCATTACGATGCCGCTGTGGGTGATCGGGCGCGTCCAGTCCGGGAAGTGATGGAAGAAGGCCGGCGCCAGCGTCGGCATCATGCCAAAGCCGACCGACACCGCGATGATCAGCAGGTTGTGGCGCTGCTGTTGGAAATCGACCATGCCCAGCATGCGGATACCGGCTGCGGCCACCATGCCGAACATCACGATGCCCGCGCCGCCCAGCACGTATTGCGGCACCGATGCCACCACGTAAGACAGCTTCGGAAACAGCCCCAGCACGATCAGCAGCACACCGCCGGCGGCCGCCACGTAGCGCGACCGCACGCCCGTGATCGACACCAGCCCGATGTTCTGCGAGAACGATGTATGCGGGAACGTATTGAACACACCGGCCACGACCGTCGCCAGACCGTCGGCACGCAGGCCATTGGTCAGTTCGTTGCGCGAGATCGGCTTGCCCACCACGTGCGCCAGCGCGAGGAACATGCCAGTCGATTCCACCAGCGTGATCACGATCACGATGCACATCGAGATGATGGCCGACAGCTCGAACTTCGGCATCCCGAAGTAGAACGGCGTCACCAGCGTCATCAGCGGCGCGGCGCTCGCGTCGGCCAGCGACACCTTGCCGAACGCCGCAGCCACCAGCGTGCCCGTGACGATGCCAAGCAGCACCGCGATATTGCACAGCAGCGCGTTACCGAACTTGGTCAGCAGCAGGATCGTCACCAGCACGAGCGCCGCAATGGCGAGGCCGAACGGATCGCCAAACGCCGGGTTCGGCACCATGTGGCGCGCGCCATCCACCACCTGCGGAATCATCTGCTGGCCGCCCGCAGCCCAGTTGATCCCCACGCTCAGCAGCGAAAAACCGATCAGCATGATGACCGTGCCCGTCACCACGCGCGGGAACAGGCCCAGCAGCCGCCCCATCAGCGGTGCAACGGCAATGCCGAACACGCCGGAAACGATCGACGCCCCGAAGATGCCGGGCAGCCCCATGCCGGGCTCCACACCGATGGCGATCATCGGGGCAACCGCGGCAAACGTGACGCCCATCATGACCGGCAGGCGGATCCCGAAAATCAGAAAACCGAGCGATTGGATCAGCGTGCCGATCCCAGCCGCAAACAGGTCGCAATTGACGAGATAGGAGAGATCGCTCTTCGACAGGCCGAGCGCATTGCCGACAATCAGCGGCACGGCAATCGCCCCGGCGTACATCACCAGCAGGTGTTGCAGGCCAAGCGCGAACAGGCGCGGCAGCGGCAGGAACTCGTTGACGGGATCGGCAACGGCGTGAGCGATTGTTGACGAAGAAGGCGTGGGTTGGCCGGGGGATTGGCGCATTGTCTGTCTCCTGGGGCCGCCCCCGTGTCAATGCCGGGAGCGTGCTTTAGGCGGATGGGGCGGGTTCCATCCGCCGGCATTCATGCGGCGTGATGCCGCGTATTTGCCGGAATCTTGGATGGGCGCCATTTTTCTGTCAACAATTACATACGTTTTTTGTGTACATATTTTGCGTTCTGAAACGCATGTGCGCCGTGATCTACCTGTTTCACGCCTCCAAGCGTGCCTCGTGACCGAGGCCCCAAAGAAAAAGCGCGGCCGCGACATGAGTCGCTGACCGCGCAGTAGAAATACCTGGCAGGTAAAGCTGAGACCAAGAGCCGCCATCCAACCCAGTGAAGCAGAGGGTTTTGTTAGCAGCTCTCAGCCGACCTCATATCAGGTCGGCGTCGGCAGCCATGCGCGATCGCGCAGGCGCGAACGGATGCGGGCAATCGCCTGGCTGTGGATCTGGCACACGCGCGACTCCGACACGCCCATCACGGCGCCGATTTCACGCAGGTTCAGATCCTGCTCGTAGTAGAGGCTCATCATCAGCTTCTCGCGCTCGGGCAGTCCCTCGATGGCAGCGACAACCGATTCGCGCAGGTCGTGGTCCAGCAGCTGGTCCAGCGGCGTGGCGTCGTTCTCGGGTGCTCGGTTCTCGATGAAGGCGTCAGCGTCTTCACGGTCGAAATCTTCGTAATACAGCAACTGGCTGCCTTGCAGGTCGACCAGTTGCTTCTGGTATTCGGCCAGCGACATGCCCAGCGCTACGGCAATCTCGGTTTCGGTGGGCGCGCGGCCCTTCTGCTGCTGCAGCTTCTGGATTGCCTGCTCGATCGTGCGCGCGTTGCGGCGCAGGCCGCGCGGCAGCCAATCCGAGCCGCGCAGTTCGTCCAGGATCGCGCCGCGAATACGCTGGGCCGCGTAGAACTCGAACTGCACGCCCTGCGTTTCCTCATAGCGCGACAGCGCATCGAGCAAGCCCATCATGCCGGCCTGGATCAGGTCGTCCAGCTCAACGCTGGCCGGCAGCTTGACCATCATCTGGTTGGCAATGCGGCGCACCAGGGGTGCGTACGTGGCCATCTCGTCGGACTTGGTCTTGCGACCGGTTGCGGTGTACATATCCATGCCTGCCTTTGACGCTTCGTTCATGCTGCGCCTCAATAAACCAATTCGGCCGCGCGTGCGGTGGCGCCGGGTGTCGCTGTCGCTGTCGATGCCGACATTGACGTTGCCTGCGCCGATTCATCTGCCAGCTGTGCCGGTGCCCGCGCCGACATGACCACCCGCGACGGCACACTGCCATCACCGGCTTGGGCCTCGGCGCTGGCCCAGCTCAACATTTCTTCGGCAAGCTGGCGGAAGGCCATGGCCGAAGGCGATGCGGGAAACGCACTCGCCACGGGCTTGCCGAGCGAGAGCGCGAGTTCTACGTGCCGGTCCTCAGGGAGGTAGCCGGCGAAATCGATACGGGTGTTCAGGTACTGGCCCACGGTGTTGGCCAGGTTGCCGAACACGCGCACGGCGGAATCCACCGAGTGCGCGCCGCACACCACGGTGCGGATGCCAGCGCTGCCTTGCAGCACAGCGGTTTTCTTGAGTAGCGTGTACGCGCTCTTGAGGCCTTCCGGACCATCCGAGAAGGTCAGCAGCACGTCGTCGCACGCCTCAGCCACGGTGCTCAGCGCCCGGGTGCCAAAATGCGCGGCCACGAGCGTCACATCCGCCGTCTCGTCGTACTGCTCGAGCACGCCGGGCATGGCGAGCATGGTCTGGGCGTTCACTACCGCCGTGTCGCGGCCCATGGCGGACAGCGCGATGCGCAGGTTGTCGACAAAGTCATCGACCTGCTCTTCCGCACCGATCACCAGCACCCGGCGGGCAGCGGCATGACCGAGCATGCGCCGCAGCCCTGCGGCTTGATCCTTGGCGAATGGCGTCGTCATGGTCGCGCCCCCTTGTCAGGCGAAATCGAAAGCGGCCAGGCCGGGTTCGCGGTTGCCTGCGTTGCGTAACACCGCGCCTTGCGCCACGAGCAACGATTCATCCGAATCCAGCGAGAACGACGACTGCTCTGCACCGGCCCGGAACGAGCGGTGGATCAGCAGCTTCTTGTTCGGCACTGCAATGTCTTCCGGCACACGCTGGCCGTACGACACGTAGTGCAGCGGCAAGCGGCGACGGATCATCACGTCCATCGCATGGCCCACCGAGGCAGCCTCGTCGATCTTGGTCAGGATGCAGCCGGCCAGGTTGGCGTCGCGGTAGGCACCTACGACTTCATCGAGCGTCTTGCCGTTGCTGGCAGCGTTGAGCAGCAGCAGGCGCTTGATCGACGGGCCCACGGCATGCAGCATCGCCATCTGCTCGGACACGGCGCGGTCACGCTGGCTCATGCCGATGGTGTCGATCAGCACCACGTGCTTCTCGCGCAGGTCGTTCAGCGCCAGGCTCAGGTCTTGCGCGTCTTTCACGGCATGCACCGAGACGCCCAGGATCTTGCCGTAGATGCGCAGCTGTTCGTGGCCGCCGATCCGGTAGCTGTCGGTCGAGAGCAGTGCCACGCGCGATGCGCCATGGCGCAGCACGAAGCGCGCGGCCAGCTTGGCGGTCGTGGTGGTCTTGCCCACGCCGGTCGGGCCCATCAGGGCAAACACGCCGCCCTGGTCGAGCAGGCTGTTCTCGTCCGACACGGTGCTCAGGTTCTTTTCAATCGCGCGTTGCACGAAGTCCAGCGCACCTTCATACGCGTCGTGCTGCGGCATGTTCTCCAGCACGTAGCGCGTGAGCTGCGCCGAGAACCCTGCGTTGAGCATGGTCTGGAACAGGCGCGTACGCACCGGGTCGCCCAACTTCACGCCCAGCGAGGCCAGGCTCGACATGGCGTCGTTCAGCGTGCTCTTGAGCGTTTCGATCTCGCCGACCATGCGGCGGGTCATCACGTCGGTCTCGGCACGGATGCTTTCCTTCACGTCGGCCTGGAAGGCCGAACGCTGCAGGCTCACGTCATCACGCGGGGCTTCGGGCTTGGCCATCGTGTCCTCCACGCGGACGAAAATGTCGGACGACGTGCCTGCCTCGGCTTGCGCCTCGATGCGCGCCTTCATGGGCGCCTCAGTCTTCTGCTGTTCTGCACGGAGGGTGCGCGCCTGCGCTTCCACGCGCTCGGTAAAGCTGCGCAGCGTGACCGGGCGGTCATCCTGTTCGCGTGCCTGCTCACGTGCCTGCTCGCGACGTGCGGCAAAGCGGGCGGTCGATTCCATTTCCGGCTGGTCGTCTTCCACCGTGCTGCGGCGGGCGATGAACTGGGCGGTGCTGGCCAGGGCCTGCGCCGCAGATTGGGCAACCTCGGCATTGGCACGGTCGAGCGACAGGCCCGCCAGCATGCGGGTGGACGCGGCCAGCGCATCTTCTTCGCCAAACGCCACGTCGTCGTCCACGCGCGTTTGCAGCGTGCGGCCGGCCGGCTTGGCCACAGGAGCAGCCGGCGCTGCCGGTGCGTCTTCCTGTGCGGGAGTGCGGCGCGAAGCAATGAAGCGGTTACGCAGACGGGCCAGTGCGTTGGGTGCCGGGGCCTCGGCCCGCGCGGCCTCTTCAGCGGGAGCGTGAGCGGCGGCGACGGCTGCGGTTGCAGCGGCAATCGGTGCGGGCTCGGGAATCGGAGCCGGAGCCATCGGGCGGCGCTGTGCCGTCTTGGGTGCCGACGACTGCGTATCGACCAGCGCATCCACGTGCGAATCGGATGCCGCGATGATCTCGATGCCGCCCGGAATGGCACGGTTCGACAGGATCAGAGCGCCATCGCCCAGTTGGTCGCGGACCTTGCGCAACACGTCACGCGACGTCAGTCCGGTAAATCGATGCATTTTCATGCGCGGCCTCCAAGCATGGCGACAACCTTAATCGTTCGGTGATCCGGAATTTCTGCGTGCGACAGCACGCGCAGGCTCGGTGCGGCACGCTTGAACAGGCGGGCAAGCATCGGGCGCAGTGCGGGCGGCACGAGCAGGACGCCCGTCTGACCCATCTGTTCGTGCTGCCGCGACGAGTCCGCTGCCGCCTGCATGAGCGAGTCGGCCAGTTGCGGTTCGATCGGGCCGGCGTTAGAGCCAACGACGCTTTGCAGCAAGATGTTCTCCAGATTCGGGTCAAGCGTGACGACCTGCATTTCGGTCTTGTTCGGGAAGAGCTGCTGGGCAATCGCCCGGCCCAGCGCCACACGCACGGCGGCGGTGAGTTCGGCGGGGTCTTGCGTCCTGCCTCCGTGTTCCGCCAGCGTCTCGACGATGGTGCGGATATCGCGGATATGCAGGCCTTCGTCCAGCAGGTTCTGCAGCACCTTCTGCACGGTCGCGACGGGCAACAGCTTGGGTACAACGTCTTCGACCAGCTTCGGTGCTTCCTTGCCCAAATGATCGAGCAACTGCTGGACTTCCAAACGGCCGAGAAGCTCGGTGCTATGGGTGTAAATCAACTGATTGACGTGGGTGGCGATGACGGTGCTGCAATCGACCACGGTGTAGCCCTCGGCCTGCGCGCGATCGCGCACATCGGCGGTGATCCACATGGCCGGCAGGCCAAAGGTCGGGTCCACGGTGGGCGTGCCGGGCAGTTGCGTGCCCAGTCGACCACCGAGGCCACCCATGCCGCCATGACCGCCCATGCCATCCTGGCCGCCCGGATTGATGGCCAGGAACTTGCCCTGCTGCACCTCGCCGTGGCCGATCTCCACGCCCTTGAGCGTGATGCGGTACGACGATGGGCCCAGCTCCAGGTTGTCGCGGATATGCACCACCGGCGCCAGGAAGCCCATGTCCTGCGTGAATTTCTTGCGGATGCCCTTGATGCGGCGCAGCAGCTCGCCGTCCTGGCTCTTGTCGACCAGCGGGATCAGGCGGTAACCGATTTCCAGGCCCAGCACGTCGACCCACGACACGTCGTCCCAGCTCGCTTCGGGCGTATCCACCGGGGCAATGGCCTGCAGCACGGGCTCGATCTCGGGCACTTCGCGCTTCTTCTTCAGGTACCAGCCCAGATAGCCAAGGCCGCCCCCAAACAGGATGAACGGGAAGTGCGGCATGCCCGGCACCAGGCCCAGCAGGCCCAGCACGCCGGCGGTGGTCATCAGCACCGTCGGCATGGCAAACAGCTCGCTCGACAGTTGCTGGCCGACGTCCTTGTCGGTGGAGACGCGGCTGACCATGATGCCCGCCGCGGTGGAGATCACCAGCGCGGGAATCTGCGCGACCAGGCCGTCGCCGATGGTCAGCAGCGTGTAGTTGGTGGCCGCGTGGCCCACGTCCATGCCGTGCTGGAGCACGCCCACCGCCAGGCCGCCGACGATGTTGATCAACAGGATGGCGATACCCGCCACCGAGTCGCCGCGCACGAACTTGCTGGCACCGTCCATGGAGCCGAAGAATTCGGCTTCCTGGGCGATCTCCGTGCGGCGCCTGCGGGCTTCGTCTTCACGGATGAGGCCGGCGTTCAGGTCGGCGTCGATTGCCATCTGCTTACCGGGCATCGCATCGAGCGTGAAGCGCGCGCTGACCTCGGCGATCCGGCCCGCGCCCTTGCTGATCACCATGAAGTTGATGATCACCAGGATGACGAACAGCACGATGCCGACGGTGTAGTTGCCGCCCACCAGGAAGTGGCCGAAGGCTTCGATCACCTTGCCGGCGGCGTCGGGGCCGGTGTGGCCTTCCATCAGCACTACACGCGTGGACGCCACGTTCAGCGACAGCCGCATCAGCGTGGTGATCAGCAGGATGCTCGGGAACGACGAGAAATCCAGCGGCTTGAGCGTGTGCATGCTGATCAGCAGCACGATGATCGACAGCGCGATGTTGAAGGTGAACAGCAGGTCCAGGATGAACGGCGGCAATGGCAGCACCATCATCGCCAGGATCAGGATGATGAGCACCGGGCCCGCGGCGGAGCGGTAGTCGCCCTTGCGCAGGATGTCGGTGACTCGGAGCAGTGCGGCGTTCATTGGCGGGGCGTGCAGCGGGGGGCTTTTCGATGGATGCCATCTTGCCGGGCGCGCCGCCAAATCGAAGACGTGAGAAAGCCGCCCAAAAGGCGGCTTTTCTTTGGAATACCCTCCCACCGGGGGGTGTGGAAGCGGCCAGTGGCGCCGTTTGGGCGAAATTGCACGCCAAGCGAGACATGCGCGAGCCTCAAACAGCCGTTCGCCATGCAAAAAGTGTCGAGGGCGATGCTTTTTGCTTGACGATCCGAGCTCGGAGCTCGGCGCGTGAGGCTTTTTTCTCGGCGATCCGAGCTCGGAGCTCGGCGCGTGGAGCTCTTTACTCGGCGGGCGGCACTTTATGCGTCTTCGGGCTCGTCGTCCGGGCCGGGCTGTGGCCCCGGGTCCAACTCGGCAGGCACCGGCAGGTCGGTCGGGCGCACCGGCACTCGGCCGCCCACCTGATGCAGGCGGCGCAACTGGTAGACATAGGCGAGCACTTCGGCCACGGCGGCGTAAAGCGCCTCGGGAATCTGGTGGCCGATCTCGGTGTGGCGGTACAGCGCCCGGGCCAGCGGGGGCGCTTCCAGAATGGGAATCTTGTGCTCCGTGCCCAGCTCGCGGATCTTGGCCGCCACCATGTCGGCGCCCTTGGCCAGCACGCGCGGCGCGCCGCCTTCCTTTTCGGAATAGCGCAGCGCCACGGCGTAGTGCGTCGGGTTGGTGACGATCACATCGGCCTTGGGCACGTCGGCCATCATCCGGCGCTGGGCGGCCTGGCGCTGCAGGTTGCGGATGCGGCCCTTGACGTGCGGATCGCCCTCGGACTCGCGGTGCTCCTTGCGCACTTCCTCCTTGGTCATGCGGTGCTTGCGCGCGTATTGCCACAACGACAGCGGCACGTCCACGGCCGCCACCAGCATCATCACCGCTGCCATGCAGAGGAAGGCCACGCCGGCCACGTGCAGGGTGTCGCGCATGGCAACGCCCAGGTCCTGCTGCGGCAGTTCGATCAGGTCACCCCGGTAATACCGGACCAGCAGCCAGCCCACGCCGGCAATCAGGAACAGCTTGATCAGCAGGCGGGGCAGCTCCATCAGCCCCTCCAGCGAGAACATGCGCGTCAGCCCCTGCAGCTTGAACAGGCGCGAAATGTCTGGGGACAGCGGCTTGAACGAGATGGCCCCGCGCGTGAGCGCCAACGGCGACAGCGCGGCAATCACCAGCATCAGCATCAGCCCGCCCAGGGCCATGGCCAGCGGCATGAACTGGCCGGTCACGTAGTTCCACTGGTCCTGCCCGCTGGTGTAGTTGTAGCGGTGGAACTCCAGGCAGCGCGCCAGAAACGCCGATGCGGCGCGCACGATCGAGTCGCCCATCACCCACAAACCGCCCGCGGACACCGCCGTGAGGGCGAACGAAGCCAGTTCCCGTGATCTGGGAACGTCGCCTTCCTCGCGCGCCTGCTCGAGGCGCCTCGGAGAGGCTGGTTCGGTTTTTTCGAGATCGCTTTCTTCGGACATGCCGGCGTGCGAGGGGGTGGGCGGGACATGCCGGCAGGTTGGCCGGCCGTCGCATTATCCAAGGCCGCACCGCCTGTCGAAGCGCCGAAAAACCAGCTTCCGGGCCGGCTTATCGACAGATGGCCGCCAAGCACCACGCCAGCATGGCCCGCACGGTGCAATCTGCGTCGCCCCACAACCAGACGGGAACGCGCTAGGTGTGCCGACCTGCCGGATGGGGCTGCGAGGGTTCCAACGCCCGGAGGCGTTCTGCGGTAATGCCGGCGGAGCCCGTGACTGATCCGCCGTGGCGCGTAATGAAATCGCGCGCATCCGTGTGATTCCGGAAGGCAGGGAGATTGCCCCTGCGCATTGGCCCCGGCACGTCGGACCCCCATACGTAGACGGCCTGCAGCGCGGCAATCCAGCGCCCGTCGCCAACTGCACGCACGTAGGCGGCGGCAATGTCGGCCGATTTCCGGCCAGCGGCGTAGCGCGGCAGGTTGCGCAAGTAGATGAACAGGCTCAATGGCGAGTCGAAGAAGTACGCGTCGCCATCGGCAAAGATGACCTGGGCTGCCCAATCCGGCGCGCGCGACGGAAACGCGCCGCAGACCGGGCAGCGTGCGTTGGGCGGGATGGCGCGCGGCGCATCGGGCGCCGTGCCCGAGCGCGGGTCATAGGGCGTTGGCGCCGCAACGAAGCAGATTTCGGTGGGAATCTCGGGCTCCACCCGGCGGCTCGCATACACGCCATACCACCAGAGCGAGGCCGCCAGCAAAGCGACTGTCATCAAGCCCGATCGACGCAGCCGCATGGCTACATCCGCCCGTCGTGCAGCGCGCCACCGCTGAGGTCCACCATGTCTGGCGTCACTTCGGCGTAGCGCAGCAGCTTGCCACCGTCGCGGGCAATGAACGCGCGGGCATCGGCTTCCAGCCGGAAGCTCGCGACCGTCGGCCCCATCGAGCCGCGGCGCCGGCTGCCGAACACGTAATAGCCGGTCTTGGCGTCAAACCAGTGGCCACGAGGATGCTCCCAGTCGGCCTGGCCCATGTCCTGCACGAGCGCCGCCCGGATTGGCCGCGCCTGCTCCGGCTTGAGCAGTGTGTTGAACATTTCCACCGTATCGCAGCACCAGTGCGGCGTCGCGTCGCCCTGGTAATAGAGCTGTGCCTTGGGCCCTGGATAATCCGCCACCAGCATGCCGTCCAGATCGCAGGTGGTCGCCGCGTCGGCTTCAGCGGGGACAAGGGTGGCTTCGGCCTGCCGGCCACAGGCAGCCAGACCAATCAGGGCGGCCGATCCGGCCAGGGCAGCCGCCAGCAGGCGGCGACGATCCGGGTTCATGCGCGGAATCTCCAGGCGGCCAGTGCCAGCGGCGCGGCAATCCAAGCCAGCATCGCCGCGCCCATCGCCCACGGGTTGCCCAGGGCAGGCGGCACGATGCTGACGAGGCCATGCAAGCCCCGCAGCTGGTCCAGCGAAAACACGTTGAGGATGCGAAAAATATCGGTGGGATTGAGCAGCAGCAGATACGCCAGCGCCTGGCCGCCAAAGCTGCCGCCGGTGGCGACGAGTAGGCCGAGCAGCAACAGGTCGAATATCAGCACGAAGCCAAACCACAGCGCGATGGCGGCGCCCGAAGCACGCGTGCGCTCACGGCTGACGACAGAGACGAACAGCGCCAGGCTCAGAAAGACCAGCCCCAGCAGCACCGAACTCAGCACGAAGCCAGCCGCCTGATACAGCCCCGCCGAGCCGAACTGGTGCCACAGGAGCACAGCCATCAGTGCGAAGCCACCCAACGTCGACAGGGTGAGCGCTGCGGCGAGCCCGAGGTATTTGCCCAGCAGCAGTTCCACACGCGTCAGCGGGAGGGCCAGCAGCAGATCGAGCGAGCCGCGCTCGCGCTCGCCGACAACGGCGTCGAACCCGAGCAACAGCGCAATCAGCGGGATCAGGTAGATGACGAGGCTGACCAAGCTGGTAATGACGAACTCGATGGAACGCGGCCCGAGCGTGCCCTGCTCGGCGCCGCCAAAATAGCTGATCACGAGCGAGAACACGGCGAAGACGACGGCCACCGCGAGCACCCATCGGTTGCGCAGGCGATCGCGCAGTTCCTTGGCCGCCACGGCGGCCACTTGCCGATATTCGATGCCGATCATGCGGCCTCCGTTTGCCTGAGGCCAAAGAACACGTCTTCGAGCGACGGTTCGTGGATCTGCAGATCGAGCAGGCGCCCGCCCAGCGGCTGCAGTGCCTGAAGTACGTCCATCTTGAGCGAGCGGCTGCAGCGCAGCATCACCTCATGCTCGGCCTGCCCGTCGACGATCTCTGCGCCGTGTGCGCGCAAGGGCGCGAGTTGCGCCCACAGTGCGCCGCGCGCGCCGGCCTCGACCCGCAAGGCCAGCGTCAGGGGCAGATCGGCCTGTGCGCGCAGTGCAGCGACACTGCCAAGCGCAAGGACACGGCCGTCGGCCAGGATGGCAAGGCGGTCGATGCGCTGCTGCAGCTCGGCCAGGATGTGCGACGTGATCAGGATCGTGACGCCCTGCTCGCGCAGTGCCTGCAGCGTGGCGTAGAAGTCGTGGATTGCCGCCGGATCGAGGCCGTTGGTCGGCTCATCCAGAAAAAGCACGCGTGGCGCACCCAACAGCGCCTGCGCAAACCCGAGGCGCTGCCGCATCCCCTTTGAATACGCCCGCACGGGTTGGTCGACCGCACCCGCCAGCCCGACGCGGGCAAGCAGCGACGCGCAATCGGCTGCCGGTGCGCCCTTGAGCTTGGCGAAAAACCGCAAGGTCTCCAACCCGCTCAGGTTGTCGTACAGAACGAGGTTCTCGGGCAGGTAGCCGATCTGCCTGCGCGCGGCGCGGAATGCAGCCCCACGCACCGATGCCCCGGCCACGCGGATGCTGCCGGCGGTTGCCGGAATCAGCCCAAGCATCATCTTGAACAGCGTGCTCTTGCCGGCACCGTTGTGCCCGATCAGGCCGAACAGTTCGCCGTAGCCGACGTCCAGGTCAACGCCGTCGACGGCTCGCACGGCACCATAGTGTTTGCAGACGCCGCGCAGCGAAATGGCGGCAGTCTCGTCAACGTGAAGGGGATCTGTCACGCCAGGTGCTCCAATGTGGGTTCGCGGGCTGCATGCGCGGATACGCGTCCACCACGCTCGGCACACGCAGGATCGGAAACTGCCGGCTGACGAATCTAAGTGCCTGCACCGCCGGGCTCGCCAACAGCAGTTGCACGCCGGGGTGACGCCAGATCAGCCGGTCGACAACGTCGTTGGCCTCGTAGGGCACATCGCCGATGCCATCGCCATCGCGGTCCCAGCCCAGGTAGTCGCTCCAAAAGTTGCCCTGCGGGCGCTCGGCAGCCGTGCGTGCCCCCCATGCCTCGTCACGCGCGCCCACGTAGCGGACTTGCTCTCGGTTGCCGATGAAGTCGTTGCCTTGCACGACGTTGCGTGTCGAGCCTGCCGACAGGTGCACGCCCACCTGGTTGCCGACGATGAGGTTGCCGCGCAGTTGCGTGTATTCCACGTCGTAGATGAAGAAGCCGCGGTCGTTGTCGGCCACCACGTTGTTCTCCACCACCGAGTCCTGCAACGTGCGCAGCATGATCCCGTGGTCGGCATTGCCCCAGGTGCGGTTGTTGCGCACGATCTGGTCGCGCACCTCCATCAAGGCCAGGCCGCCCCGGTTGGCATAGCTGTCGTTGTCCTCCCACAGGTTGTAGTAGGAGTTCATGTAGTGCGTGCCATAGCGGCTGTGGTGGAGCCGATTGCCTTTGAAAACGGCGTGGTGCGACACGTCCACGTAAAGCGCATCCCGTACGAAGCTGATGTTGTTGCCGATGATGCGCGCGCCTTGTGTGTTGTACAGCTCCACGCCATTGCCGCGCTGCGCCGAGTTGTAGTCACGCTTGCCGGTGATGGTGTTGGCCTCGATGCGCACGTCGTTGGCTTTCTCGATCCACAGGCCGAACAGGTTGTAGGTCAGCTCACACTGGCGCACCACGGCGCGATGCGCGCCGGGCAGGATGTTGATGCCTGCGTTCTGCTCTTTCAGGCTGTCGCCCGAATCGCGAACGATCAGGCCCTCGATCACGACGTCCGGCGCGCCGATGCGGATCGTGTCGCCGCGCTGGCCGCCGCTGAGCGTGGGACGATCGAGTCCGCGCAGCGTCAGAGGCTTGTTGACGATGAGGTTGCCGATATACATGCCGCGCTCGATCTCAAGCACATCGCCCGGATGTGCTGCGTCGATGGCTGCTTGCAGCGACTGCCCCGCCGCAACGCGCACCGTGGTGGCCGCCGATGCGTGAGCGCCCTGCACAGCCGCAAGCCAGATGCAGACGACGAGCAACACCGGCAGCCACCTCATACCTGCAGCAACCCCAGCGCTTTCAGGGTCAGGAACAGCATGGCGCCAATCAGCAGGTTCTTGAAGCCGACGTAGCTCAGCATGTCCATGACGGTTGCGCGCCGATAATTGGCTTGCCACCACGGGCCATCCTTGACGTAGCGACGGCCGGCAAGGCGGATCAGCACTTCATACAGGCTCCAGCCGAACCACCATGCGATGACCGCGCCCGACGACAGGTGGCCCGTCGCCGCCAGGATCCATGCCACGCTCGCTGCCAGCGCAAGCGAAGCCCCCGCGATCTGCAGGCCGCGCGCCGACCTCCACCCGTTGCTGCTCCACGGCCAGAGGTGATCGCGCAATTCCAACATCAGCCAGCGCAGGCCACGCGCACCTTCGCGTCCGGTCGGCACCACGCGGTCGGTCGGCATGCGCGGGTCGGGGCCTTGCGCCACCCGCGGGTTCATGGGCACCGGCACCGGCTGGATGGGAATGAAGTAGCCGTCCTTGCCGATGGGCGTGATCTCCAGCCCATCGCGCTCGCGCCGCTTGCGCTCCTTGGCCAGCGGCGGGCAGCCCTTGACGTCGGTGTACAGCACCATGCAATCGAGGCAGTGCAGGCATTCGCGATGGTCGATACGGCCGTCCGCGTCGATCGCCAAAGACCCGCAACCGACGGCGCAGGCCTTGCAACTGTTGCAGTCTTGCTTGCGGCGCAGGCCAAACCAGCGGAACGTGCTCGGCATGGCAAGCGCGGCACCCAGCGGGCAGATGTACTTGCAGTACGGGCGCTCGACAAACAGCGAGATCCCGAGCAGCGTGCAGACGAACAGCCCGTAGGGCCACGCGCGGTGGCTGATGCCGACCAGGAATGTCGTCTTGAACGGTTCCACCTCGGCAAGCTTTTCTGCCAGCCCCATCGAGAACACCGACACCGTCAACAACCCGAAGAAGATGGCGTACTTGAGCCACTTCAGCTTGTCGTGCCAGGCACGCGGCAGATGACGCTGCCAGCGTTTGAGGCCGAGCCGTCCGCCAATCTTGTAGAGCGCTTCCGACAGCGAGCCGAACGGGCACAGCCATCCGCAGAACAGCCCTCGCCCAAAGAGGAACACCGTCAGGATGATGAAGATCCAGAAGCAGAAGATGAACGGATCCGTCAGGAACAGCGACCACGTCCACTGGAACAGCAGCGAGTGGAACCATGTCAGCACTTGCGTGATCGACGGCTGCGCCATCGCACCGAAACCGACGAAGCCGATGCTCAGGGCCCACGCGGTGTACTTGAAGGCGTTCACCGGCCACTTGTTCTTGTGCGTCGAACGGCGCGTCAGGCGCTCACGCAGCGCATACACCACGCTCACCGAAACGAGCAGCACGATGAAGAGTGCAATCTGCGGCGCGCGCGTACGCCAGACCCGCCGCCAGGGGGCCTCCGGCTCGTCGATATGCGGGTGCCCGCCCTGCAGCAGCGTTTCGGGCAACCAGTACGGGGCATCGAACGTAACGAAGCTGCGCGTGCCGGTCGCCCGATCGACGCGGTTGCCCAGGAAGGACAGCTTCCACGGATACGCCGCCGAAAACGCTGGCGAGCGCACCACGAAGATGGCCGATTCCGTGTAGGCCGGCGCGCCAGGGGCTGCCAGGCCATAGAGGTTCAGGTAGTCCGAATCGCGGAAGGTAAAGGACTCCGCGCCTTGCTTGATCTGGATGCGGTCATAGATGCCGCCGCGTACGAAGCCCGACCCCTTGAACGACGCCGCGCCCGCGGTGCGGATGACGAAGATCGCATGCTCGTTCTGCTTGAGTTGAGCGTGCAGGTCGTTCCAGACGGATTGGCCGAGCAGGCTCGCACCCAGGTCGGGATGATTGAGATCACCGAACCACAGTTCAATGAACGGTTCCGGCGCGCGTTCGAGCCCAAGCTGTTCGGGCCGGATCAGCAAGCGCTGCACGCTGCCCTGCTTGACGAGTTCTGCCCAGCTTGCACGCTGCCCGGTCTGCGCATAGCGCGCGGGCTCATGGCGCGTTGGCGCCAGAATGCCAACCTGACGCGCCACGGAAGATGTGGCTGTGGCCAGCACCTGGTTCTGCGCAATCACGGTCACGGTGGCGCCCGAGATCGCATCGACGCCAAGCACACCCTCGTCTGGCCGTGACTGACCGACTTCGATCTTGTCCTTGACCGACTTGCCGATGTACTGCTTGTTGAAGTTCAGCAGCGCAGATTCGGGAATCCCCAGCAGCAGGATCGGCTCGGAATGCTTCAGGACCTTGATGCCGACATAGCGGCCTTGCCGGTCCATGCCGATCAGCGTGACCACGGGCTTGCCCGAATAGGCCGGGATGTCCGTGATGTCGGTGGACAGCATCACGTAGCCCAGCAGCGCCGCCTTACCGCCTTGCGCTGCGCCATAGGCTTCCACATAAGGCGGTTGCCCCATGCGTTCGGAAAAACGCACCGCGCCGGGAAACACGTCGGCGCAAGGTACGAGCGCGCACAGGTCCTTGGCCTCGGCCAGATTGGCGGGCAACTCGGCTTCGTAGGCGCCGCGACCGGCCTGCGCCGGTTGCACGCCCACCAACAGCATCAGGAGGAACGCGGCGACCCACGCCGCGAACCCTTGTTTTCGGGATGGCATCTTGGAGTTCATCGGCACGCGCGGGCCCGCACGGGGCACGCGCGCTTCTCCTCGGAATCAGGCCTCAACGATCATGCGACTGCGCATTTCAAGGTGCAGTGCATGACAGAAATGCGTGCAGTAGCACCAGAACACGCCGGGCTTATCGGCAATGAACGTGACCGACGCGGTTTCCTGCGGATTGACGATGAAGTTGATGTTGTATTTCGGAATCGCGAAGCCGTGGGTCAGATCCTCGACCTTGTCCAGATTGGTGAGGATCAGCGTGACCTCGTCGCCCTTCTTCAGCTTGAACTCGCGCAGGCTGTACGCCGGAGCCTGCGAGGTGAGCCGCACCGTCACCTTCTTGCCATTGCGCACCACGCCGGACTGCTTCGGGTCCTTGGTGGCAAGTGGGAAATCGTCCAGCGAATAGACCTGCTTCGGGTGCAGCAGCTCGCGCTTGAAGATGATGAAGTCGTGCGGCTCGCTGCGGATCGGGTGGTCCTGCAGCAGCACCATCTTGTCGCCGGAGATGTCGATGAACTGTTCGTTTTCGGGGTGCAGCGGGCCAACGGGCAGGAAGCGGTCCTTGGAGAACTTGCAGCCAACGGCGAGGAACTTGCCGTCGGCGGCCATGGTTTCGGATTGCGATGCGCTCAGGTGGCCCGGCTGGTAATGCACGTCAAGGCGGTCGACCACGTACTTCGCGTTCTTGTCACCGTTGTGGAACTTGATGGCGGCGTCAATGTTCCACTTCACGATCTGGCTGTCGAGGAACAGCGTCGTGTATGCGTTGCCGCGCCCGTCGAACGCAGTGTGCAGCGGCCCCAGGCCAAGTTCGACCTCCGCCACGATGGCGTCGTCGATCTTGGCGAGCTTGCCGTCGAACCAGTCGAGCACGCGAGACAGCTCGATGACCGTACCGGTGGGCGAGAGCTTGCCGGCACAGATGAAGTACTTCTGGTCGGGGCTGGCATTGACGCCGTGCGGATTCTTCGGCACCGACACATAGGCCGTCAGTGCTGTCTTCGGATCCTGGTTGGCCGCGTGCGTGCCGTCCACCACCGGCACCTTGGAGTCGCCGATGGTCTTGAACTTGCCGGCCTTGACCGCCGCCTCGATGCGCGCAACGTTGAAGAACAGACAGGCATCGCGCTCCGCAGACATCATGTCTTCGTAGTGCACACCCATCTCGGTGTTGTACTGGTTGGTGGCAGCCAGCTTGCCGTCGTACGACGTTGCGACGAGGTCGCAATTGCCGTCGATCAGCACCTGCCAGCGCACTTCCATGGTTTCAGCGTCCACGCACGTGAACAGTGAACGGTACTTGGACGGATCATCAATGCCCGCCGTGTTCGGTAGCGGGATCGCAAACTCGCCGCCGCAGAACACGCGCGTCGTGTAGTTGATCTTCGGGTCGAGCGGATCGCGCTTGTCCGGGAAGATGCCGTGGAAGCCCTGCACGTTCGGCAGTTCGGTGATCTTGTCGCAGATGAAGTAGTCGAGCCGCACGCGCCCCAGGCGCGAGTTGATCTTGTCGTTGATCCACGCATAGCGGCCGTCGTAATTCCCATCCTTGTACGACGCGTGCACGTGGTGGGTATCACCCACCGTGTACCTGAGACTGCCGTCGGGCTTCGTACCCATCACCTTCTTCGATTCGTTCGTGATGCCCCAGCCGACCAGCGCATCGGGCACGAACATCGGAATGCGATGGATCTCGCGCCCCGAGGGCATGCCCATGACACGCATGTCGCCGGTATGTCCGCCGCTCCACAGGCCGTAGTAGGTGTCGAGTTCACCCGGCTTGGGATGCATGCCCGCAATGACGTGTTCCCCTGCGGCCGTGGCCGTGGGCGCGCTGGCAGATGCAGCGGGTGCGGCAGCGGGTGTGCCCTTGTCAGTGCATGCCACGACCGTTGCCAATCCGGCAAGCGCTGCGCTGTTCATGAAGCGACGCCGCCCCGGTACGCTCAGCGCTTCTTCCTGCTGTGTGGATGGCGATTGTTGGTGCTTGGTCATCATCGATCCCTGTATCGATTCCTCTATCGGTTTTCACAAAGCCGGGCGGAAAGATGCCGGCTCACATCTGCGCTCTGACCTTCTCGGCAAGTCGCATCTTCGGCTCGCAGGCAGCCGAAGCAATTGACTTTCGTCACACATTCTTGAAAAACATATTTTTTATGCATCTTTATGGCAAGGGAGCGTACAGAATGCGATTCGTGTTCATTTGCGGACCCCGCGCCGACTCAAGGAGATTTCCATGCGCACGAAAACCACCCTAGGGCTGATGTTGATTTGCGGTGCCGTTCTTGCGGCCTGTGGCCAGAAGGAACCCGCCGCGCCCGCGGCCTCCACCGCTGCGGCACCCGCGCCGGTACAAACCAGCACACCCCCCGCCGCAACGACGGTGGCCGCAGCAGCGGAACCGGAGAATGCGCTGGGTAAGCGCACGTTCGCCAACGTCTGCTCGATGTGCCACGCCGCAGGGGTTGCCGGGGCACCAAAGCCGGGCGACAAGGCCGACTGGGGGCCACGCATCGCACAAGGTAAGGACACCCTTTACAAGCACGCACTGGAGGGCTTCAACGGCAACAAGGGGGCCATGCCCGCACGCGGTGGATCGACCTTGCCGGACGACGCCATCAAGGCTGCGGTTGACTACATGGTGGCGAAGTCGCAGTAGCGCCATGCATCCGCTGCCCCCTTCCAACCTGGGCCGCCGGCGCTGCCTGGCGGGGGTGCCCCTGCTGGCAGTCGGCATGTTCGTACGGCCGGCCCTGGCAGACCCCACTGTGGAGCGCGCATCCACTCAATTGCTGGGCACTCAAATCGACATCATTGCGCAAGACGCGAGACCGGGCGCCGCCGGTGCGGCCATGCGCGCTGCCTTTGTGGAGATGGCGCGGCTCGAATGCTTGATGAGCCGCTACCGGCCCGACAGCCAGGTCAGTGCACTGGCACGCGCGGCGGGGCGGAACCCCGTGCCGGTGGCACCTGAAGTCATGTCGGTGTTCAAGCTTGCCCGACAGGTCTCGGAGCAAAGCCGCGGCGCCTTCGATATCACCGTCGGCGCGTACTCCGGCTGGAATTTTGATCCGGAGCACAGCCGCATTCCGAGCAGCAGCGAACTGGCGCGTGAGCGCCGCTTCGTCAACTATCGAGACGTCGTTCTGGACGAGCGCCACGGCAGCGTCTACTTGCGACGCCCGGGGATGAGGCTGGATCTTGGCGGCATTGCCAAGCTGCCGATCCTGGAGGCAGGCATGCGCGTGCTACGGCAACACGGCATACGCGATGCCATGATCAACGGTGGAGGCGATGTGGTGGCCAGCGGGAAGCTGCAAGGTCACGAATGGCGCGTCGGACTGCGCGATCCGCTTGCGCCGGAGCGACTGCTGGGCGTGGTCACGCTCAGTGACGGGGTTGTGGCGTCATCCGGAGACTACGAGCGCTACTTCATGCTCAACGGTCAGCGTTTTCATCACGTTCTCGATCCGGAAACGGGTCTGCCTGCGCATGGGCCCCATGGCGTAACCCTGATCGGTCGCGACGTTGACGACGTCAACGGCCTTGGCGCGGCAATCATGGCAGCGGGCACCGCCACCGGGCAGCGGATGCTTGCACCGATGCTCGCACGCGTGGACGCCCTGATCGTAGGTTCTGGAGCTCGGCCGTGGATGTCGGCCGGAATGGCAACGCGCTTGCGGCAGTTCTCTGCAAGCAGTTGACGTTGATGCCGCCCGCTCAGGGTTCGGCAGAAGAAGTACCGGCCCTCGCGACTGCGAGGGCCAGGCAACGCAGGTTCAGAAGCCGAGGCTTTCCAGCAGGTCGTCCACCTGTTCCTGGTTGGCAACCACATCCGGATGGTCCGGATTGATCTGCGGGCCGTTGAGCAGCGACGTCGCCACTTGTGCGGCTTCCACGCGAAGGTGTTCCGGCGCGTTGTCGAGCAGGATGCCGACGAGCTGGCTTTCGATGAGCTGGACAACGTCCAGCACCTTCTTGATCACCTGGCCAGTCAAGTCCTGGAAGTCCTGCGCCATCAGGATTTCCATGAGTTGCTGGTTCGTGTCGCGCGTTTTTTCAGGAACGCTGCGCAGGAAGCCATTGGTCTGGCCGACCAGCTCGCGGATCTCGTCGTCGCCCAGTTGGCGGTCCATCCACGACTGCCAGCGGTTGACCAGTGCCTGGGAGTCGGACTCCAGTGCGTCTTGCACGGGCCGCGCCGCGTCGATGGCGTTGAGCACGCGGGTGGCCGCCTGCTCGGTCATGTTGGCGATGTAGTTCAGGCGGTCGCGCGCGTCGGGGATGGCTGATGCGGCCTTCTCGACACCCTTGTCCAGGCCCAGTTCGCGCATGCTTTCGCGCAGCATGCGGGTGAGGTGGCCGATGCGCTGGAGCATTTCGGGCATGTCGCCGTGGTCCACGCCCTCTGCGGCCAGCGCCTGGGCGCCATCATGCATCTCGCTCATCACGCCCCCTTTTCGAGCTTCTCGAAAATCTTGCCCAGCTTTTCGTCCAGCGTGGCAGCCGTAAAGGGCTTGACCACGTAGCCGTTGGCTCCTGCCTGGGCGGCGGCGATGATGTTTTCCTTCTTGGCCTCGGCCGTCACCATCAGCACCGGCAGCTTGCTGATGGCGGTGTTGGCGTCAGCCCGGATGCTCTGCAGCATCTGCAGGCCATCCATGTTGGGCATGTTCCAGTCCGAGATCACGAAATCGAACCGGCCTTCCTTGACCTTGGCCAGGCCGGCGGCGCCGTCTTCGGCCTCGTCGACGTTGGCAAAACCGAGTTCCTTGAGCAGGTTACGCACGATCCGGCGCATCGTCGGGAAATCGTCGACGACGAGGAATCGGTACTGGCTCTTGTCCATGGACACAATCTCCGCAAACTAACTGAATTGGGGGGTTTTGGGGCTTCCTTGGCAATCTTATCGGCGCCTGGGGCCGATTCTTGAGCGCCGGAATGGTTTGGGGCGCCTGACTGCTGCGCCCCGCAACCAATGTACCCATAAAGTGCAGCGTTAAACCCGCGTCACGCGGCCATGTGCAGACAGCTTGGCCAGCACGTGCGGGCCGATCTGCGACAGCGGCAGAACTTCGTGCACGCCGCCGTGGGCCACGGCTTCCTTGGGCATGCCGTAGACCACACAGGACGCCTCGTCCTGCGCGACGTTGTAGGCGCCGGCGTTGCGCATTTCCAGCATGCCCACCGCGCCGTCCTTGCCCATGCCGGTGAGGATGACGCCCAGGGCGTTGGCACCGGCGTTGCGCGCGGCGGACCGGAAGAGCACATCCACGGCCGGACGATGGCGGTTGACCGGCGGGCCCTGGTCCAGCTCCGTGACGTAGTTGGCGCCGCTGCGGCCCAGCGACAGGTGCATGTCACCCGGGGCAATGTAGGCATGGCCGGGCAGCACACGCTCGCCGTGCGCGGCTTCCTTCACGCGGATGCGGCACAGGCCGTCCAGCCGCTTGGCAAACGACGTGGTGAAACCCGCCGGCATGTGCTGCACGATCAGGATGCCGGGGCAGTCGGGCGGCATTTCCAGCAGGAAATCCTTGATGGCCTCGGTGCCGCCTGTGGAAGCGCCCACGATGATGAGCTTTTCCGTCGACGAGAAATGGGTACGCGCAAGTGCCGGCGTGGCCGGTGCGTGCTCCGCGCGAACGGGTGCGCCGGGCGCTGATGCCGTTGCCGAGGCGGCCGCAGCAACCGGGGCGGCCGTGCGCGGACGCAGCTTTGCCCGTGCTGCCGCGCGGATCTTGTCGGCAATCTGGTCGGCGTATTCGTTCATGCCGTCGCGCATGCCCAGCTTGGGCTTGGCGACAAAATCCACCGCGCCCAGCTCCAGCGCGCGCAGTGTGGCTTCAGAGCCGCGCTCCGTCAGCGAAGAGATCATGACCACCGGCGTCGGGCGCAGGCGCATGAGCTTTTCCAGGAAGTCGAGGCCGTCCATCTTCGGCATTTCGACGTCCAGCGTGAGCACGTCCGGATTGGTCTGCTTGATGAGGTCGCGCGCGATGATCGGATCGGGCGCCACACCCACCACTTCCATGTCCGGCTGGCTGTTGATGATCTCCTTCAGGATGCTGCGGATCAGTGCGGAATCGTCGATGCACAGCACCTGAATCTTGCGTTTGTCGTTCATGTTCGGGGGGGCAAGTTTCAGGGATTAAGTAAAGAGTTGCAGGCGCGAGGCTGGCTTCGTCGTGATGGACTTCGACAGCTTGCTGGCGTATTGCGCCTCGCTGTCCAGCTCGGCCGCCGTGTTCTGCGAGCGCAGCTTGCGCACCATGATCTGGCCGGTGGACGGTACGAAATACACCTTGCGCGGATGCACGTCGAACAGGTCTTTGGCGGCCACGGTCAGGCCTTCGTTGCGCAGGAATTCGAGCACGAACTTGCCGTTGCGCTCGCCCACGTCGAGTGTGCTCATGCCGGCCAGCACGGCGGCGCCGCCAAACACCTTGATCTCCAGGCGCTCGCGCTTGGCGCCCGCCTTGTAGAGCTGGTTGAGCAGCACTTCCATGGCGTGTGTGCCATAGCGCATGGAGGGCGACAGGATCGATTCCCCTTCGTTGCGCGAGGGCAGCATGAAGTGGTTCATGCCGCCAATGCCGAGGGTCTTGTCGCGCACGCAGGCGGACACGCACGAGCCGAGCACCGTGACCAGCATCAGGTCTTCGGTGGTGACGGAATACTCGCCAGGCAGCACTTTCATGGCGCGCCGGCTGAAGGTGGTGTCGTAGTAGGCGTGGGTGCTGGCCGCCGATTGCGCGAGCGTGGCCATGGCGCCAGCGCTCATGCCGCTGGCCATGCCGCTGTCGCCGCGCACGGCATCGGCGGCCGATTGCGGCGTCGCGCGTTTGCCGAATTCGATCATCGTGCCCCCATCCTGGCGCGCAGTTCGGGCGCGACTTCGTACACGGTCTTGCCGCGCAGCGACCACGCCTTGGTGACCTGCAGGAAGCTCTCCGAATGGCCGGCAAACAGCAGGCCATCGGGTTTCATCACGTCGATGAAATGCTCAAGAATCTTGGCCTGCGTGGGCTTGTCGAAATAGATCATCACGTTGCGGCAGAAGATCACGTCGAACTTCTGCTGCAACGGCCAATCGCGGTCGAGCAGGTTGATCTGGCGAAAGTCGATCATGGCCTGCAGTTCGGGCCGCACCCGGGCATAGCCCTCCTGCTTGCCGGTACCGCGCAGGAAGTACTTCTTCAGGCGCTCGGGCGACAGGGCCGCGACGCGCTCCATCGGATAGATGCCGGCGCGGGCGCGGGCCAGCGCGTTGGTATCCACATCCGAGGCGATCACGCTCACCTGGCTGGGCGACATCGAGCCAAAGGCTTCGGCCAGCGTGATGGCGATCGAGTACGGCTCTTCGCCCGTCGACGACGCCGAACACCACACGGTGAACGGCGTGCGCTTGGCCTTGGCGTGCTCGTGCAGGATCGGGAAGTGATGCTGCTCGCGGAAGAACGCGGTGAGGTTGGTGGTCAGCGCGTTGGTAAAGGCCTCCCACTCGTCGGGCAGGTGGCCTTTTTCCAGTGCATCGAGGTAATCGCGGAACGAGCCGAGGTTGACCACACGCAGGCGGCGGGCCAGCCGGCTATAGACCATTTCACTCTTGCGGTCGGACAGCGAGATGCCGACGCGCCGGTAGATCAGGTCGCGGATGCGGCCGAAATCTTCGGCGGTGAATGAAAACTCGCGCGACGCGAGCGTCGGCGAAACTGGCGCCAAGTTTTGTGCTGCCATGGATAACTAACCCCGTGTTTGGCGAGTCTTGATGCCCGCTCTCAGTCGTTGGCGGGCACCATTACCGCAGGCCGCGCCAAGTTTTCTATTGGCGAGGCTGGCGTCAGAAGGTGCTCCAATCATCTTCATCGGCAGAACCGGTGGTCAGCTTGAGGGCCGGGGCGACGACGGCCTCCGAAGCGGCTGCCGAAACGACGGCGGCAGCCACCGGCACAATCGGTGCATGTGCATCGTGAGGCGCTTTTTCTCCTTGCGCGGCAGCCGGGCCGGCAACCTGCTCGGGGGCAGCCTCCGGTAACACAGCCGGCTTGGCGGCTTTGCGCGAAGCCAAGGCGCGCGCAATCGAGGGCACCACTTCGGTCTTGTGGGGGCGGGCTTCGCCGGGCACGGCTGGCGCCGCAACGGCAATCGGCGCCGCCACGGCCAACTCGGCCGAGGCATCGGTGCGGAACGTCGCCACGGCATTGCGCAGCAGTTGCGCCTGCTCTTCCAGCGACAGGGCGGCGGCGGCGGCTTGCTCCACCAGCGCGGCGTTCTGCTGCGTGACCTCGTCCATCTGGTTCACGGCCTGGTTGACCTGTTCGATGCCGGAGCTTTGCTCGTCCGACGCGGCGGAAATCTCGCCCATGATGTCGGTCACCCGGCGCACGGCCACTACCACCTCCTCGATCACCGTGCCGGCTTCGGCCACCAGGGCCGACCCGTTGCGCACACGGCCCACCGAATCGCCGATCAGCTCCTTGATTTCCTTGGCCGCCGTGGCCGAGCGCTGCGCGAGGCTGCGCACCTCGCCGGCCACCACTGCAAAACCGCGTCCCTGTTCGCCCGCGCGCGCGGCTTCCACCGCTGCATTCAGGGCGAGGATGTTGGTCTGGAAGGCAATGCCTTCGATCACGCCGATGATGTCGGCGATCTTCTTGCTGCTGGCGTTGATGCCGGCCATGGTTTCGACCACGCGGCCCACCACTTCGCCGCCCTTGACGGCGATGTCCGACGCGCTGCCGGCCAGCTGGCTGGCCTGGCGGGCGTTGTCGGCGTTCTGCTTCACGATGCTGGTCAGCTCTTCCATGCTGGAAGCGGTTTCCTCCAGCGACGAGGCCTGCTCTTCCGTGCGCTGCGACAAGTCTGCGTTGCCGGCCGCGATCTGCTTGGTGGCGCTGGCAATGGAATCGGCGGAACTCTTGATGTTGGTGATCGTGCCGGTCAGTTGCTGCTGCATCTGCGCCATGGCGAAGAGCATGCTGTCATGGTCGCCGGGGCGGGTCTGCACGTGCACGGCCAGATCGCCGGCGGCAATGCGGCGCGCGATCTCGGCCGCGTACGAAGGCTCACCGCCCAACTGGCGCGACAGCCGGCGCGCAATGACCAGGCCCAGCACGATGCCGAGCAGCGCACCTGCGCAGGCCATCACCATCATCACCAGGCGCGAGCGGTGTGCATCGTCACGGGCCTTGACGGTGGACGCGGCAGAGACCTCTTCCACACGCTTGACCATCTTGTCGAGCGTCTTTTCAAACGCCGCGGTGTCGTCCAGCAGGCCGACGTTCTCGGCCGTGACGCGGCTGTCGAACTGGGTCGGGTCCAGGCCCTGCTTGTCCATCAGCGCAACGAAATCGGTCATGCGCTTGCCCCAGACGGGGTAGATCGCATCGACCTCGCGGATCATCTTCTTGCCTTCGTCCGACGTGAACAGCGGGCGCACGTTCTCCACCCCGTCTTTCAGGTGCTGCATGCTGTCGGCAATCTGCGTGCTGAGCGTCTTGCGCTCGGTGAGCGTGGTGGCAATCAGCAGGGCCGTCTGGGCGCGGCTGGCGTGTGCCAGGCTGTTGGCCGCGCTGCCCATCTGCGTGATGGCGCGCATCTGCTTTTGCGCCAGCTCTTCGCTGGCCTTTGTCAACTGCGTGATCGTATAGATGCCCAACCCGCCAATGGCTGCGCCCATGGCCGCCACGATCAGAAAACCACCGGTGAGTACCGTGGACACCGGCAAACGCTTGATCCAACCCATGTTGTCTACCCTCTTCCTGTTTTTATATGCCCCCTACCGCTATCGGCCTGCGGGGGACGGCTCTTTAGAACCGCCATGGGGTCATGCCACTTCAGTGGGGGGTCACCCCGGCTTCAGCGGGCACTAGCCCAGGCAAAAAAAAACCTGCCCCGGAGGGCAGGCTGCACACCACAAACACACACGAGAGAGCTTTCGCGAGCAGCGAAGATCCCGTGCATACATGGTCAAAAGGTCTCCCAGTCGCTATCGTCGCCGCCTGCGGCAACGAGCTTGGGTACGGGCAACTTGGGCGCTGACGCAGCCGCTTTGGTCTCGGCAGCGGCGGCGGTGCGCTCGCGTTGTTGTTCCTTGGCGGAGGCCGGCGCTGCAGTTGCAGCCCCGGTCTGCGCGATGGGTTCAGCGGTGTTGCTGCCTGCTGCGGCCTTCGGCTTGGCGGCACGGCTGGGCATGGCCTTGGCTTTCAATGCCGGCTTGGCTGCCACGCGCGCGGCCACCGACACTGCGGGTACCAAGTTGGCCTGCGCGCCGGCTTGCGTGCGGAACGCCTCCACAGCCTGGCGCAGCGCGCTGGCCTGCTCCTGCAGCGACATCGCGGCGGCAGCAGCCTGCTCCACCAGCGCGGCGTTCTGCTGCGTGCCTTCGTCCATCTGCGTGACGGCCCGGTTGACTTGCTCGATACCCGCGCTCTGTTCGTCCGATGCGGAGCTGATCTCGCCCATGATGTCCGTCACGCGCTTGACGGCGACCACCACTTCGTCGATCACGCTGCCCGCTTCCGCCACCAGCGTCGTGCCGTTTTCAACGCGGCCAACCGAATCGCTGATGAGTTCCTTGATTTCCTTCGCAGCCGTGGCCGAGCGCTGGGCCAGGCTGCGCACTTCGCCTGCCACCACCGCAAAGCCGCGGCCCTGCTCGCCTGCGCGGGCGGCTTCGACCGCCGCATTCAGCGCCAGGATGTTCGTCTGAAAGGCAATGCCTTCAATCACGCCGATGATGTCTGCGATCTTCTTGCTGCTGTCGTTGATGCCGGCCATGGTGTCCACCACCCGGCCAACCACTTCACCGCCCTTGACGGCGATGTCCGATGCGTTGCCGGCCAGCGTGCTGGCCTGACGTGCGTTGTCGGCGTTCTGACGCACGATGCTCGTCAGTTCTTCCATGCTCGATGCGGTTTCTTCCAGCGCCGAAGCCTGCTGCTCGGTGCGCTGCGAGAGGTCCGCATTGCCGGCAGCAATCTGCTGCGTGGTACTGGCAATCGAGTCGGAACCCGAGCGCACCTGCCCCACCATCTTCTGCAGGCTGTCCTGCATGCGCTGCAGTGCGCGCAGCAGGCGGCCGGTTTCATCGGCGCGATCCACCTGGATGGTGTGCGTAAGGTCGCCCTGCGTGATGTGCTCGGCCGTTTCGATGGCGCGCATCAACGGCAGCGTGATCGAACGGCGTAGCGCCCACGTCAGCAGCCCGCCCACCAGAATGCCGCCTAGCAGCAGGCCGGTGGTGAGGGCGCTGAGATTGCGCTGTTCTGCCTGGCTGGCTTCGTAGCTGGTTTTGGCCACGTCCATCTGCAATCGGTTGAGCGCCGCGACCTTGTCGCCAAGGGGGCGGTACAGCGCCGGCATGACGTCCATGACCGTCTTGTTGATGCGCGCTTCGTCGTGCGCTTGCACGGCTTGCATCAACACCTGTGCGCCATCACGCAGGAAGACGTCGCGCAGGCCCTGAGCCTCGTCGGCCAGCTTGCGTTCGTCTGCCGGGGTGGGCAGCGCGCGGTAGCGCTTCCAGGCGGCGTCGGACTTGTCGAGGAACATCTGGGCGCGCTCAATCGTCTTTTCCATGCCGGGCGCATTGGGCGCCATGGCTGCACGATCCAGCACGATGCGGAAGCTCAGGAGATTGGAATCGGATTCGGCCAATGCCACGGTGCCCGCCAGCTGCACGGCATAGCCGTCCTGCACGCGGGTGTTGGCGTGCCGCATGCCAATCAGGCCCGTCAAGCCCACGATGACGGCGAGCACACCAATGCCCGCCATCATCAGCCCCAAACGGAGCCGGATGGTCATTTTGCTGAACATGCTTCCCTCCCCTAACGGCGCCGCACCTGTTGTTACGGTGTCTTGTCGCCGCTGGGCCCCGTGGGCCCAACCTTCATTTGCCGTGGGCACATACGCCGTGCCCCGGCCGAATTCATGTCGCGATCAGGCGGCTTCAGCTTCGTCGCACAGAGCCATGTCGGCCGACAGCAGCAGGCGCTCGATGTCCACCAGAATCAGCATGCGCTCGTCGATCGAGCCCAGGCCACGGATGTACTCCGTGTCCAGCGCGCCCGAGAACTCCGGCGCTGGCTTGATCTGCTGGCTTTGCAGCGTCAGCACGTCCGACACGCCATCCACCACGATGCCGACCACGCGGTCCATCAGGTTCAGGATGATCACGACGGTGTACTGGTTGTATTCGACACGATCGAGCTGGAACTTGATGCGCAGATCAACGATCGGCACGATGATGCCGCGCAGGTTGATCACACCCTTGATGAAGTCGGGTGCATTGGCAATGCGCGTGACGGTCTCGTAGCCGCGGATCTCCTGCACCTTCAGGATATCGATGCCGTATTCCTCGCGACCCAGCGTGAAGGCCAGGTACTCCTCCCCGCCGGTGTCGTCGCCGATCGCGTGTTTCTTGACTTCCATTGCGGCTCCCCTCGGCCCCGTCGGGCCACTAGATTGAATTCATTTTGGGTGGCGGATCCCACCCCGGCTGGCGTGAACGCTTATGCCGCGGCCATCGCCTCGGTCGAGAATCGACCGCCTTGTGGTTCGCCCAACTCGTGCTTCTCGGCAGTAACGGCACGCATCGCGTTTTCTGAATGGCCCGAGCGGGTCTCGCGCATCAGTGCCGACACATCGACGATCAGGGCCACGCTGCCGTCGCCCAGGATGGTCGCGCCCGAAATGCCCGGCACGCGGCGGTAGTTGGTCTCGAGGTTCTTGACCACCACCTGCTGCTGGCCGACCAGTTCGTCGACCTGCAGCGCAATCTTCTTGCCTTCCGAATCCAGGATCACGACGATGCCTTCCGACGGATCGGGCAGCGACGGCGTGATGCGGAAGCGTTCGTACATCGGCACCAGCGTCAGGTATTCGTTGCGCACCTTCAGCAGGCGACCGCCGCCCGGCACGGCCTTGATGTCTTCGGGGCGCGGCTGCAGCGATTCGGCCACGCACGACAGCGGGAGGATGAACACTTCCTCGCCGGTCTTGACCGACATGCCGTCGAGAATCGCCAGCGTGAGCGGCAGCACGATGCGGATCGTCGTGCCCTTGCCCTTCTGCGACTGGATCTCGACGTAGCCGCCCATCGACTGGATGTTCTGCTTGACCACGTCCATGCCGACGCCCCGGCCGGAGACGTCCGTCACCTGGTCGGCCGTGGAGAAGCCCGGCGCGAAGATGAGCTGGTTGATCTCGTCGTCGGTCATGTTGTCCGACACGGGCAGGCCGCGCTCGCGGGCCTTCTTGAGGATCTTGTCGCGGTTCAGGCCCTGGCCGTCGTCGCTCACTTCGATGACGATGTTGCCGCCCTGGTGGGCCGCAGACAGCAGCAACTGGCCGGTGGCGTCTTTGCCGGCGGCCACGCGGGCTTCGGGCAGTTCGATACCGTGGTCCAGGCTGTTACGCACCAGATGGGTGAGCGGATCGATGATCCGTTCGATCAGGCCCTTGTCCAGTTCGGTCGATTTGCCGAACGTCGACAGCTCGACCTGCTTGCCCAGCTTGTGCGCCAGGTCGCGCACCAGGCGCGGGAAGCGGTTGAACACGTAGTCCATCGGCATCATGCGAATGGACATGGCGGCCTCTTGCAGGTCGCGTGCATTGCGCGTGAGTTGCGACAGGCCGGCAAACAGGCGCTCGTTGAGCACCGGGTCGAAGGCCTGCGCGGTTTGCGCCAGCATGGCCTGCGTGATGACGAGTTCGCCCACCAGGTTGATGAGTTGATCGACCTTTTCCACGCCCACGCGGATCGACGTTTCGGCAGCCACGGTCGGCTTTTGGTCGGCCGCGGCCGGGCGGACCGGCACCGGGACGGCGGCAGCGGCCTGGGCCGGCGCAGCTTCGTTGGCAGCCGGGGCGTGCACTTCCGTCTGTGCGGCAGCGGGCGCCGGTGCAGCCACCACCGGCGCAGCGGCTTCAGCGGCCGGCGCCGCGCCACCTACGTGCGGTGTGATAACGATCTGGTCGGCATCGATAATGAAGCAGCTCACCGCGATGATGTCGTCGGCGGTGCAGGTGCTCTGCAGCACGATGTCGCTGTTGCGGCCGGTGCGCGCGTGGCGCAGCACGGTGCCCAGGTGCTTGAGTTCGGTGACGATCAGCTCGCAGTCTTCGTTCGAGACGTTGATGAGCTTGATGTCCAGGCCGCCTTCGATGTCGCCCACGACTTCGGCTGCAGGCGCCTCGACAACCACCGGGGCGGGCTGGGGCGCGGCCACCGGTTCGGGTGCCGCCGCCACGGGGGCCGCAACTGCCGGTGCGGCAGCAACAGGGGCACCGTCCTCGGCGGTCAGGCTGTTGAGCTTGGCCACCATGTATTCGAGCGTGGCCGTATCGATGGGGTGCTCTTGCCGGTAGGCATCAAGTTGGCTTTTCAACACGTCTTTCGTTTCCAGGAAGGCATCCACCATGTTTTCGCGCAGCTGCAGGGTACCGGTGCGGGCGCGATCCAGAATCGATTCGGCCACATGCGTGAGTTCCGTCATGTGCGTGAAACCGAAGGTCGCAGCGCCACCCTTGATGGAGTGCGCGCAACGGAAGATGGCGTTCAGATCGTCGGAGGAAGGGTTGGCGACATCGAGGTTGAGCAGCAGCCGCTCCATGTCGACGAGCAGCTCTTCCGCCTCTTCGAAGAAGGCGCCGAAAAACTGGCTAAGGTCGAGGTTCATATCTGTCGTCTCGGTCGTTTAATGCGTCGATGCAGACCCGTGGGTCTGCGCATGCCATTCGAGCAACTGCATCACCGAATCCGTCAGCCCATCCGGGTCGAACGGCTTGGGCAGGAAGCCCGTCGCGCCGGCAGCACGTGCCTGGTCGCGGATGGAGTTGTCTGCCTCGGTGGTCAGCATGAGGATCGGGGTGTCGGCGTAGGCAGGCAGTGCGCGCAGCGCGCGGATGAGGGTCAGGCCGTCCATCGACGGCATCACCTGGTCGGTGATCACAAGGTGGTGGCTGCCCTGCGCACTCGTGCGCACGGCCTCCAGCGCGGCGGAGCCGTCGCCGGCTTCCGTCACGGCAAAGCCGCACTCGCGCAGGCACGCGGCAATCATGCGGCGGATCGACGTGGAATCGTCCACCACCAGGATGTGTTTCTCGCTCATTGACTGTTTCTCCCCTCGGCGCTCTTTATGGCTTGGCCGCAGTCACCGCGTCTGCCACACCCGTGGCACGTGCGGCGGCGTCGGTCAGCGTGTCTTTGCCGTCATTGCGCAGGTCGGCCACCGGCTCGACCCCACCCGAGCGCACGGCTTCTGCGGCGCGCGCGTTGAGCACGACGATGCTGATGCGGCGATTGATCGGGTTGTAGATATTCGTCTTGTCCAGCGGCACCGATGCCTCCAGGCCCACCACGCGGCTGACCTTCTCGGGCTTCATGCCGCCCGCCACCAGCTCGCGTCGCGATGCGTTGGCGCGGTCGGCCGACAGTTCCCAGTTGCTGTAGCCGTGCTGCGTGGCGTACTGCGTGGCGTCGGTGTGGCCCGACAGGCTGATCGGGTTGGGCACATCGTTCAGCGCCGTGCCCAGCTCGCGCAGGATGGTGCGCATGTACGGCTGCACCTCGGCGCTGGCGTTGGCAAACATCGGGCGGTTCTGCTGGTCGACGATCTGGATGCGCAGGCCTTCGGTGGTCATGTCGATCAGCAACTGGTGCTTGAACTGGCTCATCACCGGGTTCGTCTCGACCATCTCGGCAATCTTCTGCTTGAGCTTGTTCAGCGCCGCATCGTCCGATTCATCGCGGATGTTGCGCTGGCGCTGCACCGTCGGGCTGGGACTCGGGTTCGGCTGCGGCATGTTCTGCTTGAGCGCCGGGCTGCCCTGCAGGATGCTCGACTGGTCGCCCGACCCGGCGCCACCGAACAGCGCCACCTTCAGCGGCGTGCGGAAATACGTTTCGACCGACGACAGCTCGGCCTTGGTCACCGAGCTGAGCAGCCACATCAGCAGGAAGAACGCCATCATGGCGGTCACGAAGTCGGCGTAGGCGATCTTCCACGCGCCACCGTGGTGGCCGTGTCCGCCTTTCTTGTTGCGCCGAATGACAATGAAGGTCGGCGTGCTGGACTTGCTCATGGTCCGCTCCCGTCGGTGTGTACTGTGTGGTTAGTGGCGCAGCTCGGTGGCTGTGCTCTTGTGGTCGTAGTGATCGTTTTGAACCCGCTCAGGATCCGTAGCGAGCAGGCCCGAGGTTGGCGCGAGAAGCGCAGCCGTACACGGGTACGGCGAGCATCGCAGGGCCAAGATCGGGACGCGCAGTAGGATCATGAGTGGGTTCAGGCTGTCTTGGCACCGCGTACGTGGTCTTCCAGCTCGGCAAAGGACGGACGCTCGGTCGAGAACAGCACCTTGCGGCCGAATTCCACGGCAATTGCCGGCGCGTAGCCGTTCATGCTCGCCAGCAGCGTCACCTTGATGCACTGGAACAACTTGGTCGATTCTTCGGCGCGCTGCTCCAGCAGCGAACCCAGCGGCCCGATGAAGCCGTACGCCAGCAAGATCCCGAGGAACGTGCCGACCAGCGCAGAGGCGATCAGCTTGCCCAGCTCTGCCGGCGGCAGGCCGACCGAGCCCATCGTGTGCACCACGCCCATCACGGCGGCGACGATGCCGAAGGCCGGCATGGCGTCGCCCACTTTGGTGATGATGCGTGCAGGTTGTTCGGCTTCGTGGTGGTGGGTGTCGATTTCCTGATCCATCAGCGCTTCGATCTGGAACGGATTCAGGTTGCCGCCGACCATCAGGCGGAGGTAATCGCAGATGAAATCCAGCGCGTGGTGATCGGCCTGGATGGCGGGGTAATTGGCGAACAGCGTGCTTTCATGCGGGTTCTCGATGTCGGCTTCGATCGACATCATCCCTTCGCGGCGGATCTTGGACAGCACCACGTACAGCAGCGCCATCACTTCCATATAGAGGGCCTTGGTGTACTTCGAGCCTTTGAACAGGCCCGGCAGCGCCTTGACGGTGGCGTTGATGGCCTTTTTGTCGTTGCCGACCACGAAGGCGCCAATGCCGGCGCCGAAGATGATCAGCAGTTCGGTCGGCTGAAACAAGGGCCCGAGGTGTCCTCCGGCCAGCATGTAGCCGCCGAACACCGACGCGAGAATCACGATGTAACCGATGGCAACTAACACGGGGCGAACTCCTGAATGGGCGATCCTTCGATCAATACAAAGGGGAATATCGGCATTCCCCCGGTTAACTGAAGGCCGGGGCCCCTGGTTTTGCTGCTGCGCAGTGCTTGGAAAACCCTGCCACCGCGCGCTTCTTCCCCAAGAACGGCAACAAAACGGGCGGCTTGAGCGCCACCCGGCTCAAAGAGGCCGTTCCCCTAGGCTGATCCAAAGAAAAAGGGACGGAAATCGCTTTCCGTCCCCCACTTTTCGCCTTTCTTCCTTCTTCTCTCTACGCGCGGCGGCAAAAAAAATGCCGGTCCGCAGTTTCCCGCGACCGGCCTACCCCCTTCCCCTTTTGTCCTGCCTGAGCCCCTGTGCTTTTCCTGCTCTGTGTTCGTTGCTCTTTTGTTCTTTGTATTGTTATTTGCCGGTCTGGCCGGCTTATTCCCGCAATTCCCTTACTGCTACGCGTATTTCCCGTCCGCCCTTTTTTGTCCATCCCCCGGCGGTTTTGCACGTCCCGTGTTCCCGACTTCCCGTATTCCTGCAAATGCCGTTATCAGGCGTCGATCGTCTTTTCTGCGATCGCATCAACCGGAGCAGCGACGCGCTTTTTCTTTCCTGCGCGTGACGGCGGCTGGCACACACCGCACACGAAATCATGGTGCAGGTCGTCTGCGTGGGCCACGAAATGGCCGGTGCAGCGCTTGCACTTCACGGTGTGCAGCATCTTCCCCTCGAAGAATTTCAGCATCATCCACGCGCGGGTGATCGAGAGCACCTCTTCCTGTTCGTGGACGTGAATATGTTCCTGGTACAGCTTGTAGGCCGAGATCAGGCGGCGCACACCGGTGCTGCGGCTGTTCTCGCCCAGAAAACGGTAGATGTTCAGGAAGATCGACGAATGGATGTTCGGCGACCACGTCAGGAACCAGTCTGCCGAAAAGGGCAGCATGCCCTTGGGCGGCGATTCCCCACGGATTTCCTTGTACAGCTTGACCAGCCGCTCACGGCTGAGCGTGGTTTCCTGTTCCAGCAGTTGCAGGCGCGCACCGAGCGAAATCAATTCCGCTGCCAGGTGGATCTGCTCAACTTCGTTCATGACGCTGGTGTGACGCATGGCACTGCTCCCGCTTTCGCTTGCTGCTCATCCAAAGTGCAATCTCTGAACCCGGCGGAACACCCGCCGCAAACGGTTCAGCTGATCTGCTCAACCGCCTGACGTGCCTGCAGGATCGACATTTGCGATTGCTGCAGACCCTTGTCACGGTGCGGCTGGGTCACCAGACCCAGGATGGCGTGATCGTCAAAGCGGAAGCGGCACAGCATCATGTTCGTGCTGGCCAGCTTGACGATCTGCGCGGGCGACATCGTCAGCAGGATGTCAGCCAGTTCTTCAGAGATGCCAAGGCGAAAAAGTGCGGCATCGCGATCCTTGGCCAGCATCTGCTGAGCAAGCATCAAGTAGGTGAGATTCAGTTCGCTGATCTCGGAAACAATGTCTTGCGTGTCCATGTATGTCCCGTCGTGTGCAGTAAAAGTACAACCTGCATCCGATCTCGCATGGTGAAGTCCGGTTGGCGCTATTTTCTGCGCCTACCCTCGCCGGGCTGTTCACCAATCCCCACGGATCGGATGTTCCTGCAGTTGGCGCCGTTGCCGGCACTTCCTGCTCCTTCTTACTCACGTCGCTAAAGACATGGCGAAGTTGTTTTCTGTTGAACACATTGTGGGTTGACGTCCGGGGTAAGTAAAGAAGGGGGGACCCCTACGTCGGAGGGGTGATGTAGTCCATTTTCTTGTAGGCAATTTTCCTACAAATCTGTTAATAAACGTGGCAGATGAAGCCTTTGCCGACGCGACGGACCAGGGTGGACGATGCGCTAAAGCGGGCGTTTGACACGTATTTACCCCAATGAACGCCGAAAGAAAGCAATTAAATTGCCTAAAGTCTCCAAAAATCGACAGCGAAGGCGTCGCACTTCTGCGACTCTGAGCATCGGATGCTGGGTTAACCGCTTGTAGGACACTTCTGACCCACTCCTACACGCCGTGTAGGACAGTTCTGGTCGGTTTCTGGTCAGTTTTGTAGGAACGCTCCTACAGTCCAAGGAGGATTTTGTAGGAGATATCCTACCTTTCTGTTTACTTAAAGCAGACACGTCTATCTAAACGATACGAAAATCACCTAGGAAGAGAGCGCCCACGGATGGGGAAGGCCGGGCACATCACTTTTTCTGGTGCAGTGCGGCAAAAAGTGCCGCATAGGCCTCTGCGGAAAGGAAAAAGGCGGGAATTTTGACGATCCGACGGCCGACCCTCTTGTAGGACAGCTGTAGGACAACGTGAGCTGCAGCAACAGCCCACGTGTGCCGTCAGTCGTGGGGCGGCGGGGTCCAGCGGGCGCGCAATATGGTGCCCGTAGCGGATTCAGTGATGACGAGCGAGTGCCCGTCTGGCGTGAGTGCAACGTTGGTGGTAGTGCGCCCTCGGCACGACGCGATGCGGGCCAGCGGTTCGCCGTGCGGCGAGACGACGAACACCGCGCCTAGCGACGCATGCGCGACGAACAGGTGGCCGGCTGCGTCCATCGCCATGCCGTCGGGGCCGCTGGTGCCGTAGAACTGCGCGAAGCGGCCCACCTTGCTTGTGCTGCCATCGGCAAGCAGGGGCAAACGCCAGACGGCGTTGTCGCGCGTCATGGCAACGAACAGCGCGGATTCGTCAGGAGTGAGCACCAGACCGTTGGGGCTCGGGCCATTGGCGAGCAGGCAATCGAGCCGGCCATCCGTGCGCAGGCGATATACGCGGCCGGTGGGGTCGTGCAGGCCAGTCTGGCCTTGGTCGGTGAAATAGACATCGCCGTTACGAGCGACGATCAGATCGTTGGGGCCCTTGAAGCGTTCGCTGTTGCGGCGGGTCAGGAACGGCGTGACCGCGCCCGTCGCGGGATCCAGCGACAGCAACCCATTCTTATAGTCCGCGATCAGCAGCGTGCCGTCGTGGCGCAGCGCCAGGCCATTCGGTTCGCCGTCGTATTCCGCCACCACATCCCAATCGCCCTGCGAAGAGACGCGCAGGATGCGGCCATGCGGAATGTCGACCAGCCAGAGATTGCCGTGCGCGTCCCAGCACGGGCCTTCCAGAAAGCAATCGACCGGCGCGCCGCCTTTATTGGCGCGGGACCATTCGGTCGGCACCGGGCGACGCAACGCGACCGGCATCTCCGCAAAGACGGTGGTTTCGATGACGGGCCAGTTGAAATACGTCATGGCGCGGGGGCGGGCTCGGCTTGCGCCAGATGCCGCGTGGCATGCCCGGTATAGCGGTACGGTAGCTGGCGCGGCATCGGGCCTTTGTTGCGCTCGCCGCGGCCGCTTTGCTCCCAGGCGTGCGCCAGGATGCCAACGGCACGCGAGAGACAGAACACACCGCGCGCAAGCGGCGCCGCAAAACCCAGTTCCGCATAGATCACGGCCGTGGCGCCGTCGATGTTCATCGGAATCGGCTTGCCCTTGCGGCTGGAGAGCAGTGCTTCGATGGCGCGGCCGATGGCGGCATACCGCCCGCCGACCACACCGTCCTGCGCAGCCTCGTCCACCAGCGCAAGCAGGCGCCCCGCTCGCGGGTCGACCGGGTGGAAGCGATGTCCGAAGCCCGGCAAGTATTTGCCATGCGCAGCGATAAACGCGTCGACACCCGCCGCCGTTGCCGCCTCCAGCGAGGCGCCGTCGAACATGCGCGCCTCGATATCGTGGAACAGCTCGACCGCCTGCTGCCCCGCCCCGCCGTGTACGTCGTCCAGCGCGTTCAACGCAGACGCCATCGCGCCGTTGAGCGGCAGGCCACAGCTCGTCGCCATCTTGGCAATCGCAATGGATGGCGCATGCGGGCCGTGGTCGACGGATGCCACCAGCGCCGCTTCCAGCAAGACCGCCTGCCGCTTGGCCGGCAATTCGCCGCGCAGCATCAGCCAGATCATTTCGGCAAAGCCGATCTGGCCGATCAGCTCCTGGATCGGGTAGCCGCGTACGTGGATGCGGCCGGGTTCGATGTCGATGATGTCGGTGCGCCAGTAATCGGCAGCGA
Source organism: Ralstonia sp. 110700041-2 (assembly GCF_056280165.1). Lineage (NCBI taxonomy): Bacteria > Pseudomonadati > Pseudomonadota > Betaproteobacteria > Burkholderiales > Burkholderiaceae > Ralstonia > Ralstonia sp. 110700041-2. The sequence goes on along the minus strand of NZ_JBSFAI010000003.1, from coordinate 178,605 downwards.
GGCCGGCGGCGTCCTGTGTCGGTGCGGTCGTCATGATCAGATGGCGCCTTCAGCGCGCAAGGCTTCGATTTGGTCGTGGCGGTAACCGAGCCTGGTGAGCCAGTCGTCGGTATGGGCGGAGAGCATTGGCGCGGGGGTCTGCGGGCACGGGTCTTCGCCCGAGAGGCGGAACCCCGCGCGCGTCACGTGCTGCCCCGCTTCCGGGAACGCGGTGACAAAGCCGCGGCCCGTCACTTGTTCGTGCGCCAGCACGCCAGGCACGTCGAGCACCAGCCCGGCAGGAACGCCGGCATCGATCAGCAGCGGTTCCCATTCGGTGGCCGGGCGCGCGGCCAACGCTGCTTCCAGCGCGTCGTTGAGCTGCTGGCGATGCTCCTTGCGTGCATGGCGCTCGGCAAAGCGCGCGTCGGTGGCCAGCTCCGGATGCCCCACCACGCGGCACAGCGCGGCAAACTGCTTGTCTTCGTTGGCGGCGATGTTGATCAGTCCATCGCCCGTGGTGAATGTGCCCGACGGCGCGGCGGTGAAATTCTGGTTGCCCATCGGCTGTGGCGTGACGCCGGCGTTCAGATAGTTGGAGACGACCCAGCCCATGGTGGCGAGCGTCGATTCCAGCATCGACACATCGACCATGCAGCCCTGCCCCGTGCGTTGCGCGCCGAGCAGGCAGGCGGTGACGGCCAGCGCCGCCGTGATGCCGCCCACCGTATCGCTGATCGGGTAACCCACGCGCAGCGGCGCCGATGCGTCGTCGCCGGTGACGCTCATCACGCCGGAAATGCCCTGGATGATCTGGTCGTATGCCGGTCTGCCGCTAAGCGGGCCATCCTTGCCGAAGCCCGAGATGGCGCAGTAGACAAGACGCGGATTCACCTCGCGCAGCACGTCGTAGCCGAGTTCCAGGCGGTCCATCACGCCGGGGCGATAGTTTTCGATCAGCGCATCGGCCTGCGCCACCAGCTTGAGCAGGATCGCGCGCCCTTCCGGGTGTTTCAGGTTGACGGTGACGGACTGCTTGCCCGCATTGACGGCGACGAACGAGGCGCCCATCTTGCGGCGCGCCTGCTCCGGATCCGCCCCGAGACGGCGGGCGAGGTCGCCATTGCCGGGCACTTCGACCTTGATGACTTCAGCGCCGAGCAAACCCAGCTGATAGCCGCAGAACGGCCCGGCCAGCACGTTCGACAAGTCGAGCACGCGCAAACCCGCGAGAGGCAAAGCCATGAAAACAACTCCTGCTACACAGTCGGCTCCGCCCCTCGCCCCGCTCAGGAGGTTGGGCGTCTTGGCGGAGCCTAGGTTTTAGAGATCAATTGGGCAGCGAGACGCAGCGGTGCGGGGTCGCCACCCAGCGTGGACGTGATTTGCGCGGCGTGCTCGAGCACCGGCACGCGCCACGATTGCAGCAACGCCCCGTCGATACGCGACGCCGGACCGGCCAGGCACAGCGCACCCCGCAGCGCCTGCTGCGCACCAAACACCGGCACCGACAGGCCAACCGTTTCCCGATCGCGCTCGCCGATCGATACGTAGTAGTGATCGCGCCGGATCGCGTCGTAAGTGGCGCCTTGCATGCCCGAAAACGCGCACAGCACGCGCCCGCCCGAACCGCGCTCCAGCGGCAGCACATCGCCCTCGCGCACGTGATCGCGGATCGAATGGTTCGAATCCACGCGGTGCAGGCAGACACGCACATCGCGCTCGCGGATGTAGAGCGACACTGCCTCGCCCGTGGCCTCGGCCAGCGCACGCATGTGCGGCAGCACCACGTCGCCCAGGCGCATGCTGCGCTGGTAGAGCGCGCCAAGCATCAACGGCGCGGCCCCGATCTGGTAGCGGCCGTCTTCCAGGCGAAACAGCATGCGATGCTGGATGAGCGAGCCGGCCAGCCGCAGGATCGTGCTCTTGTAGAGCCCAGTGCGGGCGGCCAGCTCAGCCAGCGTCAGCGCGTAATCGCCCGGGCGGAACGCAAACAGGATCGAGAACGCGCGGTCCAGCGCAGCCACGCCCGACTGCCCCGGCGTGGCGGCATCGCCCTCGTTGGCGGCGGGCGTGGTCTCGTTCTGGGTGGTTTGGCGCTCTGCGGTCATGGCGGGTTGGGCGAGACGGTTCACTTGACCGTCTTCAAGGCTTGGTCGACGAAGCGGTTAGTGTACGTTTTCGCCAGGTCGATCCTGGCGCTGCGGATCTTTTCGTCGTAGCTCGAGAGGACCGTGAGGGCCACCTTGGCATCGGCATCGGTCATCAGGCCGTCCTTGGAGAAGATCGGCTTGGAGTGGCGCAGCGCATCGACAAACACGTCGCGCCCACCCACCTGCTGCTCCTTGGGCATCTTGTCGGCAATGGCCTCGGGCGTGCTGGCGTCGATCCATTTGAGCGTGCGGATGAAGGCATTCACCAGGCGCTGGACGGTCTCGGGGTTCTTTGTCATAAAGTCGCGCGTGACATACAGCGTGGCGGTCGGGTAGCGGCCGCCGAATACCGCGTTGGAACCGGCATCGGTGCGCGTATCGACGAGGAATTTGGCGGCGCGGCGCTTCTCCAGCAGGCTCGCCACGGGGTCGAAATTGACGAGTGCATCGATCTCCTTGCGATCCAGCGCCACCATGCCCGGTGCGCCGGAACCCACCGCGACGTAGGACACGTCGTTCACCTGCAGCCCGTTCTTGATGGCGTAATAGCGGGCAAACAGATCGGTGGACGAACCCGGCGCGGTAATGCCGATCTTCTTGCCCTTCAGATCCTTGCCGCTCTTGATATCCAGGTCGGGCCGCACGGCCAGCACGATGCCGGGCGTAACGTTGAGCAGCGCGACCGACACAATGTCCTTGCCCTGCGCCTGAATGTGGATGGTGTGGTCATAGAAGCCCACCACCGCATCGGTCGAACCGGCAATCAGCGCCTGCAGCGCCTTGCTGCCGCCGGCCTGGAAATTCTCCACCTTGACGTTGAGCCCTTCCTTCTGGAAGTTGCCCAGCGACTGCGTGAGCGGCACCGGCATGTAGTTCAGGATCATCGAGCCGACCGACAGGCTCACGTCCTTCTTCTCCGGCTCGGCGGCGTTGGCTGCGGAATAGACGGCCGCACACAACAGGGCCGAAATCCATCGCTTCATGGTTGTCTCCATCATCATTATTGGTATCGGGGGTCAGGCACTGGTCTCGGGATCAACCTTCGGGCGCCACACCAGCAACTTGCCCTCGAGCGCATCGACGCTGCGGTCCAGCGCAATCACGAAGGCCGACAGCACGACGATTCCGGAGAACACGCCGGTGGCATCGAACACGCCTTCGGCCTGCGCAATCAGGTGGCCCAGGCCGGCTGACGAACCGAGGTACTCCGCCACGATTGCGCCCATCACAGCCATGCCGACGGAAGCGCGCAGGCTGGAGAGAATCCAGCTCGTAGCCGACGGCACATACACATGGCGCAGCAGGCTGATGCGGCTGGCCTTGAGCAGCCGCGCGTTGGCCAGGATGACGGGGTTCACCTCGCGCACACCCTGGTACGTATTGAAGAAGGTGATGAACAGCACCATCGTCGCGCCCAACGCCACCTTGGAGGTCAGCCCCAGCCCGAACCACATCACGAAGATGGGCGCGAGCAGGATGCGCGGGATCGCGTTGAAGACTTTGATGAACGGGTCCAGCACCTCGGCCGCGAGCCTGGACAAGCCGAGCCACAGCCCCAGGCTGATGCCGAGCAACGTGCCGATGCCGAACGAGAGAATCGTCTCGGCCAACGTGATGGCCAGATGCGTGTAGATGTCGCCGGCGGTAAACCACTCCCAGATGCGCGCGACGATCGACGACGGCATCGAGAAATAGAACGGATCGACCACGCCCGCACGGCCAAGGCCCTCCCACGAGCCGAACATCAACACCACTACGGCCAACTGGAACAGGCGGATCTTGGTCTTGTGCGCGAGACCCGTGCGCTGCGCGCCCACGGCAGGCATCGTGTTAGTGCTGGACGGCATGGCTCTTCTCCACTTCAGTGCCGAGGATCGACCAGATCTCGCGATACAGGCGGATGAACGCGTCGGACATGTTGATTTCAGACACGTTGCGCGGGCGCGGCAGCGTGATTCCCACATCGCCGACGGGGCGGCTGGCGGGCCCGGCGGACATGACGACCACGCGGTCGGCCAGGGCAATGGCCTCCTCCAGGTCGTGCGTGATGAACAGCAACGATTTGCGGTCTTCCTGCCAGAGGCGCAGCAACTCGCTCTGCATGAGGTGGCGCGTGTGCACATCCAGCGCCGAGAACGGCTCGTCCATCAGCACGATCTTGGGCGAGAGGATCAGCGTCTGCGCCATGCTGATGCGCTTCTTCTGACCGCCCGAGAGCTGATGCGGATAACGCGCTTCGAAGCCCGCCAAACCGACCTTCTTCATCCACGGACGGGCGCGCTCGCGGGCCTCATCCACCGGCATGCCCTGGAACACCAGGCCCAGCGCGACGTTGTCGAGCGCCGTCTTCCAGGGCAGCAGCGAGTCCTGCTGCATCATGAAACCGGCCTTGCCATTGAGCCCGGTCAACGGCTCACCAAACACGCTGACCGTGCCACCAGCGGGCTTGAGCAGCCCCGTCACGGCGTTCAGCAACGTGCTCTTGCCGCAACCCGTCGGGCCCACAACGGCCACGAATTCGCCTTCGCCAATCGACAGGTCAACGCCTTGCACCGCCGTGAAGCTGCCGAACCGCACCGAAACCTGATTGAGCTGAACCGCCGGCAACCCGGCGTGGAGTCGGCCGCTGGCGGCCGGAGGGGAAGAAAGCATGGGCGTCTCCTTGAACGCGCCTGATTCGATGCGTTCTGTCTGTTGAAATATAATTCTATTTTATACACCACAAACCACGCCGTTAACGAGCGTAAACCCGTAACCTCCCGAAAATCCACTGGAGCCCTGACAAAAGAACGCACAATTTCTCGCGTTACGTTCTTTTAGAAGAAATAATGTTCTGTTAGTCAGAATTTAGACGGACACCACTTACGAGATTTATTGACCCGAACGCTAAAGTTTTCTGCCTGCCATCCGATGAAGGGCGTACTGATCAGCGAGATGGCCATGCAACTTTCTTCCCCTTCCGTTTCTACTGCGACCGCCGGCGCATCGGGCAGCGGGACCAGCTCGGCCCCTGACATCGAGCGCCTGCAGCGCCAGCTCAAGAACCTGCAGAAGTCGATGCAGGATCTTCCCGCGCAGAATCTGCCGCCCGATCAAGCACGCGAGCAGGCGCAGTTGCTCAGCCAGCAGATCCAGATCGTGCAGGCGCAGATCGCGCGCCTTCAGGCGCAGAACGGCCTGGAGCAAGCGGAAACCCGCTTGGAAAATCGCCACAACGCCTCCAAGAGTGCATCGGGCACCAGCACGACCGATGCGACGACCCAGGCGCGCACGACAGCCAAGGTCACTGGCTCCTCCACGCTGAGCGATGCCCGGCTGCAAGCCCGCCACGCAACACAGGCGCAAGCGGCACAGGCGGCCCACCCGGCCAGCGCTGAAGCCATCACACCGGCAGAGCCCCCGCTGGTTTCCGTCAAGGCCTGACCGGCGGCAGCGCGGCGCCGGCCTTGTCTTGCGGGCAACCAGTTGCCGATGCCCGACCCTCTCTTTCCTCACCCCCTCCCTTCGGGGGGACGCCAGCTTGCGGTGCCGACAGCGACAATCGCCGCGCCGCCATCCCATGTGCGGCATCGAGAACACGCATGACCTCCGCCGCCAGCGACGCCCTGCCCCCAACCGTCCCGACCGATCCGGATCGGGAGCGCGCGCCATCGCGCAATTTCTTTGCACGCCACTGGCGCGGTGATTACAGCCTGGCCCGCGCGTACTGGCTGCACACGGCGCTGATGCAGTTTGGCGTGGTGGCGCTCAGCGCCGGCGTCACGCATGCGCTCGCGCATAACGCGCCGGCACGCGCGGCATCATCGGCGCTGCTCGTGATTTATGTGATGGGATTGGCGCTGTGGATCTGGGCCGTGGTGGGCACCTGGCGCTCGGCCGATCGCGAGCAGGCGCGCAACCGGCTTGCCGGCCTGTCGAACCCGTGGCCCCTGATCGCCAAAGTGATGATCGTGCTTGGCGCCGTGGGCACCTGCTCGCGCCTGATCAACGATGGGCCGCGTCTGGTCGCGCATCTGCGCACCGCCCTGGGTGAGCAAGCGGCGTCGCCGTATGCGGTGATGCCACAACGCGATGGGCGCGCCATCCTCTTTAATGGCGGCATCAACGACGGCGCTGCAGATGCACTGGAAGCCGCGCTGCGCAAGGCACCGAACGCCACGGCCGTCGTGCTGCGCTCCGAAGGCGGCTGGCTGCGCGAAGGGACGCTGGTGGCAGACGTCATCCGCCGCCACCATCTGCGCACGTATGTTGAGCGGGCGTGCGCCTCCGCGTGCACGATCGCGTTTCTGGCAGGTGCTGACCGCGCCGCTGCACCGGGCGCACGCATCGGCTTTCACCGCCCGCGCGCGGTCGGCGCCGACCATGACCAAACCCCCGGCGCCACCGACAGCGAACTCTGGCGCGCGTATTCAGACGCCGGCCTGCCCGATGCCTTCGTGCGCCGCGTACAGGACACACCGTTCGATCAGATGTGGTTCCCCACCGCGCAGGAACTGCTGGCCAACCACGTCGTCACGCGCACGTCGCCCGGAGGCGAATACGCGACCATGGCCACGCAGTTGAATACCCGCGAGGCCCTGGCCGCAGAACTGCGCAGCGCCCCGCTGTATGCAACCCTGGAGCGCAAGTACCCCGCCCACTTCAGCCGCCTGATCGACACGCTGGGGCCAGAGCTGCAGCGCAACGTTACCGATGCGCAGGTGGTGACGCTGCTGCGCGAGCAGACGGGCAAGCTGTACCGCGCGCTGATCCCGACTGCCCCTGACGCGCTGCTCTTTGCCAACGCGCAACTCACGCTCGAACAGGCCCAGGCCTTGCAGCGCGTGAGCCCCGAAGCCTGCGTGGCTTATCTGGACGGCACGTCCGGTGCAAGCGCCGCTGCCGCCCGACTGCCGCGCGCGCTCGTGACCCGCGAGCAGGCCTTGTTTTCAGACCTGATGCAGGCTGCCGACCCCGACCACGCACCGGTTGTCACACGAGCGCAGACCCTGCCTGTGCTGCAACTGGCCATGGCCGCGCTTCCACTCAATGAACAACGCGTGCTGACCGTCCCCGCGCTACGCCGCACCGCACCGCCGGCCGAGCGCTGCCGGGCGCTGATCGGTTTCTCCCGCTCCATCCTGGCCCTGCCGGAAGCCGAACGCGCCCTGGCGCTGCGCGGCATGTATGCCGATACGTCCGCGCCCGATGCGTGACACCGCGCGTCAGGCCGAACGCAACGCAGCGAGCGACGCGCGCTGGCGCCCGTCTTCATCGAAGTTCTCAGGCGACAGCCATTGCTCGAATGCGGCCCGCGCTTGCGGCCAATCGGCATCGATGATGGAGAACCACGCGGTATCGCGGCTGCGCCCCTTGTAGACCACCGCTTGGCGGAAGATGCCCTCGAACAGAAACCCCAGCCGCTGCGCAGTCTGCCGCGACGGTGCGTTCAGGCTGTCGCACTTCCACTCGTAGCGCCGATAGCCGAGATCTTCAAAGACGTGCTTCATCAGCAGGAACTGCGCTTCTGTCGATGCCGGCGTCCGTTGCAGCAGCGGCGAGAACGTAACCGCGCCCACCTCAATCACGCCGTGTTCCGGCGTGACGCGCATCAGCGCCAGCGTGCCGACCGGCTGATCGTTGCGCGCGTCGATCACCGCGTACTGCAGTGGATCGCGCTTGGCCGCAATGCGCTCGATATAGGCGCGGTGTGCCGCCACATTGGCAAACGGGCCTTCCACCATGTACGTCCAGACACGGTCGTCCTGCGCCTGGCTGAACGCCTCGAATAGCGCGTCGGCGTGACGGGCGGCGTCAAGCGGCTCCAGCCGGCAGTAGCGGCCGGCGAGCGGCGTATGCGGCGGCAGCGGACGGGCCGTCCAGCTGGACAGCGGCGCACCGATGGGTTGCTGATAAGCGTTGAGCGTAGTCATGCGTGGAACCTGCACCGAAAGCAACAAGGACCTCTCACCCTACCTAACTTTCTGGCCCCATGAAAAGAGCCATGGATGGGCATGCCGATAGAGCCACATCAACACACCTACGGCCGGATTAAACCGTTCGATGCCCCGCCACACGCCGATAGCGCACCTGCATGCAAATCGATATGTTGGTGGCGGGGGAAGACAGCGCCACAAATGGGCGCGGGCATACGCATTGCTGTGCGGGGGTATGCACACGCCCACGGAATCGTCCGCCATCTTTTCTGCCAGGAGCCCGCGAGTGGCGCCGTTCATTACAGAGTGGTATCGCCGCTGGGGCCGCTGCGTCCGATACATATGCGCAGCCGTATGGATCACCTTTGCCGGCATGGCTCCGTGGAGCCCGACCGGCGCGGCGCCGAAATTCGCCTACCCGGTCACGCAGCGCATCGACGCCAGTGCGAGCCTCGCATTGCCGCGCACGTGGGGCCCACTGCGGCTGACCAGCGAAACGCCCATTCCGTCCATTGCGGCGACCATCAACTCGCCGTTCGGTCCGTCACGGCTCGTGTTTGCGCAGCAAACCGTGGCACCGGAGAGCTTCGCGCTGGTCACGGTGCGCAAATCCGATTTCGACAAAGGCACGCCCGGTTACCTCGAAACCCTGCGGCCACGCGATCTGGCCATCCTGCTCAACCACATGGAATCGCGCGTGCATGGCGATCGCCCGGCCTGGGCCGCCCGCCTCGTGCGCGGCAAGGCCCCGGCGTTGCAGGTGCTTGCCGGGCGCCGGGTCCTCTACTGGGAAGGCGAATGGAGTACGTCCGCCGCCCGGACGGTCGTCGTGCGCGGGTATGCCTTCTTTGGTAATGGTGCGGTTTATCTCCTGCGCATATTCGGCACCGCGAGCGGCAGCGAACCGGTGGAATTTGCCGAAGAAGCGCGCTTTGCCGACCTGGTCGCCGCTACCTTCCACACAAAATAACCGCCGAGCCTCTGCTGCAATTGTTGCAATGCAACAACAAGAGAAGCGCTGGCAACGGCGCCAGTTCCCAAGCGCAGGCCCGTCCACGCAAGGACTGAAATCTGTTGTTACTCTTGGAACAGTCTGTTCACCCAAGGCCGTATTGTTCTTCCGCATTGCAACACCTACACTTTGTGACAGTTGTTCAGACATCGATTGCCTGAACAAGCAATGCAAGTGTTGTAAGGAGAACAATGATGAAATGGTTGGATATTGGCGCCGTCATGGTCGCCTGGATTGCGAGCTGCGTGGCAGCAGGCTGGCTCATCAGCGCCGCCGCCTTCCTGGCTTAACGCCCTTGCCCTAAAGGCAAAACGGCCGAGCGGGAATCCCTTCCCCGCCCGGCCATGAACACCCCGGTCGATTGATTCGTCAGGCTGGCTTCTGACCTGCCCACTGAACGAATCGGTCGACAAACCCCTGCAAGAACTGGCGCGTACGCGCATCCGTCACCCCGCCCTGGGCATCAAAGGGCTCCCCCGCAAAGTGGAAAAACACCTCCGGCAACGGTAAGACCTTCACGCCGACCGCCGCGAGCACATTGCGCAATTGCGCCTGCGACAGTGCAGTGCCAATTGCGCCTGGCGATGCGCCCGCAATGCCTGCCGGCTTGCCGTCCCACACGCTCTGGCCGTACGGCCGCGAACCCCAGTCAATCGCGTTCTTCAGCACGCCCGGTATGCCCCGGTTGTATTCCGGCGTGACGAATAACAGGGCATCCACGCCCGCCACCGCCGCCTTGAAGCGCTGTACCGGCTCGGGCAGGCTCGCGTCCAGGTCCTGGTTGTACAGCGGCAGCTCGCCAATCTCGATGAACTGCGCGGTCGCGCCCGACGGCAACAAGCCCGACAGCGCCTGCGCCAGCTGGCGGTTGAACGACGCCTTGCGCAGGCTGCCGACGATCACTCCGATAGTCAGATTGCTCATAAACCCTCCTTGCGTGGAAAAACAGTTCAGGACTCCCTGATGCTCAATCCGCCGTCGCCGGCTCCGGGGCCACCTCGCGTTTGAGACGGTTGATCAGGGCAAACATCAGGGGGTTCAGCAGAATCGATAGAATCGCTGCCGACAACAATAGGCCCCGTGCACGGTCGGGCAGGATTTCCAGGCTGATCCCCAGCCCGATCAGGATGAACGAAAACTCGCCGATCTGCGCAAGGCTGGCCGAAATCGTGAGCGCCGTGCGGTTGCCGTGACCAAACGCGCGCACTACCGCAAACGCGGCCAGCGACTTGCCCACCACCACGATCAGCACCGTGCCGAGCACCGCCCAGGGGTCTTCGATCAGCACGCTCGGGTCGAACAGCATGCCCACCGATACGAAGAACAGCACCGCAAATGCATCGCGCAGCGGCAGCGACTCTTCCGCCGCGCGCTGACTGAATTCGGACTCGGCCAGCACCATGCCCGCAAAGAACGCGCCGAGTGCGAACGACACGCCAAACAGCACCGTCGCGCCATAAGCGACGCCCAGCGCCGTGGCCAGCACACCCAGGCGGAACAGCTCCCGGCTGCCCGTCATGACGATACGCTCCAGCATCCAGGGGATCACGCGGCGGCCCACCACCAGCATGAGCGCGGCAAACGCCACCACCTTCGAGAGCGTGACCGCCAGCACCTTGATGATGTCCCATGCGCCGACCGCTGTGCTGCCTGCGCCGCCCAGCGCACCGGCCAAGGCCGGCAGCAGCACCAGCGTCACCACCATCACGAGGTCTTCCACGATCAGCCAGCCCACGGCGATATGGCCTTCGTGCGAGTTGTCGATGCCGCGATCCTCCAGCGCCTTGAGCAGCACCACCGTGCTCGCCACCGACAGCGCCAGCCCGAACACCAGCCCCGGGCCCCAGTCCCACCCAAGCAGCCACGCCAGGCCCATACCCATGAGCGTGGCCAACGCAATCTGCCCGATGGCACCCGGAATGGCGATGGCCTTGACCGCCAGCAGCTCCTTCATCGAGAAATGCAACCCCACCCCGAACATCAGGAGGATCACGCCCAGCTCGGCCAGTTGCGGCGCGAGGCTTTGGTCGGCCACGAAACCGGGCGTGAACGGCCCCGCCACCACACCCGCCATCAGGTAGCCGACCAGTGGCGGCAGGCGCAGGCGCTGCGCAATGGTGCCGAAGATGAAGGCCAGCACGATGCCACCGATGATGGTGGAGATGAGCGGGGTGTCTACGTGCATGCGTTCGTGGAAAGGGGCGGGTTCAAAGACGGAAGAGCGGGAAAGCGAAAGGGGCCGGGCCGGCCCTGGTGCGACAACGGCGGCGCGGATTTTTATTCACGTTGCGTCACAACTATAAGGATTGCCCTTTGCGAAACCTTACGAAGCAAATGTCATGCAGAAGACATCGCGCCGCAAACCCCGCTCCTACACTGCGCCGCAGACCCGCTCGCCCAGGGCGGCACCAAGGAGACACCCCATGCGCTATGCCAACAAGGTCCTTTCCGTGGACGAGGCCATCGCACACGTCCGCAGCGGCAGCCGCCTGATGCTGGGCGAATTCGTCGGCGCCGGCGAGCCGGCCTGCTGCATCGAGGCGCTGCTCGCCAGCGGCATCGGGCAACTGACGCTCATCACCAACACGCCGGGGCTGCGCGGCGGCTTTCTCAAAGCCCGGTTGTTCAGCTCCGGCCAACTGGCCGAGTTCATCGGCACGCACGTCGGCACGACCGACGAATCGACGCAGGCTTACCTGACCGACTCCGTGCACGTGGCCGAGTTCTTCCCGATGGGCACCTGGGCCGAGAAAGTGCGTGCGGGTGCGCTGGGCCTGGGCGGCGCGCTCGTGCCGGTGGGCGTGAGCATCCTCGACCAGCCCGGGATGTTCCCCAAGCGCGGCGCCCCCAAGCAGTCGCTCACCGTCGATGGCACGACCTGCTTCGTCGAGCCGCCCCTGCGCGCCGACGTGTCGATCATCAAAGGCTGGCGCGCCGATACCTTCGGCAACGTGGAGTTTCGCGGCACGGCGCTGCAGAACCAGCGCGACATCGCCATGGCGGGCGATTACACCATCGTCGAGGTGAACGAGATCGTCGAGGTGGGCACGATTCCGCCCGAGCGCGTCGGCTGCCCGGGCGTATTCGTCAATGCAGTGGTGCAAGGTCTGTCTTTGGACGACCAGCACGCGCTCTACCGGCACCACTGGACGAAGCTTGGCCGCCTGCCCGCTGCCGCAGAAGCCTGATCGCCGATCGCCACAACAGGAAACCGCCATGCAAGCTCTGCCCGAAACACCCAAGCAACGCATCGCAGCCCGCTGCGCGCAAGAACTGCACCCGGGCGAAGTCGTCAACCTTGGCCTGGGTATCCCAACGCTCACAGCCAACTACCTGGACGCCGAAGCGGGCGTCATCTTCCATACCGAAAACGGCGCCTTCGGCTTTGGCGGACGCCCCGCGCTGGACGCCATCGACAGCGACTTCACCAACGCCGGCTGCGAGCCCATCACCCTGATGCCCGGCGCGGCGCTCATGGACCTCGCCACGTCGCTGGGCGCGATGCGCAACGGCTACATCGACGTGACGATCCTCGGCGCGTTGCAGGTGGATGCGCTGGGCAACCTCGCCAACTGGGCCTGCGATCGCAACGGCAAATGGTGGCCCGGCATTGGCGGGGCGATGGACCTCTGCTACGGCACGCGCAAGGTGATTGCCGCGCTGGCGCACACCGACAAACACGGCAATTCCAAGATCCTGCCGCGCTGCACGCTGCCGCTCACGGGCCGGGCCTGCGTGAAGGTCATCGTCACCGAGCACGCCGTGTTTGACGTGACCGATGCGGGGCTCGTGCTGCGTGAAATCCTCTCGCATGCGACACTCGACGACATTCGCGCCATGACAGCAGCGCCCTTTACACTGGCGCCGCTGCTGCAGATGCGCGCCGCCTGAGGAGACTGCATGCCCGCCACCGTCGATTGGTTCTTCGATGTCATCTCGCCGTTTGCCTACCTGCAGCTCGAACAGTTCGACGCGCTGCAGAAGGCGAACGACATCGTCATCCGCCCGCGTCCGCTCGTGCTGGGCGCGATCCTGCATCACTGGGGGCAGAAAGGGCCGGCCGAGATCAGCACCAAGCGCGTGTTCACATACCGGCATGCGCTGTTTCGCGCGCAGCAGCTCGGCATTCCCTTTCGCATGCCGCCCGCGCATCCGTTCAACCCGATCAAGGCATTGCGGCTGACGATTGCGATGGGCGGCTCGCTCGATGTCGTGCGAGCGGTGTTCCGGCATATCTGGCGCGACGGCAACGATGTGGCGTCGCCCGAGGGCTTTGCCGCGCTGTGCGAGGCGGTGGGCTTTGCAGAGGGCGCGGCCGCTGTCGAACAACCCGCTGTGAAAGATGCGCTGCGTGCGCACACCGATGCAGCTATCGCGCTCGGCGTGTTCGGGGTGCCCACCCTGGTGCACGAAGGCGAGCTGTTCTGGGGTGAAGATGCGACCGCCATGTTCCTGCAGAGCCTGCGCGCCGGCTGGCTCTCCACGCCCGAAGCGCAGCGCGTGAGCACGTTGCCGGTGGGCATTCAACGTGGCTGAACACGATACAAACTCGCGCCCCGGCATCAGCCGCGCACGGCTGGCGCATATCGCGGCGTGGTCGATTGATCTGCCCGCGGAAGAAGCCGACCGCGCCTGCGCCGGCATCGTTGAAAAAACCTACGCACGCGGCGCGTGCATCTGCCCGAAAAACACGTTGCTGGAAAGCTGGACGGGCGTGGTCACGGGCCTCATCAAAATCGGCACGGTATCGCCCGAGGGGCGCAGCGTCACGTTTACGGGCGTGCCTGCCGGCGGCTGGTTTGGCGAAGGCACGGTGCTCAAGAACGAGCCGCGCCGCTACGACATCGTTGCGCTGCGCGACACACGCATGGCCTTCATGGAGCGCGCCACCTTCATGTGGCTGGTGGAAAACAGCGTGGCGTTCAACCGCTTCCTGGTCAAGCAGCTCAACGAGCGGCTCGGGCATTTCATGGCGCTGCTGGAATACGACCGGCTGCTTGATGTCACGCCGCGCCTGGCGCGTTGCATTGCGTCGCTGTTCAACCCGGTTCTCTACCCCGGCGCGGGCGACCACCTGGAGATCACGCAGGAAGAACTCGGCCTGCTTTCCGGCATGACGCGCCAAGTTGCCAACCAGTCGCTCAAGACCCTGGAGAAGGACGGCGTGGTGCGGCTGGAATACGGCGGCGTGACGGTCGTGGACCTCGATCGGCTGCGCAGCTACGGCGCCTGAAGACGCCACCTTTATTAACGAATCTTCATCCGGCGGAGCAGACCACACCCGCTGGAATCGCGGCACAACAAGACAGGGTCATTACGCTGCGGCATGCATCACCTCTTCCCGACGTATAGCCATTGGCACTATCCAGCGCTGGCAGCGCGTGTGGCGGAGGTGGCGCGTGCCCATGCGCTCGACTACCGCGCGCTCACCTACCGGGAGCTGCTGACTGCGCAGCAGACCTTCCCGCGCGCCATGGGTCAACGACCGAACTGACGCGCAAGCCACACGCACCGTCTCGGTTGCACGCCTCGACCGCGTGCACTGCATCGAGGATCATCTTCGCTAGATCCCGCGGCCGCGACTGCTATGGCACATGGCTTGTCGGCAGCGTCGTCACCTTGGCGCTAATCTTCCTGGCCATGGCGCGCTCCAGATCCGGCTGGGCACCGAAGGCGTTTGTGCAGGCGATGCTGGATGTGGTGCGCCTCTGAGCCATCGAGCCCACGACGCTTCTGGCTTACAGCGCCGAAGCAACCCTTGCGGTCATCCGCGCGTCAGGGCCAGCAGCGTCACCACGGCCGGCGTGGCCGCTGCGGTAAAGCCGGCCATGAGCGGGGCGTACCCCTCACCACAGCCCGGAGCGCCTCAGTTACAGCGCCCACCCTTCGCACCGGCCAGACACGCCGCCTACGCCAGCATGGCAGCCAGCGCAGGAGGCAACCCGCGGTTTGGCTTGTGCGGCGGACGCGTAAAGCTGCCTTCCGCTGCACCGTTGGGCGCAAGCGCAATCAGGCTCTCGCAGTGGCGGATGGCGCTGGAGACGCCGTCCACGACCGGCACCGGAATGCGGTCCTTGAGTGTACGGGCCAGACCGGCGAGCGGCGCGCCGGCCACGATGATCACGTCCGCGCCATCTTCACGCACCGCTTGCATGCTGAGTTCCTCAAGACGTGCCGCGTGGTCTTCCTGCACGCTGCCGATGTCGCGTAGCGGCTGCTGCAAGGAGCGCACACTCGCCAGCCGCGACGACAGCCCATTGGCGGCCACGCACTCGCGGTACCACGCCTGGATGCGGTTCGAAATGGCGATGATGGAAAAGCGCTGACCCAGCAGGCAGGCGCTGGCCAGTGCCGCCTCGGTCATGCCCACCACCGGCACATTGCAGAGCTCCTTGATGCCGGCCAGGCCGGGGTCCCCAAACGCCGCCACCACCACGCCATCGAATTGGCCGGCGTGCTCAGCAACGACGCACGCGGTGGCATAGCCGCCCACCAGTGCTTCGAAGCGCGTTTCGATATAGGCCACGCCAAATGGCGCTGTCGCCATCGTGAGCGTGGTGCCGGGTGAAACGGAGCGACGCGCCTCCGCATGGATCAACTCCGTCACGCTCTCGGAGATGTTGGGATTGACGACCAGAATACGCATGATGAAACCCTGAGAATCAAACCAGAAACGTCAGACCAGCGACGGCGCGCCCGCCGGCAGGAACTGCCCCCGCCCGGGTGCCGGTTCGAGGTACTTGCCGTTTTCGACCAGCAGCTCGCCGCGCGAGAAGCAATGCACTGGCCAGCCCGTCACTTCAATGCCTTCATAGGGCGTGTAGTCGACCGCGTGATGCAACGCATCGTTGGTGATGCGCACGCGCCGCTCCGGATCCCACAGCGTGATGTCGGCATCGGCACCCACGGCAATCGTGCCCTTGCGCGGGTACAGACCGTACAGCCGTGCCGGGCGATACGACGTCAGTTCCACAAACTGATGCAGCGAAAGCTTGCCGCGCGCGATGCCATCGAACAGCAACGGCAACCGCGTCTCGATGCCCGGCACGCCGTTCGGAATATGGTCGAACGGTTGCGCTAGACCGCCGAGCTTCTTGCCCTGCGCATCGTCATAGTTGAACGGTGCATGGTCTGAAGAAAACACGCTGAATACGCCCCCTGCCAGCGCGCGCCATACAGCCGCCTGGTTTTCCGGATCGCGCGGTGGCGGGCTGCAGACGCACTTGGCACCTTCGTAGCCATCGTCACCGTGCAGGCCCATGTCTTCAGCGGTCAGGTAGAGGTACTGCGGGCACGTCTCGGCCAAAATCTGCAGGCCGCGGCTTTGCGCCCAGCGAATCTGCTCGATGGCTTCCTTGCCGGAGACATGCACGATCAGGATCGGCACGTCCACCAGCTCGGCAAAGGTGATGGCGCGGTGCGTGGCTTCACGCTCGACGGCAGCCGGGCGCGAGAGGCCGTGGAAGCGCGGCGAGATGCGGCCTTCGCCCACCAGCTTCTCGGTCAGCCACGAAATGCAGTCGGCGTTTTCTGCATGCACCATCACCAGCGCGTTGTTTTGCTTGGCCACGTCAAGCACGTCCAGCATTTCGCGGTCGGACAGCTTCAGGTCGTCATACGTCATGTAGACCTTGAACGAGGTGTAGCCCTGGTGGATCAGCTCCGGCAGTTCGTGCTTGAGCACCTCGGGCGTGGGGTCGGCCACGATCAGATGGAAGCCATAGTCGGCCACCGCCCGGCCCTCGGCACGGCGGTGGTAGTCGGCCACCGCCGCTTTCAGCGAGCCGCCCTTCTCCTGCGCCGCAAACGGGATCACCGTTGTCGTGCCGCCGCAGATGGCCGCGCGCGTGCCGGTGAAGAAGTCGTCGGCCATGCGCATGCCATCGGGCATGGGCTGATCGAGGTGGCAATGACCATCGACGCCGCCGGGCAGCGCCAGCAGGCCGCTTGCATCCAGCTCCCGCACGCCGCGCGGCAAGCCGTTGCCGAGCACGGCGATGCGGCCATCGCGCACCCCGATGTCGCAGGTAAAGCGGTCGGATGCGGTGACCACATCCGCGTTGCGAATCACCAGGTCGAGTTCCGTGGACATGCTTGGCGCTCCCTCATTCCGTTAAGCAACGTCCGCGAACAGGCGGCCCCAGCCGTGCAGCTCGCGCGTGTCGACACCCGCCAGCCGCAGCGATTTCCACACGACGGTCGAGATGGTGTCGTACACCGGGATGCCCGTTTCCGCTTCCAGTGCTTCCACCAGATGCGCGGCTCGCAGGTTCGTGCAGAACGTGGTGATGGCGGCCGGCTTTTGCTGGGCCACTTCGCGCACCAGGGTACGGATCGTGTCTTCTTCCACGTCGGCAAAGCTGTGGTTGACGTGCAAGTCCAGATGACGCTCGGCCACGCACTTGAAACCGTGGCGCGCGTAGTTCTGCACGATGCGCTGCTGCACGTCATCCAGGTACGGCGTCACGAGGGCGAAATCGCGTGCACCGGTCTTGGCCAGAATCTCGTTGAGCGCCAGCACCGAGGTGGTGGCCGGAATGCCGGTGGCTTCCGTGATCTGGCGGCACAGCGCCTCGTCCTTCTCAAAGCCGAGCCAGCCGGACGACGTGCCGTTCCAGGCGATCACGTCGACGTGCGCATCGGCCAGCAGCTTGGCGGCGTTCAGGATATTTTCCAGGTCGAACTGCCCCAGCGCCTGGTCGCGCAGCGAGATTTCCGTCACGGTAAAGCGCGAGAAATGCGCGCTGACGTTGGGCAGGCCGCTCACCATGGCGCTGGTAATGGGTTCCAGCGCCGTGTTGGATGATGGCGTGAGCATGCCGAGCTTGATGCGTTTTTTCATGGAAGTCTTCTTCGTGGTTTGTAGGCCCCGGCGCGCGCAGCAGCGGGCATCGGAGCTTGCTTGTTATGTTGACGTGTCGGGTCTCAGCTTGTCGCCGGAAGTCAGGAGCAAACGCCGCGCCGCAGGCGTAGATGGCATCGGCCTACGTGAGTGCATCGCACCTTAGACCGGCAGCTTCTTGCTGTAGTCGATCAGCAGCGTCGAACAGATGAACAGACCCGCACCGGCGGCTGCAAACAGCATCAGCGCCATGTCGTACGAACCGGTCGCCTGCACGATCAGGCCGACGATGATCGGCATGCCGACCCCTGCGAAGTTGCCGCCCAGGTTCATCGTGCCGCCCAGGAAACCGACACGCTTGCGCGTACCCAGGATCGACGGAATGCACCAGAACAGACCGCACCAGCGCAGGAAGAACAGAGTGGTCGACAACAGTGCCACCACCACAACCGGATCCTTGAAGCGCGCCACCGTGTAGATGGCGATCGTGGCCAATACCGAAGCGATGCCGAACAGGGTGCGCAGCACGCGGGCGCGCGATGCCCCGGTGGCCATCCACTTGTCGGCAATCCATCCACCGACCATCTCGCCCACAAAACCGGAGAAGAACATCGTGAAGACGGCACCGCCCATCTCCTTGATGTCGAGCCCGTGCACCTTCGACAGGTATGTCGGCATCCACGTCAACAACCCGTAGAACAGTGCGTTGAAGCACATCCAGCCGAAGAACATGCCCCACACCGAGCGGTACTTGAAGAAGTCCAGCACGTTGCCGCTCAAGGCGGCGGGCTCGGCAGCCTGGTCGGCTGCGTGTGCCTCTTCAATGTAGGCAGCTTCAGCATCATTGACGGACGGATGCTCGCGCGGGTGGTTGCGGATGTACCACCACGCGAAGAGGCCTGCCACCATCGTGCCGATACCAGCCACCACGAACGACGTGCGCCACGAATTGAACTCGGCGATCAGCCCGGCGATGATGAGCGCGCCCAGTGCCGCACCCAGCGGCGCACCGCCGTCGAGCAGCGTGGCACCGCGGCCGCGTTCGTTCTGTGTCATCCAGATGGCGTTGAGCTTGCCCCCGGCGGGGTAGATGGGTGCCTCAGCCGCACCCAGGCCAAGACGCGTGACAAGCAGCGGCACCCAACCGGTACACAGGGCCGCGATGGATTGGAAGAAGCCCCAGCCCAGCGTGGCACCGGCAATCACCACACGCGGGCCGAACCGGTCGGCCAGCATGCCGCCTGGGATCTGCATGAGCGCGTACGTCAGAAAGAACGAACTCAGCAGTAAGCCTTGCACCGCGGGGCCGATGTTGAATTCCTTCGCGATCAGCGGCATCGCGACTGACAACGATGCGCGGTCGACGTAGTTGATGGAAATCAGCATCAACATCATCAAGAAAATCTTCCAGCGCACAGAGCTCTTCGTCTCCGTTAGCGCCATGGCCGGGGCCTGGCTTGCGGTTTCCATTACGCGTGTCTCCTGGTAGCTCGGAAAGCCCTTTCGAGAAGCGGGCTGGGAGGCCGGTCTTGACGCCGATCCTCCCGCCTTCACCCACCGAAACGACCTCCTGAGTCGATTTGATTGGTTTGTGTTGCGCAACGTGGCTGAGTATAGGATACGTAATCTGTAATTACAACATCTGTAAGTCATTGATTTTATTGCATACCAAAAGCATAATATCGGTGTGTGATAGCCTTTTGTGGTGCATCTTCCCCATTCTGGTGACGTCTGTGACCCAACCGCTGCTCCAATCCCCTCGCCTGCGCACGCTCGGCATGTCGGCCGAAATCGCCTCGCGTCTGCGCACCCTCATCGAAGAAGGCGAATTGCCGCCCGGCGCCCGTATCGACGAGCGTGCGTTCTGTGAAATGTTCGATGTCTCCAAGACGCCGCTGCGCGAGGCGCTCAAGGTGTTGGTGGCCGAGGGTCTGGTGCTGCATCGTCAGTACATCGGCTACCGCGTTGCACCGCTCGATCTCGATGAACTGCGCGCGACCTTCGAAACGCTGCATGGGCTGGAATTCACGGCAGGAGAACTGGCGGCGGCCCGTCTGTCCGAGGTGGCTCTTGCGCGCCTGGAACGCAGGCACCAGGCGATGCTCGACGCGCACGCGGCAGGCCGGCGCACCGAGTACTTCCGCATCAACCAGGAAATTCACCAACTCATCATCGACGGCACGGCCAACCCCGTACTGGCCGGCATTTATGCGGCGTTGATGAGCAGGGTGCACCGCGCGCGCGGCGCAGCCAACGCGGACATGCTGCGCTGGCAGGAATCGCACGAAGAACACGAAGCCATCATGGCCGCCCTTCGCGAGCCAGGGCGCCCGCGCCTTGCACAAGTGCTGCGGCACCACTCCGAGAACACCGCCAAGGAAGTGCTGAGCGTCGTGGCAAACAGCCTCGCCGAGGCCAGCCGCCCAACCCGATCAACCAAGGAATCCCCCAAGAAAGGAGCGCAATGAAACTCGTACGCGTAGGTGCACCCGGCGCAGAACGTCCGGGCCTGATCGATACGCAAGGCCGCGTGCGCGACCTGTCAGGCGTGGTCAGCGAGCTGGGGCCGCAGCAGTTGTCTGATGCCGCCCTCGCGCGACTCGCAGGCGTCGACATGGCGAGCTTACCGGTGCTGCCGGATGCCCGTTTTGGTGTGCCATGGACGGGCATCGGCAAAATCATCGCGATCGGCCTGAACTATGCCGACCACGCAGCAGAAGCCGGCTTGCCGCCACCCGCAGAACCCATCATCTTTCTCAAGGCCAACAGCGCACTGAACGGCCCCAACGATGCCGTCATGCTGCCGCGCGGCTCGGAAAAGACCGACTGGGAGGTTGAACTCGGTGTGGTGATCGGCAAGACGGCGAGCGATGTTTCCCGCGAAGCAGCGCTCTCACATGTGGCCGGCTACTGCGTGGTGAACGATGTATCCGAGCGCGAGTTTCAGCTTGAGCGCGGCGGCACGTGGGACAAGGGCAAGGGCTGCGACACCTTCTGCCCCGTCGGCCCGTGGCTGGTCACGCGTGACGAAGTGCCCGACCCGCAAGCGCTTGGCCTGTGGCTCGACGTCAATGATGAACGTGCGCAGCGGGGCAACACAGCCACCATGGTGTTTGGCGTGGCGCATCTGGTGAGCTACGTCAGCCGTTTCATGACGCTGCACCCGGGCGACCTCATTTGCACCGGCACGCCGCCCGGTGTCGGCATGGGAGCCAAGCCCCCGCGCTATCTCAAGGCCGGCGATACCATGCGCCTGGGCATCGACGGCCTTGGCGAGCAGATGCAGACGGTCGTCGCCTACACCAAAGCCTAAGTATGCGGCGCGGCGCGCTTAGCGCTGCGCCGCCACCAGCTTGCGCATCGCATCCACCAGCTTCGGATCGACCGCGCCCAGCGTATTGGTGCGCGCGTTGATGCGCCCTTCTGCGTCCAGCAGCAGGATCGTGCTCGAATGGTTGAAATCGCCATCTGCCAAGCGTCGGTACTGCACGCCCAGCAGGGCCGCCACCTCGCGC
Organism: Ralstonia sp. 110700041-2; assembly: GCF_056280165.1. Taxonomy (NCBI): domain Bacteria; kingdom Pseudomonadati; phylum Pseudomonadota; class Betaproteobacteria; order Burkholderiales; family Burkholderiaceae; genus Ralstonia; species Ralstonia sp. 110700041-2. The sequence continues at coordinate 157,189 of NZ_JBSFAI010000003.1, read as the reverse complement.
GTGCCGCTGGCGTTTGCGCGGGCGACTTGCCAGCGGTCGTCGGCGCCATGCGCGCTGGCCGTCTTCTTGAGCGCCGCAACGGAATCACGTTCGGGGTCGACCGTCACCATCAGCACCCGCACACCATCGTGCGCGGGCTTGCCGCCCTTGGCTAGGGTCGCGCGAATGGTCTCGAAGATCATCGGGCAGACCATCTGGCACGACGCATAGAACATGCTCACCAGCACCGGCTCGCCGCGCAGATCCGCCAGGTGAAAGACGCGGCCGTTCTGGTCGGTCAGCGCCACATCGGATTGATACAGCGAGGCCGAGGGCGCTGGCCCCGCAGCATGGGCACCGGCTGTTGCGCCGGCCAGCAGGAGCACCACAAAGGCGCGTCGGATAAAAGTCGTGAACATCATGGATGATCTCCATTGAGGGATCGGGCGCAGCGAAAGCCGAGGCTGCCTGTGGCGTCTGCGCCTTCAAGGGAAGACAGCAACGCCACGCGCATCAGCACGGCATAGCTGTCGCGGCGGACGATGCTGATGGCACCGGCGCCGCAGAATTTCTGCTTGTCGGGGTCGCCCTGGGTGCGGCTGTCTCCGGCAATGAACAGTGCGTTGAAATCGTCGACCCATTCCCAGATCAGACCGTGCATATCGCGCACGCCATGGACATCCGCTGGGCCGCCCACTGGTGGCAACACACGCGTGGCGGGCCGCTCGTACCAGCCGAGAATGCGTTGTGCCCATTGCGGGTCGTCGCGGGCGTCTGTGCGTGTGGCGTCGGCCGCGGCGGCGGATTCCCATTCCAGCCATGTCGGCAGCCGAGCGCCTTCGTTTTCGCAATAGGCACGGGCGGCAAACCAGCTCACGCCGGTCACCGGCGCTTGCAGCGACGCCTGCGCATCGGCGTGCGTCGCATCGGCCCAGTCGGCAAGGTAGGCCTTACCGGCAAAGACTTGCGGCACACGGCCACGCTGCCAGGCCTCGTGGCGTTGCACGAAGGCCTGGAACTCGCCGATGGTGACGGGCGTGGAGCGCAGCTCAAACGGCTCGATGCGCACCCGCTGCGGCTGCCCCGGCGCGTTCTGGGGCAGCACGCTGTCGAAGTCGCCGCCGGGCAACCGCACATAGGTGGCCCCGTGTGCGGTTGCACTGGCCAGCGCCATCAACATGGCAGCAATGTGCGAGGTCAGGCGGGACATGGTCGTGCAGATCCGCTCAATGTTCGGCCACGGCCTTGGCGGGCGCCGGCTGGGCACGCACCTTCTTGACGTCTTCTGCGCTCACGCGGCCGCCGGGGTTGTCCCAGCTGTTGAGCACGTAGGTCAGGATGTTGGCGACCTCGTCGTCATTGAGTTGTGTCATCGGCGGCATGACGGAGTCGTATTCCTGGCCATTGACCTTGATCTTGCCGTTCAGGCCATGCAGCACGATGTTCATGGCGCGCTTCGGATCTGCCGCCAGGAAATCCGACTTGGCAAGCGGCGGGAACACGCCCGGCAAGCCGGCGCCATTGCCCTGGTGGCACACCGAGCAGGTACCCGCAAACAGCGCGCGGCCTGCCTGCACCTGATCCTGCACGGTCAGCGTGCCGCTCACCGACGCCTCGGTCGCCTTGGTGACGGCGCTCATGTTGGGCGCGGCACGATCGCCCAGGTACACCGAATCCAGTTCCTTGCCGGAATAGACCAGCTTGCTCTCCGGCCCATCGATCTTGAGGATGGCCAGCGCACCCTTGTTGAAGGCACGGAAGATCGAGTGGTCGACCAGCACATAGCTGCCAGGCACGCGCGCGGTGAACTTCACAACCGCCGCGCCACCCGCCGGGATCAACGTGGTCTGCACGTTCTTCTGCACGTTGGTGCCGCCCTCGTAGCGCACCTGATCGAAGATGGCGCCGATCACGTGGAAGCTGGAGACCAGATTGGGCCCGCCGTTGCCCACGAAGATGCGCACCGTTTCGCCCACCTTGGCGTGCAGCGCCTTGTCACCGGTGAGCGCGCCTTCCGCACCGTTGAACAGCACGTAGCTCGGGCGTTCGTCGATGGCCTTTTCCATGTCGAACGGCTGCAGGCCCTTCTCGCGGTACTTGCCGGCGGTGTAGAAATCGCCCTGCATGACGTAGTACTCGTGATCAACCTTGGGCAGGCCTTCGGGCGGTTCGACCAGGATCAGGCCGTACATGCCGTTGGCGATATGCATGCCCACGGGTGCGGTAGCGCAGTGGTAAACGTAAATGCCCTCGTTCAGCGCCTTGAAGGTGAACTGCGATTCATGGCCCGGGGCGGTAAAGCTCGATGCTGCGCCGCCGCCCGGCCCGGTCACGCCGTGCAGGTCGATGTTGTGCGGCATCTTGCTGCTCGGGTGGTTCTTGAGGTGGAACTCCACCGTGTCGCCCTGCCGCACGCGGATGAAACTTCCAGGAACGGTGCCGCCGAACGTCCAGAAGGTGTAGCTGACCCCTTCGGAGATCTGCATTTCCTTCTCGACCACTTCCAGCTCCACGATGACCTTGGCTGGATAGTTCCGGTGCACCGGCGGCGGCACAAGCGGTGGACTCGTCAGGACGGCGTGGATCGGCTCGCCGCGTGGCGGCCCGAAGTCACCCGGCAACTTGGCGCTGGCGGCGCGGGCCGCAGTGCCCGCAAGCAGTGCGCCCAGCACCACAGAAATCAAGCCCGCGCGCATCAGGCTGCGGACGGTGTGAAGACGGCTCATTTTTTCCCCCGTGTATCGGTCTGGTGTCGTCCGCTCCACGTTAGGCCCCGGCAGCCATTAGGGCTTTGATACAGCGCAAACGAAAACCCGCCCCGACCGGCCCATCCACCCCCACCGCGTGGCACGCAAGCCCAGCCGTGGCCTGATTTGCGACATCAAGGCACCCATAAAACAAGCATCTGATATACATCAATAACACCGGGGATTTCACTCACTAATATAGTTGCATCCTTAATGCATCTTTTTGATGCGACACCCACAGAGGGAATCCCCATGACACAGTCCGCCTCCACCATCCAGCTCGACCTCCGCGTGCTGGCGCCGCGCGAGCGCCATCCGCTGATCTTCTCCGCCTTTGGGGAACTCGGCATCGGGCAGAGCCTGGAGCTGATCAACGATCACGATCCGCGGCCGCTGCAGTCGCAGTTTCAAGTCGAACGCCCGGGGCAGTTTTCCTGGGACTACCTTGAGCGCGGCCCCGGCACGTGGCGCGTGGCCATCACCAAGGTGGCGTCTGCCGCCAGTGCCGGCCACTGCTGCGGTGGTTGCGGTGGTGGCGCCTGAATTTCCGATTGCATCCTGCAAGGAACCTTGTCATGAAAACCAATCAAAGGCTGTGGCGGTGGCTCGGCCTGATCTTCATCCTGTCGTTCGGAGCATTGGGCTATCTGGGCCGGCAGATCTATCTGGCAGCGCCGCCGATTCCGCATGCCGTCGTCACCTCTGTGGGCGAGGTGCTCTTTACCGGTGAGCAGATCCAGCGCGGCCAGGAAGCCTGGCTGGCAGCCGGCGGCCAGCAGCTTGGCACCGTCTGGGGCCACGGCAGCTACGTTGCACCTGACTGGTCTGCCGATTGGCTGCACCGTGAAGCCACAGCGCTGCAAGCCATCCGCGCGCATCAGCAGTTCGATACCGATGCGCCGTTGACGACCGTGCAGCAAGCCGCCGTCGACGCCAGCGTGAAGGAGGAAATGCGCCGCAATACGTACGACGCAAATCACGACATCCTGACCGTGTCGCGTGAGCGCGCAGAGGCCATCCACGGTGTGGCCCAGCACTTCGAGGCCCTGTTCGGCACCGATCCGTCGCTGGCAACGCTGCGCGATCAATACGCCATGGCCACCGGCGTGCTGCCGGAGGCGGCCGATCGTGAAGCCCTGGCGGCGTTCTTCTTCTGGACGTCGTGGGCCGCGGCCGCCGACCGCCCAGGCGAGACCGACATCTCGTATACGAGCAACTGGCCGCATGAACCGCTGGTAGGCAACACAATGACCGGCGGTGCGGCAGTGTGGTCGATGGTCAGCATCGTGCTGCTGCTGGGCGGTATTGCCGCCATGCTGTGGCTGCACGGCAGCAGCAAGCACGAAGAGGAGGCTGCGCCGCTGCCGGCCGATCCGTTCCTCAACGTGGTGGCCACGCCGTCGATGAAGGCCACGCGCAAGTACTTCTTTGCCGTGATCGGCCTGATGCTGGTGCAGATCGGCATGGGCGCCATCACCGCGCACTATGCGGTGGAAGGGGAATCGTTCTTCGGGATTCCGCTGGCGCAGGTGCTGCCGTACGTGATCAGCCGCACCGTGCACACGCAGCTTGGCGTGCTGTGGATTGCCACGGCATGGCTGGCCACGGGCCTGTACATTGCGCCGCTGCTGTCGGGGCGTGAACCGAAGTTCCAGAAGCTGGGCGTTGACCTGCTGTTCTGGGCGCTGATCTTTATCGTGGTGGGGTCCATCGCCACCGGCTGGCTCGGCACGCTGCAACATCGCGGTGCAGACTTCGGCTTCTGGGTCGGTAACCAGGGGCTGGAATACACCAGCATGGGCCGCGTGTGGCAAATCTTGCTGTTTGTCGGCCTGCTGTTCTGGGTCGTGCTGCTGGGCCGTGCCCTGTGGCCGGCACTGAAGACGCCGTCGGAATCGCGCGGTCTGATCGCCATGGTGTTCCTGTCGGCCACCTGCATCGGCGGGTTCTATTCGACTTCGCTGGTGTGGGGCCAACACACGCACTATTCGATGATCGAGTACTGGCGCTGGTGGCTCGTCCACCTGTGGGTCGAGGGCTTCTTTGAAGTGTTCGCCACCGCGGTCATCGCGCTCATCTTCACGCGCCTGGGCCTGATTCGCGCCAGCAGCGCCAACCGCGCCATCGTGGCCGAGACGATCGTGTTCCTGTTCGGCGGCATTCTGGGCACGCTGCATCACCTGTACTTCACAGGGACACCGACCTCGATCATCTCGGTGGGTGCAGTGTTCTCTGCGCTGGAAGTGGTGCCGCTTTCGCTGATCGGGCTCGAAGCGCTGCAGAACTATCGGCGCACGCAAGGCACGCCATGGCTCAACGCTTACAAGTGGCCCGTGCTGTGCTTCGTGGCCGTGGGCTTCTGGAACACCGTCGGCGCCGGCCTGCTCGGCTTTGCCATCAACCCGCCCGCTTCGCTGTACTACGTGCAAGGTCTGAACATGACGGCCGCCCACGGGCACGCTGCACTGTTCGGGGTGTACGGCATGCTCGGTATCGGCCTGATGCTGTTCTGCCTGCGCGGCCTGTATGCGCGCAGCCTGCATGCCGATCGCCTGCTCAAGCCCGCGTTCTGGGGCCTGAACATCGGCTTGGCGATGATGGTATTCATGTCGCTGCTGCCGGCCGGCATCTATCAGGCCTGGGCGAGTGTCACCAAGGGCATGTGGTACGCCCGCTCGCCGGAAGTGGTGCACTCGAAAGTGATGGAAACGCTGGTCTGGCTGCGTGTGCCGGGTGACATCGTGTTCGCCATCGGTGCGCTTGTGCTGGCCTGGTATGCGCTGCGGCTGCTGCGCCGTCCGAAGGCCCAACAGATGGAGCCATTGCCGGCTTCGGCTCGCGCGACGCGTTAATTCCTCATCCAGCAGTCCTCCCAAAAACCCGCAGGGCCCGTGTCGATCTGACCGGGCCCTGCGGGTTTTCCTGTAATGCCCTCCGCCCCCCAGCTCCCTACAATGTCAAGTCATATAGATGAATAGTTAACTACTTTCGATATCCCATGCCCGCCGATCTCCGCCTGCCCCGCTACCAGCAATTGCGCGACGATCTGGCCGCGCAGATCGCCCAACAGCACTGGCGCCCGGGCGACGCCATCCCGACCGAAGCCGAGCTTGCCAAGACGTACAACGTGGCGGTCGGCACCGTCCGCAAAGCCGTAGACGTACTGGTGGCCGAAGGGCTGCTCGAACGCTTCCAGGGCCGTGGCACCTTTGTGCGGCGTGCCAGCTTTGCCAGTTCCTTGTTCCGCTTCTTCCGCTTCCAGAGTGAAAGCGGCGAGCGGCGCATTCCTGAGAGCCGCATCCTCAAGCGGGACGTGCTGGATGCCCCGTCGGCACCGGCTGCAGGCCTGCAGATTGAAACCGGCGCACCGGTCATTCGCCTGACCCGGCTGCGCCTGCTGGATGGCGCACCCATGCTGGCCGAAGAAATCTGGTTGCCATATGACCGTTTTGCGTCGCTCGCCACGCTGGAACTCAACGCGTTTGGCGACCTGCTGTATCCGCTGTACGAATCGCACTGCGGCCAGATCATTGCGAGCGCCGAAGAAACGCTCACCGCCGAAGCCGTCAACGCAACGTATGCGCGCCTGTTGCGCATCCAGCCCGGCGATCCGGTGATGGTCATCGAACGCGTTGCGCGCGGCTACGACCGGGTGCCGCTCGAATGGCGGCGTTCGCGCGGCGCGGCGGCGCACTTCCGGTACCACGTGGATATCCGGTAACGCCCCCACACTTGCTGCCGCTCATACCGACAAAAACACACACAGGAGACAACATCATGCAGGCCAACTCACCAACGGCACCGCCGCTGCTGGACGTGCGCGGCGTCACGCTGCAGTACAAGACACGCCAGCATCTGGTGACGGCCACCTACCGCGTCGATTTCCAGGTCTACCCCGGCGAGCGCTATATCCTGCTTGGGCCGTCGGGCTGCGGTAAATCGACACTGCTCAAGGCCATCGGCGGCTACCTCACACCCACCGAGGGCGAGATCCGTCTCAAGGGCCAGCCCGTGACGAAGCCGGGGCCGGATCGCATGATGGTGTTCCAGGAGTTCGACCAGCTCCTGCCGTGGAAGACCGTGAAGGAAAACGTGCTGTTCCCGCTGCTCTCCACGGGCAAGCTGGGCGCGCGTGAAGCCGAAGAGCGCGCGCTGCACTACATCAACAAGGTCAACCTCACGAAGTTTGCCGACCACCACCCGCACATGCTGTCTGGGGGGATGAAGCAGCGTGTGGCGATTGCGCGCGGCATGGCCATGGAGCCCGACGTGCTGCTGATGGACGAGCCCTTCGCCGCGCTCGATGCGCTCACGCGCCGCAAGATGCAGGACGAGTTGCTGCAGCTGTGGGACGAAACGCGCTTCACCGTGCTGTTCGTCACGCACTCGATTCCGGAGGCGATCCGCTGCGGCAGCCGCATCCTGATCCTGTCGCCGCATCCCGGCCAGGTACGCGCCGAACTGCCGAGCCTTGCGCGCGGCGATGATGACCCGGAGCGCTTCAAAGCCCTCGAAGCCGAGATCCACGACATGCTGTTCGCCCGCGCGGTGGAGGAAACCCATGCAGACTGAAACCCTTTCCATGCCGGCCACCACCGACATCAGCAACCGCGCGCCCGTCTACAGCACGCCCGTGGCGTTCGAGCGCATCGGCGTGGTGGAAAAACCCCTCTCCGTTGCGGAGCGTTTGTACGAACAGGCATGGCTGCGCAAGGTCGTCATCCTCGTCGTGCTCGCACTGGTGTGGGAAGGCGGGGCGCGCTGGCTCGACAACCCGCTGTTGCTTCCGACTTTTTCCGACACCGTGCAGGCGCTGTGGGCAGGGTTGGCGAGCGGCACGCTGTTTGCTCGCATCGGCACGTCGATGCAAACGCTGCTTGCAGGCTACGCGCTCGGCTTGGCGTTGTCCTGCGCGCTGGTCGTGCTCGGCATCAGCAACCGGCTCGGGCAGGACTTCCTGGAAACGCTCACCGCCATGTTCAACCCGCTGCCGGCCATTGCGCTGCTGCCAATCGCCCTCGTGTGGTTCGGCCTGGGCAACGGCAGCCTGATCTTCGTGATCGTGCATTCGGTGGTGTGGGCGGTGTCGCTCAACACGCATGCCGGTTTCCTGTCGGTATCGAACACGCTGCGCATGGTGGGCCGCAACTACGGGCTATCCGGCATGGGATACCTGACGAAGATCCTGATCCCCGCCGCATTCCCGTCCATCCTCACTGGCCTGAAGATCGGCTGGGCCTTCGCATGGCGCACGTTGATCGCCTCGGAACTGGTGTTTGGCGTCAGCTCCGGCCAGGGCGGCCTCGGCTGGTACATCTACGAGAACAAGAACCAACTGCAAATTCCCGAAGTGTTCGCCGGCCTGCTGACGGTGATCATCATCGGCCTGCTGGTAGAGAACCTCGTGTTCCGTACGCTTGAAGCCCGTACCGTCAAGCGCTGGGGCATGCAGAACTAAGGGAGCGCGCGAGGCTACCGAAACCGTCCAGGCGCTTACAGTCGCCCCCAGACGGTTTGGCCGTACCCTGCCCTATGCGGCGCCTTGAATTTTTGTGAGTGGGCGGAAAAAAGAAGGAGGCCTGTTTGAGCGAAGCGAGTTTGCCTCCTTCTCCGCACGGTCACAGAAATTCAAGGGGTCTTTCGCCGCATCGGGCGCGCCTTTCTTTGCTTACTTTCTTTGGCAAGACAAAGAAAGTGAGTCGGCCCCGGCAGGGGACGAAACCCAGGATGCACCACCAAGAAACAACAAGGAGACAAACCCATGCAGCAACCCCGCCGCAACATCCTCCGTTTCACCATGGCCGCCACGCTGGCCGCATCGCTCCTGGCCGGCGCCGTCAGCACCGCGCATGCTGAAGCCAGCGAAGTCCGCATCTCCCACGGCTACGGCATCCTCTACCTGCCCATCATGGTGATGGCCAGTGAGCACCTGCTGGAGAAGCAAGCCAAAGCCGCCGGCCTGGGCGACGTGAAGGTCAGCTACCGCATCCTGGACGGCGGCAACGTCATCAACGACGCCATGCTCTCGGGCGCGCTGGACATCGCCTCGCTGGGCGTGCCGGGCTTCCTCACGCTGTGGGACAAGACGCGCGGCAGCGCGATAGAAGTGCGCGGGCTCTCGTCGCTCAGCTCCTCGTCGATGTACCTGATGACGCGCAACCCGAACGTGAAGACGCTGGCGGATTTCTCCGACAAGGACCGCATCGCCGTGCCGGGCATCAAGACCTCGCTGCCAGCCGTGGTGCTGCAAATGGCCGCCGCCAAGACCTTCGGCGACAAGCAGTTCAACAAGCTCGATCCGATCACCGTGCCGCTGCCGCACCCTGACGCCACCGCCGTCATGCTGGCCGGCGGCAGCCAGATCAACAGCCACATGGCCTCGCCACCGTTCTCGTACACCGAGGCTGCTGCACCCGGCCTGCACCGCGTGTTCAACACGGTCGACGTGCTCGGCAACATCACGCTGGACATGACCTACACCAGCAAGAAGTTCTACGAGGCCAACCCGAAGCTGTCGGCGGCGTTCGTGGCGGCGCTGGATGAGGCGAACGCGCTCATCGCCAAGGACAAGTCGAAGGCTGCGCAGATCTACATCACTCAATCGAAGGTGAAGAGTTCGCCGGAAGAGGTGAAGAAGATCCTGGACGATCCGGACTCGCGCTTCACGACCACGCCGGTGGGCGTCGCACACTATGCTGAGTTCATGCAGCGCGTGGGTACGCTCAAGAACAAGCCGGCGTCGTGGAAGGATCTGTTCTTTCCGACGGTGCAGAGCAGACAGGGTTCGTAAGCAGGCAGCGCGCAGCATCCACACGGAGACATTCCATGGCACTACGCATCGTCCGGCTCGGCGAGCCGCGTCACCCCGATGAAGGCTTGCGCATCGGCACCGTGCGGCGCCCACCGCGCGGCGTGCCCAAGGAAGAATTCGCCAGCCGCGATTTCTACGACGTCTGGATGCCGCTGCTTTCGCCAACGCCCGAGCTTGTCAAGCAAGCGCAGGCCGCGCAATCCCAGCACGACGAAAAAGCCTGGCAAACCTTCGTGCGCCACTTCCGCACCGAAATGCGCGACGGCGATGCCGCGCGCCTGCTCGACATGCTGGCCGCGCTATCGCACCAGACCCACCTGTCGGTCGGCTGCTATTGCGAGGATGAAGCGCATTGTCATCGGTCAGTGCTGCGCGCGTTGTTGGAGGAGCGTGGGGCGAAGCTGGCTCCATGAACGATCTTTCCACCTGCACAAGGAAAACCATGCCGAACCTGCCCCGCACGTCGCGCTGCGCAGTCTCATCTGCCCTCTTGCTCGCGCTGGCCATGACGGTCGCGCAGACGGTGACGGCGCAAACAGCCCCCGCCGCACTGCAACCGTCCGAGTCTCACCACACCGTCGCCACGCTATCCGCTACGGGGGTGCAGATCTACGTTTGCAAGCGCGACGGCGACAAGCCCCTGGCGTGGGTCTTCAAAGCTCCGCTGGCTGATCTTTACGATGGGAGCGGCAAGCTCATCGTCAAACACGGTGCGGGCCCAAGCTGGGAAGCCTCCGACGGCAGCAAGATCACAGGGAAAGTCTTGCAGCAGGCACCCAACACCGCGGAAGCCGGCGCCATTCCGCTACTGTTGCTGCATGCCACCAATGCTGGCAGCGCGGGGCTTTGAGCAGTGTGCGATACGTGCAACGGCTGCAGACCCATGGCGGCATCGCACCGGCACAGCCCTGCACGGAAGAAGGCCAGGAAGGCCGCAGCCCGTACCTGGCACAGTACGTTTTCCTCGACTGACGCAGCGTCGCACATACAGCGCCATACCCCATACAGGGGACGCCGCTCTCCCCTGGCACCCCTATAACGAAGACACACGCGACCGGTTGTTCACCGCGTCGCGCCGTCGTCATTCGTCATTCCAGGAGCACTGCCATGGGCCGCCGCTACATCGATTGCCGCGCCTTCCCCAGCGAGACCAACTGCTCGGTCGCCATCAGCGCCGACAGCGATGCCGAACTGCTGGAGGCGGCTGTGCAGCATGCCGTTTCCGTGCACAAGCACACCGATTCGCCCGAGTTGCGGGCGCAACTGCAAACGCTTTTCCAGGACGGCACCCCCGCCGTGGCGCCACCAAAGATGGCCACGGTCTGATCCAGATGCAACACCGCCTACCGGCGCGCAGACAGCGCCAGCATCAGCCGCACCACGTCGCACTGGCTGTGCGTGTTGGTCTTGCGGTAGACGTGTTTGAGGTGCGTGCGCACCGTGTCGAGTGAAATGCCTAGCGTGCGGGCAATGCAGGCTGGGTCGGAGCCGCTTGCGAGCAGATCGGCAACATCGGCTTCGCGGCGCGTCAGGTGGAATGCGTCGGTCAGCCAGAGGCTGGCCGGCTGCGCAGGCGAAATGCCCGCGCGCGCCGCAACGCGTTGCCAGCACAACGGCAGTGCTTGCGCAAAGTGCGGCAGCAACGCTTGTGGCGCCGCACCATGCTGCATGGGTTGCGGCACGCCCGCCTTGCGGTAATCGAGCCACACCGCCCCGCGCACTTCCGCATCGGCCATCGGCCACGCGTCGACGCCGTCACCGCGTACCGCATGCAGCAGCACGTCGGCCGAGCGTGCGCCGCGCGATGCCGCCCAGTGCCACCTCCCATCGACGCGCCACCGGATCATGGCCGCTGCATGGTCCGCGCCGCACGCATCGCGCAGCACGTTCATCACGCCCACGGCATCGCCCGCGCACGCCGCTACGTAGCATTGGCGCAGCACGGTTGCCGAGGCATGAGGTGACGTGACAGAAAGACGCGGCATGAAGGCAATACGGGCGCAGCGGCTTGCGACCGCTGCGCCCGTTTCGAAAGGGACTTCATTATAGGAAGAGTGTCACCGCCCGCACTGCCCCTTTTGCCCTAAGCCCATGGTGGATCAGGCCAGCGCGCGACGCGACATCCAACGTGCGCGCAGATGGTCGTATGCGAGGTTGAAGAAGAAGGTGTACGGCAGGAACAGCAGCATGATGCCGATGTCGAGCACGAACGCTTCCCACAGCCCCACGTCGAGCCACCAGGCGGCCAGCGGCACCAGCATCAAGACCAACCCGCCCTCGAACAGGCAGGCATGCACCACCCGCAGCACCAAGGTACGCGAGAGCCTGTAGCGACGCTCCACGCGCTCGAAGATGGCGTTGAACACCATGTTCCACACCATCGCCACCGCAGCAAACATGAGCGTCATCACACCCATCTCAGCCAACGGCAGTTCCATCAGCCAGCTGAACAACGGCGCACAAATCAGCATGGCAACCAACTCGAACGTCAGCGCATGCACAAGGCGCTCAGCTGGCGTTTTCTGTATGACTTGCATTGCAATTACCTCCAAAGAACGAGGTGCATTTTCATCGGTATGAACGGTATGATCCAGTTCATTAATATCGGTTTTTCCGATATATTGGACGATACATCGCCGTCCGGAGTGCCCAATGCGTCATTCACCCGAAGCCTTACTGGCCTTTGCCGAAGCCGCCACGCTAGGTTCCTTTTCCGCCGCTGCCCGAAAATTGGGCAAGCGGCAATCCACGATCAGCGAGGCGATCGCCAATCTTGAAATCGACCTCGGTCTGACACTGTTCGACCGCAGCACGCGCCAGCCCACCTTGACCGAAGCGGGCCACGCGATGCTCACTCAGGTGCGCCGCGTGCTCGACGCCAGCGCGCAGATGGACCGCATGGCCGCCCAGATGGCCGGCGGTCTGGAAGCGCGCCTGACGCTCGTCATGTCTGACACCTACCAATCCGATCGCTACGAGCAAACGCTGGCCACACTGGAGCAGCGTTATCCCGACCTTGAACTCGAATGCCTGATCGCCGAACACGAAGACGTGGTCGACATCATCCAGCTGGGCCGTGCCCAGATCGGTTTGGTGGCCGCGCAGGCGGCATATCCGGCCGATATCGGCTGGGCGACCATTGCAGAGCAATCGGAGATCGGGCTGTTCGTGGGGCTGCAGCACCCACTCGCCCGATACGGCGACGAGGAAGTGCCACACGCCATACTGCGCGAGGCGCGCGAGCTACGGCTGAACACCTTCGTCGACCCAACGGGGCCACGCACCGACGCGGTGCCCGTGCGCAGCCTGCGCCGCTGGTCTGCACCGAGCTACCTAATGCTGCTGGAAATGGCCGTGCTGGGCTTCGGGTGGACGGAGCTGCCGCGCTGGCTGGTGGATCACTTCGCGGCAGACCGGTTGCATGAGGTGCGTGCACGGGGCTGGCCCCGCCTCGTGCCGGTGGACGCCGTATGGTCACGCAATCGCACACTTGGGCAGGCCGGCGCCTGGCTCCTTGAAACGATGCTGGCGGGCTAGGCACTCACGCGTTTTCGTCCAGCCGTTCGATGATCAGATGCGAGAGTTGGGCTGTCTGCTCTTTCGACAGCGTGAATTCCACGCCAAACGAAGGAAACGCAGATGCGGTTGTGCCCAGCGCAGGCGACCCGCTTGCCACCCGGCCGGTCAGGGAAAACGTCTCCAACTGGCCGTCCACGTAGGCATTGAAATCCAGGGCGAGTCTGTCGCCGGGTTGGAACGCGGGGTTGGCGCTCTGCACCAGCGCACCGTTCAGGCAGATGTCGCGGATCACCGCCACGCGATCCGCAGCCGACGCGGCCTGCCCCTGCGCACGCACGCGCGCCCCGATCCGGACCTGCACGCGCTTGGCACGGCGCAGCGGCATCTTCTGCATCTTGATGGGCGCCGACAAGACCAGATACGGCGAGGGAAACTGTCCCACCGACACCACGCTGCACATCATGGTGAATACCGAGCGGCCGGAAAAACCGCGCAGTATCAGCACGTCTCGCGGCTCGGGCCGCAGCGTGCGCTTGGCGTCGGCTGGCTGCGTGACAAACAGCGCTTCGCCTTCGATATAACCGATCAGGCGGCACGGGAGCAGGCCACGTAGCGGTGCGGACTTCTCCTGCACCTGCAAGACCGTGCCGACACTCAGGCCGGCCGACCCAATGCGGGGCGGAGCTTCTGCGGGCGCGGTGGCAGGCACGGCGGCAATGTCATCACCTTCTGCCAGTGCCAGCACCGGGCCGTGATGGAACAGAAGGCGAACGTCTTCGGCATCCGGCACGACAGCACCGGCGGGCAGCAAAAGCCGGCCCACACTGTCAGCCAGGGGAAACGGCAGCGGTTGACCGACCGGAACGTCTTCCTGCGTGAGTTGCCGCGTTTTCTGAAGGATCATGGGTGGCAAAGGATCGCGTCTGTCATGGGCGGGCCAAGGCAAATGCCTTGGCAGGTACGCCCGCCATTTTGTAACAATGGCCGGCAAATCGCCTGAGAGCAACTCGCATCAACCCTCCCCGCCTGACCTGCATCAACGGCAAGCGTTTTCGTCACCCAGCAACTGCAGTGGCCTCAATCTCGACAGCCAGCCTGTAGTGCAGCGTCGGTACCGGCACGACGGCGCGCGCCGGACGCAACTCGCCGATCCACGCGCTATAGAGCGCATCGAACGCGGGCCAGTGCGATTCCATGTCTGTCACGTACACGCGCACCTGTACCAGGCGCGAGCGGTCCGTGCCTGCGGCGGCAAGCACAGCGTCCAGGTTGGACAGCACCTGCCGCACCTGCGTCTCGAACGGCGCGTCAACGAGCTTTTCGCCGGTGGGCGTCACGGGAATCTGTCCGGCGACGAACACGAAGCCATTGGCGCAGACCGCGTGCGAGTAATGCCCCGCAGGCGGGCGCAGTTGCGGCGCGTTCAGGTAGCGTGCATCGCTCATTTCGCTGCCTCCGCGCCCAGCACAAGCTTGGCGAAGAGTTGCAGATCCACATTGCCGCCCGACAGGATCACGCCGACGCGCTTGCCTCGCACATCGACCTTGCCGTTCAGCACCGCAGCTGCAGCCAGGCAGCCGGTGGGCTCGACCACCGCCTTCATACGCGAGGCGAAAAACTGCATGGCGCTGACGAGTTCTGCATCGCTCACGGTCACGATGTCGTCAACCAGTTCGCGAATCACGGCAAACGTGTAGTTGCCCAGGTGCTGCGTCTGCGCGCCGTCGGCCAGCGTCTTGGGTGTATCGATGTGGACGATCTCGCCCTTGCGCAAGCTCTGCTGACCGTCGTTGCCTGCCTCGGGCTCCACGCCGAAGATCTTGCACGCCGGGTTCAGCGCGCGCGCCGCCGTGGCGCAGCCGGAGAGCAGACCGCCACCGCCCAGCGGGGCCAGCAGCACATCCAGTGGGCCGACCTCTTCGATCAGTTCCTTGGCAGCCGTGCCCTGCCCGGCCATCACGTGCGGATGGTCGTACGGCGGGATCAGCGTAAGGCCGTGTTCTTCGGCCAGTTGGCGGCCGATGGCTTCGCGGTCTTCGGTGTAGCGGTCGAAGAACACCACCTCGCCGCCGTAGCCACGCGTGGCCTCCACCTTCACGACAGGCGCGTCCTTCGGCATGACGATGACGGCGCGCATGCCGAGCAGCTTGGCCGACAACGCAATCGCCTGCGCGTGGTTGCCCGACGAGAACGTGATCACGCCGGCCCTGCGCTGCTCCGGCGTGAATTGCGACAGCGCGTTGTACGCCCCACGAAACTTGAACGCGCCCATGCGCTGAAAGCTCTCGGCCTTGAAGAACAGTTCGGCGCCGGTCATGGCGTTGGCGGTGGCAGAGGTCAGCACCGGCGTCTTGTGGGCGACACCCTGCAGGCGGGCGTGGGCGGCAACGACGTCGTCGTAGGAAATGGGCAGGCTCATGCGAGATCCTCGGGAAGATAGGTGTAGACGGTGGAGCGCGCCACGCCGAGTGTCTGGGCGACTTCGGTCAGCGCGCGGCGCAAGTTCAGCAGGCCACTGACGGCCAGTTCGCGCATAGCCTCGCGGCGCTGGTCGAGGGTCATGGCCATGGGTGTGGTGTTGCGGGCGGCAGCAAACTGTTCGAGCGCGATGCGCACGTCTTCCACGCGACGGGAGCCAAGCGACTCGGGCACTGGCGGCGCAGCCGCATCAACGCGCATCAGTTGCGTGAGGCCGGTGGTCACGGCATGCAGCATGGAGACATCCATGTTCAGGCAGATGGCCGCCACGTAATCGCCGCGGCTGTTCTTCAGCCCGATCGATGTGCTCTTGGCCGGGCGCCCGTCGGGAAACCGGTTGGCGTAGTTCTCGATGACTTCCGGGAAGTCGGGGTCGGCCAGGCGCGCGAGTCCCAGTTCCGTCACGGCGTCGCCCACCTGGCGGCCGGACAGGTTGTTGGCGATGGCGACGACGGCATGATCGGGATCGGTCAGGTCGTGCAGGACGACTTCCACCAGCGGCGCCAGCGTCTTGCCCAGCGCCTCGACGATCTTTCGGCCTTCGCGCAGCAGAAGGCGGTTTTCTTCAGTGGGCTTCATAGCACTGACGATACGTCAGTTACTGACATTTTGTCAACGCCTTCCTCGATCTCTTCGCGCGCCACCTCTCAATATCCGGGCGTACGGCAACGCACAGTCCGGCAACTTCATCCCCATTCAGCCCGGCCGCACGCTGAGATTACGCGTGGCACACAGCTTCTGAACTTGGTTGGTCCAACAGAAGGCGCTTGTTTGGGCGCCCCGTTTGTCCGCCGAAAATGCAGTCCGCGACGGGACGGCGAGCGGGCTTGTGAAACCCGTCCGCTCATGCCGGTGACAGCGGCCAACGGATGGGCTTAAAGCTGGCTCATGCCGCCATCGGCAATGATTTCCGTGCCGACAATGAAGGCCGATTCGGGCGCCGACAGATGCAACACCGTCGACGCAATCTCTTCCGGCTGACCAAAGCGGCCCAGCGGCACCTGGCCCTGGATCTGTGCGGCGGTGGCGGCCAGCGTGTCGGCATCCAGCCCGAGCTTGCCGTACAGCGGCGTCGTCACCGGGCCTGGGCTGACCACATTCACGCGGATTCCCGAGCCAATCAGCTCACCCGACAGCGTCTTCGCCAGCGAGATCAGCGCAGCCTTGCTTGCCGCATAGACCGACGAATTCGGCATGCCGATGTGCGCGTTGATGGAGCCGTTCAGCACGATCGACGTGCCCTTGTTGAGGATGGGCAGCAGCGCCTGCATCTGGAAGAACGCGCCCTTCACGTTGGCGTTGAAGGTCGCATCCCACAGGGCTTCTTCCACGTCCGGGACGGCGGCAAACTTGGCCATGCCGGCGTTAATGAACACAGCGTCCAGACGCACGCCGGCCTCCTGCAGCTGGCGGGTCAGCTCGCGCGCGGCTGCCACGGTGCCGGTTTCGTTACGGATGGCGAGGGCCGCATTGCCGCCGGCCGTGCCCAGCGTGGCGCGCGCCGTTTCCAGCGCTGCCGCATCGCGGCCGGTGATGACCACACGGGCGCCTTCCCGCGCAAATGCCTGGGCGGCTGCCAGGCCAATACCGCTGTTGCCGCCAGTGACCAGAACGGTCTTGCCTTCGAAGCGATTCATGATGTCCTCCAGTAGGAAAGTTGAACTTGAACAATCGCGTGACTGCAGTGTGGACGCTGGCAAGCGGTTTGCCATACGATCCGGACGATGAACACGTTCGAAGGAGTTGCACATGTTGACGGACGAAGAATTGGCACTCCTGGAGGCTATCCGCCAGACGGGCAGCCTGTCGCGCGCGGCGGCGCAACTGGGCAAGGCGCCGTCGACCGTGTCATATGCCGCACGCCAACTGGAGCAGCGCTTCGACGCCCTGCTGTTTGATCGCCGTCGCTACCGGCTGCAGCTCACGCGCGCCGGGCAGTTGCTGACGGAAGAAGCCGCGCGGCTGGCGCAGGATGTGTCGCGTGTTACGCAGCGCGTGCGGCAGGTGGCCAACGGCTGGGAAGACCGCTTGTGGATCGTGACGGACGAGCTGCTGGAGTTCGAATCGCTCATGGCAGTGATGCACGCGTTCGATGCGCTGCAATCGGGCGTGGCGCTGCGCGTGACGCACGAAGTGCTGGCCGGCACCTGGGAGGCCCTGCGCGACGGCCGCGCCGATCTCGTGATCGGGGCGACCAACGAGCCGCCTTCCATCCCGAACCTCGGATGGTTCGAGCTGGGGGTGGTGGAATGGGTATTTGCCGTGTCGCCACGACACCCGCTTGCAGCCGTCGACGCGCCGCTCACGCGCGAGGAAATCGCCCGGCATCGCGCCGTGGTGGTGGCCGATTCGGCGCGCACCACCGCCGGCCGCGCCTATGGGATGCTGAGCGGGCAGCCTACGCTGGCCGTGCCCAGCATGCGTGCCAAGACGCTTGCCCAGCGCGACGGCCTGGGCGTCGGCTGGCTGCCGAGGCACCGCGTGGCGTCGCTGCTGGCGCGCGGCGAGCTGGTGGAAAAACGTACCACCGATCCGCGCGAGCCGAACCTGCTCTACGTCGGCTGGCGCAGCGGCGATGTCGACGGCGAGGGCCGCGCACTCCAATGGTGGCTTGAGCAGCTACGGCAGCCCCGCTTGGCCAGGCGGCTGGTGCAGGGCATCGACACATTCGCCTGAAACTTCGCCGCGCCGTGTGATCTTGCCTATGCTGGGATGGCGCCGACTTCGCATCGCCCGTCGGCGCAACACAAGCGACGCCGACTGTTGCGGAATGATCAACGTTGCAGCGTTTGTCTTCTGACAAACCCTCGGGTTGGTCAACGCGCGCTGTCGGCCAGCGTTAATCGGTCACGCACGTATTTCCGTGCCTCGTTGGGGGTCTCGTTATGAAACTGTCTGCGTTGATGTTTTCAATCGGTGCGCTGGTGATGGGTTCAGCGTTTGCGCAGGGCACCGCCGCACCCGCCACCGCACCGGCAGCGGCCCCGGCAGCGGCCCCGGCGGCCGTCCACGCGGTCTGCAAGGACGGCACGCCCTATAGCGGCGCGACGCTCAAGGGCGCCTGCCGCGGCCACGGTGGTGTCGACAAGAAAGCCAGCGCAGGCGGTGCTCCGGCTGCCGCGCCCGCAGCGGCGCCTGCCGCATCGGCTCCGGCCAAACCTGCGGCCGCGGCTCCTGCGGCGCCTGCCGCAGCACCGGCTCCGGCGCCAGCAGCCAAACCCGCAGCAGCAGCGCCTGCCAAACCGGCCGCGGCCGCAGCGGCCACCGTTGCCCCTGGCGGCGGCCCCGACAAGGTATGGGCCAATGCCAGCACCAAGGTCTACCACTGCCCGGGCGATCGCTACTACGGCAAGACCAAGCAAGGCGAATACATGACCGAAGCCGACGCCAAGGCCGCCGGCATGCGCCCAAGCCGCAACAAGGCCTGTACCAAGTAAGACACGCCTGCAGCCAACCCGTACGCCGCGGCCCGCCCGGGTCGCGGCGTCGTCCATTTCAGCCGGATCACCGCGTCGCATGCCCCCGAGCAACGAACATCCCGCCGCCGCCCTGCAACACCCAGAGAGCTTCGCCCCGCTGGATGCGCCGCCCCAGCCGCCACAGCAGCGCGCGGTGCGCGACGTCATCGCCGGGTTCTCGATTGCGGGCCTGTTGCTGCCCGAAGCCGTTGCCTACGCGGGCATCGCCAGCCTGCCGCCGCAGGCCGGGCTGATCGCATTGCTGTGCGGTCTGGTGGTCTACTCGTTGCTCGGCTCGAGCCGCTTTGCGATTGTCTCGGCCACGTCATCGTCGGCCGCCGTGCTGTTTGCGACGGTGCTCTCGGAGCCCGGCGCCAGCAGTGCGACGGCGCTCACGATGGCGGCGGCGCTCATCATCGCAACGGGTGTGCTGTTTATCCTGGCCGGTGCGGCGCGGCTGGGCGGCATGTCGGATTTCATCGCGCGGCCGGTGCTGCGCGGTTTCACGTTCGGGCTGGCGCTGACGATTGCCGTCAAGCAATTGCCCAAGATCCTCGACGTAACGGTTCACCACAGCGACACGCCACGCGTTGCGCTGGACCTGATCAGCAGCGCGGCCAGTGCCAACCCGTACAGCACCGCATTGGGTGCCATCGCACTCGCCCTGCTCTTCGGCCTGGGCCGCTGGGGGCGCGTTCCGGCCACGCTGGTCGTCATCGTGCTCGCCATCGCGGCCGGCTACTGGATCAACTGGCACAGCTATGGCATTGCCGTGGTCGGCCATATCGACTTGCAGAACATCAGCTTCGGCGTGCCGGCGCTGAACCGGGTGCAATGGATGCAAAGCGCCGAACTCGGCTTTGCGCTCATGCTGATCCTCTACGCCGAATCCTACGGCTCCATCCGCAACTTCGCGCTCAAGCACGGCGATGGCATCTCCGCCAACCGCGACCTCGTCGCACTGGGCTGTGCGAATCTGCTCTCGGGCCTGCTGCACGGCATGCCCGTCGGCGCCGGGTATTCAGCCACTTCTGCCAACGAAGCCGCGGGCGCGCAATCGCGTCTGGCCGGGCTGTGCGCGGCGGTCGTGGTGGCGCTGATCGTGTGGCTGTTCCTGCCGGAGCTTGCGCGCATTCCCGAGCCGGTGCTGGCGGCCATCGTGATCTTTGCGGTCAGCCATTCGCTGCATCCGGCCGTCTTCAAACCGTACTGGGCCTGGCACCGCGATCGGCTGGTGGTGATTGCCGCGTTGCTCGCCGTGCTGGTGCTGGGCGTGCTGCACGGGTTGCTCGCCGCAATTGGCGTGAGCCTGCTGCTCACCCTGCGCAAGCTCTCCGAGCCCAACGTGAGCGTGCTCGGCCGCCTGCGCGAGAGCCATGATTTCGTCGACGTGTCTCTACACCCGGAGGCCAAGCCCGTGCCCGGTGTGCTGATCGTCCGGCCCGAAGTGCCCCTGTTCTTCGCCAACACTGAGCGCGTACTCGGCAAGGTTCGTGCGATGCTTCAACAACCGCACGAGCCCGCGCTGCGCGCCATCATGCTGAGCCTGGAAGAAACGCCGGACGTGGACGGCTCGGCCATCGAAGCGCTGCGCGTCTTTGCCGCCGAATGTGCGGCGCGCGGCCTGCAACTGATGCTCGTGCGCCTCAAGCCGCGCGCGCTGACAGTCTTGCAGCGCGCTACCGACAGCACACTGCGTGCCGAGATGCTGCACGAGTTGAGCGTGGATGAATGCGTGCAGTCGCTGGCCGCAACGCCCAGCACACCGGCCGGCGCCTAGCGCGACAACGCCAGGGCACAACACGGTGCGCGAAGCGCGTCAGCCCCGGGACCGGCGTATCAGCGCGAGGCGTTGCCCGGTGCACGCGCGCCTTCGAGAATGATGCGCGCGAGCTTGGCGTAATCGCCATCAAAGTGATGGCCGCCAGGCAGCTTCACGAGCTGCACCTGCTTCGGATCCAGGCCCGGGCAATTGGTGTCCTTCTCTTCCTTGCCGTAGATGCACATGCCCAGCCCCGCCGGCAGCTTCTGCACCTCGGGCAGGATCAGCAAGCCAGAGGCGCTGCTCGACACCCAGTTGGTCATGTGGAACTCAAAATCGGCACGCTTGCCCAGGCCCATCATGACCGCCAGCGCGACATGCTCGCGCGACGCCGCTGGCAACCGGTTGACGATGAAGGGCAGCACGTCTGCGCCCTGCGAATAGCCGATCAACAGGGCCTTCTGCTTCTTCCAGCGCGACGCATAGAAACGCACGAGGCGGTCCATGTCGGCGGCGGCAGAGGCCGGCGTGCGGGGCGTCCAGAAGTAGCGCAGCGAATCGATGCCCACCACGGGCACGCCCGACTTGGACAGCGCGGCCGCAACCTCCTTGTCCAGCCCCGCCCAACCGCCGTCTCCCGAGAGCAGCACCGCAAACAACTCGGACGATGACCCGGGCTGCGCGGGCACTTCGATGATCGGCAGGTCAGACACCGCCGCGGGCGGCGGCGGGGGCGGCGGCTTGCGCTGGGCGACAAGCTTGGCGAAGGCGGTCTTGAACGGTTCGCTGGCTGTCACAGGCGGCGCATTGGCGCCCGTTGCCATGGCCGGCAACGCCACCGATTGCGCCCCGGAAATCGTATCGATGAAGGCTTGCGTGGCACGCGCGTCGCACAGCGGACCGGAGCGGCGCGCAAACGACGTCGGCATGGCGGATTGCAGCGCCACCCAAGGCGCAGACAACTTCGTGGCCGGCAGGAGCACCACCCCGGCGTTCTCGGGCGGCTTGACGCGTTTGGCCGTGGTGCGGCTCTCGCTCATGCGGCGGCTGAAGTGCACGCCCTCGCCCTTGCACAACGGCTTGCGCAGCTCCAGCACCGGACAGAACTCCATCGACATGGCCCCGGCAAAGATGTTCGGGCGCGCCTGGGCAATCATGGCGTAGGCCAGCGCACCGCCTTCGTTGTCGCCAACGAGGATGGGCGGGTAGTAGCCGGGCACCTTTTCGTAGGCCTGCAGGAAGCGGCTGAAGTTTTCGAGATCGCCATCGGGGAAAGCGCAATCGCCCGGATCTGCCTCCAGGCTGGCGAACAGCGCAGGCGTCGACAGGCCTGCCACCAATGCGCCCTGCTGCGCGAGGCTCTCTGCCATGCGCGATGCGGCGGGCGTCCAGCCCAGGTCGCCCGACAGCATCAGCACGACGGAGCGGATTTCGCCCTTCGGCTTATAGACCGGCACATCGCGAAAACGCCCGTGCGTAACGAACTCGACCGCGCCCGGTGCGGCGGCGGGCGTAGCGGGCGCCACCACCGGCAGCGACAGCACGCCGCCGTTGGCAGCCTTGTTGGCCGTCACGGCCGGCCCGCTCATTTGCAGCCGAGGCGGCATGTCACCGCGCGGCGGCACTGCCACGACACCACTGGCGCCCGTCATGCCCACGGGAGGAACCAGCACCGCGCCCTGCACGGGCGTCGGTTTGGATGTAGGCGCAGGAGCGTCGGCGGCGATGGCCCAGGACGCTGCCAGCACCATGCCGACCGCACCCACATGCCCGGCCAAACGCAAGCCTTTGCGTAGCACTCCCCGATGCCGCGCCTCTTGCGTGCGCGGTGCTTGCCAACTCATTTGGAGATCACTCCCTTCAAGCCGCCGCCGATCAGCGCAGCGACGTCCGTCAATGTGAACAGCGGCGCGATACCGCCACGTGCGAGCAGGTAGCGGGCTTCCCACACCGGCTCGAATTTGTCCTTGAAATTGCGCAGCCCTCTGAAATTGTAGAAGCGCGCACCGTGCCGGAACATCATCCGTCCGAAGCGGTGCCAGCGCGGCGCAAGCTGATGCTCAACCATGCCCGACATCGGCGCCATGCCCAGCCCGAAACGCTGATACCCCTGCGCCTGGAAGTGCAGGATGACCTTGCCAAACAGGAAATCCATCGTGCCGGGCGGAACGTCGCTGCGATAGCGCATCAGGTCCACGCTCGCCTCGATGCGCAGCACATCGGGGCACATCAGCGTGGCAAACGCCACGATGACGCCCTCGCGGCGCACCACGGCCACGGGCTGGCTGCGGATGTAGCGGTCGTCAAATGCGCCGAGCGAGAAGCCTTTCTCGCGCGCGTTCTGATTGCGCAGCCATTCATCGGAAATGGCCCGCAATTCGTCCAGGACGGTCGGCACGTCTGCCGTCGGGATGATCTCGAACGACAGCCCTTCGCGCTCGCCGCGCGTCACGCCATGGCGCAGATTGGCGCGGCGCGAGCCCTTGAGGCTGAAGTCGGGCAGCGACACATACGCCTCTTCGCCCAGCTTGTAGGCACGCAGGCCGGCATCGAGATACAGCGGCAGCGTCTGCGGCCGCGTCTTGTAGAACGCGGCGCGCCCGCCATGCGCGTCGGCCATTTCGATAAAGCGCCAGATCAGCTCGGGCCACTCCTGCTGCGCGCCCACGGGGTCGGACAGCGCCACCCACGAGCGCCCCTGCTTGGCGTACATGATGAACGCGTTGCCCGACGGCGAGAACAGCAGGCTCTTGTCGCCCATCAGCGCGAGCGTGGCATCGGCGGCAGGCTGCTTGCGGACGATCTCGGCCGCGCGGGCGAGTTCTTCGTCGCTCGGGAAGGTCGTAACGCCTGGCTCCTTGCGAAAGAGCTGCCACATGCCGAAGCCGAGCCCGGTGACGGCCACGGCCATCAGCGCGCGGATGGAACGTGGCGCATCGCCGTCAAATGTGAATTGCCACCAGAGCTGGTTGGCGTAGGCCACCTCGCGGTAGGCGAAGAAGAGAATCCACACGCACGCCGCAAACACGCACACCATGGCGAGCAGCCACCCCGCCTCCAGCCGCTGCGAGAACAGCGACGACGGCCGATCGAACTGCCGGCGCGAGATGACGAGCAGCACCGCCAGCGTCACCAGCACCGCCATCTCCGACACGGCAATGCCCTTGGGCAGCGCCAGCACGCCGGTCAGCAGCGACAGCACCAGCGCCGCCCACCACGCGGCATCCAGCCGGTGCAGCAGCCCGCGTGCGACAAACAGCATGATGAGCCCCGCCACGCTACCGATCATGTGCGAGGCTTCCACCACGAACAGCGGCACGTGCATGCGCAGGAGGTCTTCCGCTTCGTCGCTGGCAGGGGTGACGCCCGAGACCAGCAGCATCACGCCGGCCACCATCGTCAGCGCGGCCAACAGCCCCGGCGACAACTTGACCGCAGCGCGGCCGAACGGTGCCCCGGCGCCGGAGCGCAACTCGAAGGCGCCAAGCATGGCAGCGGCCACGACCAGTGGCAGCAGGAAATAGATGGCGCGGTAGAACAGCAGCGCGGCCAGCACCTCGGCCGGCGGCGCCTGGCCGCTGCAGCCCAGAAGGATGACGGCCTCGAACACACCCAGGCCGCCCGGGCTCTGGCTCAGGACGCCCAGCGTGACCGCCAGCGCATAGAACGCCACAAACGTCGGTAGGTCGACCGCGCCTGCCGGCATCAGCACCCACAGCGCCGCCGCCGCGGCAATCATGTCGGCCGCTGAAATCGCAAACTGACGCGCGGCCAAGCCCGGCGGCGGCGGGCGGACCTCCCACCGGCCAAACAGCGTCACATGGCGCTGCCGCATGCACAGCACGAGCAACGCCACGACGCCGGCCAGCACCAGCAGGGCCACGACTTCGAGCAACGGCGCCGGCAAATGCGTAATGGTAGCGATGTGCGGCGCGCCCCACAGCAGCCCGACCGCGCCAAAGGCCGTGGTGGACACGCCAAGCGCGCCCGCATCGAAGGCGACCGCTTCTGTCACACGGGCAGGATCGAGCCCGGCCGCCGTGTACAAGCGCGTGCGCACCGCCCCGGCCGTCAGCGAACCGAGACCGACGGTGTTGCCCAGCGCATAAGCAATGAACGAGGTGGTGGCCACCGTGCCTGGGGCGACGTGCGCGCCGGCATAGCGCAGGCCGGACGCGTCGTAGCCGGTCAGGGCGACGTAGCTCAGCGCCGTGGCCAGCACGGCCAGCAGCAGGTGCGAGCGCGGCGTAGCCTGCAGCGCGGCGACCATATCGGCGTAGTGCACGTGGTCCAGCAGCGCATACAGGCTGTCGAACACGAGTGCGCCAAGCACGAGCACCATGCCGACCACGATCCAGCCGGCCAGGCCTAGGCCCGATTCGGATCGCACGGGCGTGGCGGGCGCGGCAGGCGGGGTGCGGGCCGAAGATCGGCGCGATGTTGGACTGGCGTCGTTGGACGCGGCGTCAGGCATGGTGAAAAACGAAATCCTGCTGGCTTGGCGGAGTGCCGGGTCGAAGCGATATGCGAATCCGGACCCGCAGAAGTGGGAGAGCGCGGCAAGACAAACCGCCGAAGACCACGCTCCGCACGGTATCGACGTCTTGATTGGAGCCTGGCCTACCGGCACGGGCTTGTCGCGCGCGCCGGTTTTCTCTCGACCCGCGCTTCAGACGGCCCGTGTGCTGGATTCGCACGTTGTTTGCGGCCTACGTAATACGGCTGAAGCAGCCGATTCGTTGACACGCAGTCCGCATTTTACGGTTTGGGCGCGCTCTCCGGCGGCTTGGGCGGCACATTGGGCTTGCCGGCGTCGACGGAAACCGGGTCGCTCGCAGGAAAGGTTTCCTCAAGGCCCTCGTCGAGCAGGGCTTCCTCATGCGTATCGGCCACGGGCGGATGCGGGTTGGCGGGCGCCGGGGTGGGTGAGGCGCGATCGTCTGGCTCTGGCATGGCGTTCTCCAAGGATGCTTACCCAGAATAGGCAAAGCCGGCTTAACAGGATGACATGGAGGACGGCATGGGCATATGTCGGGCCGGCGGCGGGCTCGGCGCCACGGGTGCGGCACTCAGCCGATGCTCAGCAAACCGTGCGCCAGCCGCCCCAGAAAGCGTTGCACAAACGGGATCGAATGGATAACCGCAAACGTTTTGTATGCTGAAGAAGTCTTAGACAGTATTGCGTAGGAAGGAGGAGTCCGGTACACCATTGAAGCGATCGTTTTCAATATTTTCACAATTCTGCGCATGCCTTTACAGCGCGCCACTGGTGCACTCCTGCGGCGGCCTTCTCTGCTGATCATCGGCGCGTCGGCGCTGTCGCTGGTGCTGGCCGCGCTGACCGCGCTCTCGCTCTGGGAAATGCGCTCGGACGCACTGGCCCGCGCGCGCGATGCCGCCGACAACCTCGCGCTGATCCTGCAGCGCGACATTGCCCGCAACATCGAGGTGTACGACCTGTCGCTGCAGGCCGTGATCGACGGCGTACGCGACCCCGCCATGCTGGCGCTGCCGCCCGCCGTACGCCAGCTCGTGCTGTTCGACCGGTCGACCAACGCGCAGGACCTGGGCTCGCTGCTGGTGACCGACAAGGCCGGCGACGTGGTCATCGATTCGCACTCGGTGCCGCCGCGGCACATTTACCTCGGTGACCGCGATTATTTCCAAGTACATCAAGCCTCCGACGACGTCGGGCTGTATATCAGCGAGCCGTTCATGCCGCGCGCGACTGGCCTCGAGCGATCGCTGGGACTCAGCCGGCGCCTGAACGGCCCGCACGGCGAATTCAACGGCATCGTGGTCGGCACGCTGCGGCTGAACTACTTCAGGCGGCTGTTCGACGGCATCAACCTGGGGCCCCACGCCACCGTCACGCTGATCCGCACCGACGGCACGCTGCTCATGCGGCGCCCGTACAACGAAAAGCTCATCGGCCGCAACCTGGCCGATGCCACCGCGTTCCAGAAGCGGCTGCTCGCACCAGAAGGCTCGTATGTGGACATCGCGGGCATTGACGATATCGAGAGGCTGTTCAGCTTCCGCCATATCGGCGACCACCCGCTGATCGTCACCGTTGGCCTTGCCACCGAAGACATCTATGCTGAATGGTGGCGGCGCGCATGGGTGATCAGCGGCATCGTGCTGATGCTTGACGCGGTGTTCATCGTGCTGTCATTCCTCTTTGCGCAGCAGCTGCGCAAGCGGCTCGAGATGGAGCAGCAATTGCATCTGCTGGCCAATACCGACAGCCTGACCGGACTTGGCACGCGCCGCGCCTTGGATTCCGCCCTCGACGTGGAGTGGCGCCGCGCCAATCGGCATCACACCCCGATGGCGGTGCTGATGATCGACGTGGACGACTTCAAACCCTACAACGACAGGTACGGCCACGCCGCCGGCGACACCGCCCTGCGCACGGTGGCACGCTGCATCAACGACAGCATCAAGCGCCCCGGCGACTTTGCCGGCCGCTATGGCGGCGAGGAGTTCTGCGCCGTGTTGCCGAACACCGACCTGGGCGGCGCCGCGCGCGTTGCCGAGAGCATCCGCGCTGCCGTTCTGGCCGCCAACGAGCGCAATGCTGGCAGCGCGTACGGCAAGCTGACCGTGAGCATCGGCGTGGCGGTGCATTCGGGCATTGCCGCCGAGGACGACACGCTGGAAGACCTCGTTCGACTGGCGGACGGGCGGCTGTATGAAGCCAAGGCCGCCGGCCGCAACGTGGTCATGCCGCGACACGAGCGGCCCAAGCTGGCTGTCGTCTAGCCAACACCCGTCGGGCACCCCACTTTGGGGGCATGCCATCATCGGCCACCGCTTCTGCACAATGCGCGGGGCTTTCAGGAAACCGCCGTGAGCAAACCTCCGCATTCCCACTTCGATACGTCTGCGCTGCCGCGCGAGCATCAATTTGCGGCGTGGCGGGATGCCATCAACGTGCTGTTCGATTCGCGCTCCGCCGCGCCGCAGTCGCATGGCTTTCAGGCCAGCGTCGACGCCTATCTGTGCGGCGAGACAGGTGTGGGCATGCTCAGCGCCCAGGCACAGCACTATGACCGGTCCCGCTCCAAGCTGGGGCGCGACGGCATGGACGTCTACGTGCTCCAGTACTACCTGGAAGGCAGTTGCGGACAGCGCGACGGCGCAAGCGACAGCGCCACGCGCCCCGGCGATCTGTTCATCGTCGACGCAGCCCAGCCGCTCGCCACAAGCACGACCGACAGCCGCTTCCTGAGCCTGGCCGTGCCACGGCGCCTGCTGGCACCGCTGCTGCGCGCACCCGACGAACTGAGCATGCGCGTGCTGCGCGGCGGTGCTCCGATGGTCGGGCTGCTGCGCGATCACCTGTGTTCGCTCTATCACTCGGTCGGGAAATTGAGCGATGCCGAAGCACAGGCCGTCATCCCGGGCACCCTGCAACTGGCTGCGGCCGCCATCAACTGCCAGGTGACCGAAGCCAATGCGCCGGCCGTGAGGGAAAGCCTGTTTGCCTCGGTCTGCCGGCATGTGCAGCACAATCTGTCCGACCTGGCGCTTTCGCCCGAAGGCGTGTCGGTGCAGTTCGGCATCTCGCGTGCCACGCTGTACCGGCTGTTCGAGCGCGAAGGCGGCTTCTTCAACTACCTGCGCATGCAGCGCCTGCGGCAGTGCCACGCGATCCTGGCCGACCGATCGCAGACGCACCGTTCGGTAGCCGAAATCGCGCAGACCTACGGCTTTTCCGACGCCTCGAACTTTGCGCGTGCGTACCGGCGCGCGACGGGCATGTCGCCCCGCGAGACGCGCATGCTGGCCGTCGAAGGGCGCGCCGCAGCCATGCCGTTCGTGCAGCACAAGGACTGGCGCACCTGGGTCATGCAGATGCGCTGATGCGCGCGGCGCCCCCTCCCGCAACCCGTTTTTTCCTCCTACCTCTGGCGCTTGCCGCCCCCCAGGCTGAGACGCGCTGACAGGTTCGCGCGACGGCCGGACCGGTTCGCGGCCGCAGCCGCTTTCTCCGTTGAATCCCGGCTGGCGTGCGTGCGAGCATCCGGCCCGACCTGACGAGTGCCCATGTACTCGCGGCGGGCACGCGCGACGTGCCCTCTCTTCGTCGAACAGGTCGGAGCGGTGCGGACATTCCGCGCCTCGCACAACACACAACGACAAAAACGGGGGTCTTGTGAAAGACATAACGGGAAAATCGCTTGCCTTGACGCTCTTCGCCACCGTGGCGCTGGCCGCGTGCGGCGGTGGAGACTCGGGAAGCAACACCGCCAGCAATGGCGGCAACACCAGCGGCAACACGCCGCCCGCATCCACGTGCGCAGAAACCGGCGTCGATGCCAAGTACGCCTGCCAGACCGGCAGCACGGAGCCGCTGTACACCTACCAATGGGCGCTCAAGCAGGCAACGAGCTTCTTCGCGGCGTTCGGCCTGGTGGCCAACGGCACGACCGACATCAACGTTGAAGACGCGCACAAAGCCGGCATCAAAGGCCAGGGCGTGAACGTGCTCGTGCTCGATGACGGCATCGACGTGCACAACGAAGACCTGTTCGCCAATGCCAACTCGGACATGACGCACAACTTCGACGATGGTTTGAACGATCCGACACCGGCAGACAATCCCGCGAACATCAACGACGCGCATGGCACCAATGTCGCCGGCATCATCGCGGCGGCGCAGAACGGCAAGGGCGTGATGGGGATCGCGCCGCGGGCGACACTGGGCGGGGCGCGCTTTATTGGCGCGGCGAACCCGGACACCACCGCAGCCTACGGCGGCGCAAATTGGTCGAAGAACGGCCACATCATCAACGCATCGTACGGTGCAAACCCGCAGGCGCCGCTGGAGTACGACACGTCCACCTCGACACAGGCAGCGGTGCGCGCCTTCCCGAACCTGCGTGGGGGCCGCGGCCTCGTCATGCTCAAGGCGTCGGGCAACGAATATGAGTCCATCAACGACGGCATCAATGTTCCGCCGCGCACGTGCCCGACCGTGGGCGCTACCGCCGGCATGATCGGCTGCGAGACTCCGGCCAATGACCCGGAAGCGCTGGAGCCCGGCGTGATCGTGGTTGGCGCAGCAAACGCGCAGGGCATCAAGTCGAGCTACTCCAACGCCGGATCGGTCAACTGGATCACAGGCTTGGGCGGCGAATACGGCAACGGCGGCAAATATGGTGAAACCGGCAGCGGCCCGAAGATTTTCTCCACCGACCTCAGCGGCTGCGCACGCGGCTACAGCCGGGCCAATCCGGACGACACCTATGACTTTGCAATTGCAGGCACCGCCACCAACCTGAAAGACAACGCGAAGTGCGACTACTCGAGCATGAACGGCACGTCGGCGGCCACACCGACGCTCTCGGGCGTGGTCGCGCTGATGCTGGCGGCCAATCCGAACCTGACGTGGCGCGATGTGCGCGAGATTCTGCGTGCGACGGCCCGCAAGATCGACGCCGACTACGGCAGCCGTGACGGCCGCAACGCGCGGATCGACTTGCTCACCGGCGCCGCCACCGGCGACACCAGCGCCGCGCTCACCGACGGCGCGACCACCGCACGCCTGGACTACGGTTGGCAGACCAACGCCGCCGGCTATGCGTATTCGACGTGGTACGGCTTCGGGCTGGTCGACGCTTCGGCGGCCGTAAAGATGGCCAAGGCGACCGTCGCCTACAAGCCGGCAGCACTGTCGGTGCCTGACTTCGCGGCCGCCTTTGCCAACGTCAACCAGCTGAACTACGGCGCGGTGCAGAAGCTCGGCCAGTTCAACGTGTCGGGCACGGACAAGGTCGACGCCCTGCAGCTGCGCGTATCGGGCTCGGTGTGCGTGGGCAGCGTCGGCTTCTTCGTGAAGTCGCCGTCGGGCACGGTGTCGGCGTTGTCCCTGCCGTACAACGGCTATTACAACAACGGCGTCGATACCGTGAACAAGTACGGCCTTGGCAGCTACGCCTTCTACGGCGAGAACGCAGCCGGCACGTGGGAGGTCTACGCCGTAAGCGGTGTGCCGACCAATGCCTGCGCGAAGTACCAGCCCCAGGGTGGCACCCACACCGTGACCCTCACCACGCCGCTGGCTGTGGAATACCGCGTGATTGCTGCCAAGTGAGCCCGTTCGGAGACCAATCAACATGATCAATGCAACTCTTATGAAGACTGTGGCGCTGGCGGCGCTTCTCTCGATGGCTTCGGCGTGCCAGGCGGCCGACCTGACGGTGGGCAAGCGCCTGAGCACGCAGGAGCTGGCCCAGTACGCGAGCACACCGACAGTGCAGATCGAATCGCAGTCGTTCAAGGTGCTCTCCAGCGGCACGCGCACCAAGGCAGCGGGTGCGGCATCCTCAGCCGTCACGCAGGTCGTCAATGAACGCGGCGTGGTAGGGGAGAGCCGCAACGAGGTGGTCGTCTCGCAGGTGTCGGTCGACAGCGTGCGCCAGGCAGTGAGCAGCCTGCCTGCAACGCCCGTGTCGGCGGAGTATTACGGGCACCTGAACATCAGCACGCTGCGCTTTGCTTCGTTCCAGGATGCCGTGAACGCGCGTGCGCAACTCAAGAAGACGCTGCCGCAGGCGCGGGTGGACGTTCCGATCCAGTACGCCAAGCCCGTGGCGCGCTGATCAGTACCGCGCGGTTGCACAAGACGCCCCGCCTCCG
This sequence comes from Ralstonia sp. 110700041-2, assembly GCF_056280165.1. Classification (NCBI taxonomy): domain Bacteria; kingdom Pseudomonadati; phylum Pseudomonadota; class Betaproteobacteria; order Burkholderiales; family Burkholderiaceae; genus Ralstonia; species Ralstonia sp. 110700041-2. Next base: position 125,788 of record NZ_JBSFAI010000003.1, on the reverse strand, counting down.
CGCGGGGCGACTTGCATGGAAGGCGTATCATCCCGGCCTTTTCCCAAGCCAGGACAACACCATGACCAAGGCCACCGGCAGCTTCGAAGCGCTGGCCGCACGCGAAGGCGGCCTGCAGCACCGCCTCTCTTCTGCGCAACTCACCATGATCGCCATCGGCAGTGCGATCGGCACCGGCCTGTTCCTGGGCAGCGGGGCGGCCATTCAGTTGGCCGGCCCGGGCGTGATCGCCAGCTACGCCATCGGGGCGTTCATCGCCCTGCTGCTCATGGGGTGCCTGGCCGAGATGGTTGTCGCCCATCCCACTACCGGTTCGTTCGGCGCGTATGCCGAGCACTACGTGAGCCCGCTTGCCGGTTTCCTCGTGCGCTATGCGTACTGGGCGGCAGTCGTCTTCGTGATCGGCGCCGAAGTGACCGCGGTGGCGGTGTACATGGCGTACTGGTTTCCGGGTGTGCCAGCGTGGGTGTGGATCGTCGGGTTTTCGGCCGTGCTGGTGTGGGTCAATGCCAGCAGCGTCGAGGTGTTTGGCGTGGCCGAATATTGGTGCTCGATGATCAAGGTGGTGGCCATCGTCGCGTTCCTGGCGGTGGCGAGCTACGCCATCCATCGCGCACCCGATGACGGCCCGATCGGCTTTCACAACTACGTGAGCGCGGGCGGCTTTCTGCCGCACGGATGGAATGGCGTGTGGTTCGGCGCGGTGGTCAGCATCTTCAGCTTCTTCGGCATCGAGCTGATTGCCGTGGCCGCCGGCGAGGCGCGCGAGCCGGAAGCTGCCGCCGCCAGCGCATTCCGTTCAACGCTGTTCCGGCTGGTGTTCTTCTACCTCTGCACGTTGGCACTGATGCTCGCCGTCGTGCCTTGGCAGCAGGCCGGCACGGGCAAGAGCCCCTTCGTGCGGGTGATGGAAATCCTCGGTATCGCCGGTGGCGCGGGCGTGATGAACTTCGTCGTGCTCACGGCGGCGCTGTCGTCGATGAACGCGCAGTTGTATGTATCGACGCGCATGCTGTTCAGCCTCGCGCGCGGCGGGCAGGCGCCTCAGGCGCTGGGCGCGGTGAGCCAACGCGGCGTGCCGCTGCGCGCGCTGGCGGTGTCCAGTTCCGGTGCGGCATTGGCGGCCGTGCTGAGCGTTGTGCTGCCAGGGCAATCGTTCCTGTTGATGATGTCGCTAGCGATGTTCGGTGCGCTGTTTACGTGGCTCGTCATCTTTGTCACGCACGCGCGCTTCCGGCGCACGGCGCAGCGCGAAGGCCGCGCACTGCGCTTTCGCATGTGGGGCTTTCCTGCGCTGACCACGCTTGGCGCAATGGCCATGGCGGTCATCATCGTCAGCACGGCGTGGATGCCCGATTTCCGGATGACGCTGATGGTGGGTGTGCCGTTTCTGCTCGTGCTGGCGGCGGTGTTCCGGTGGGTGCACGGCCGGCAGTGACCGCCAGACGACGCTCCAGGGTCAGGTGCGCGCCAGCGCCTGATCCAGATCGGCCAGCAGATCATCGATATGCTCGATGCCGATCGACAGCCGGATCGTCTCCTGCCGCACACCCGCCGTGGCAAGCTCGGCTTCCGAAAGCTGCCGATGCGTGGTCGATGCCGGATGGGTTGCGAGCGACTTGGCGTCGCCAATGTTCACCAGCCGCGTGAACAACTGCAACGCGTCCTGAAAGCGCGCCCCGGCGGCAAAGCCGCCCTTCACCCCAAACGTGAGCAACCCTGGCGCCTTGCCCGAGAGGTACTTGCGCACGAGCGCGTGATCGGGGTGATCGTCCAGGCTGGCATGGTTGACCCACTCCACCTTGGCGTGGCCCCGCAGATGCCGGGCGATCTGCGCGGCGTTCTGCGTGATGCGGTCGATGCGCAGGCCCAGCGTTTCGATGCCCTGCAGGATCAGGAACGCGTTGAATGGCGACAGCGCCGCCCCGGTATTGCGCAGCGGCACCACGCGGGCGCGGCCGATATACGCCGCGTCGCCCAGCGCTTCCGTATAGACGACACCGTGGTAGCTCACGTCCGGTTCGTTCAAACGCTTGAAGCGTGCCTTGTGCTTGGCCCACGGAAACTTGCCCGAATCGACGATCGCGCCGCCCAGGCTCGTGCCGTGGCCGCCCAGGTACTTCGTCAGCGAATGCACGACGATGTCGGCGCCGTGCTCAAAGGGCCGCGCCAGGTACGGCGTCGGCACTGTGTTGTCGACGATGAGCGGCACGCCATGGCGGTGCGCAATCTCGGCCAGCGCGGCGATGTCGGTGATGTTGCCCAGCGGGTTGCCGACGGTCTCGGCAAAGATGGCCTTGGTACGGTCGTCGATCAGCGCCTCGAACGATGCCGGGTCGCGCGGGTCGGCAAAGCGCGTGGTGATGCCCGACAGCGGCAGCGTATGCGCGAACAGGTTGTAGGTGCCGCCGTACAGCGTGCTGGCCGAGACGATGTTGTCGCCCGCTTCCGCAATCGTCTGGATCGCATATGTGACGGCCGCCTGGCCCGACGCCAGCGCCAGCGCGCCGATGCCGCCTTCGAGCGCAGCGATGCGTTTCTCCAGCACATCGTTGGTCGGGTTCATGATGCGCGAGTAGATGTTGCCCGGCACCTTCAGGTCGAACAGATCGGCGCCGTGCTGCGTGTCGTCAAACGCAAACGCAACAGTCTGGTAGATCGGCACGGCCACCGCGCGGGTCGTCGGGTCCGCGCTGTAGCCGCCGTGGACGGCCACGGTGTCGAGTTTCCAGGCAGGGGTAGTGCTCAAGGACGACTGCGTCATGGTGCGTCTCCGGAAGGTTGATCCGGCGAGCATATGGGTAGCCCTTCGATGGGGGAACGATCGTTTTTGCGTTTGCTTATGCGCGAAACGTAGCTGATCAGGCGTGTATCAGTTCGTGCTGGATGACATTCTGCAACCCGACATGCTGCCCCAGCCGCGTGCGGCGGCAGCGGCCCGGGCCACGTGATTGGACGGAGGCCGCAGAACCGAAACGGGGTTGGTCAACCGAAGCCGTAGAGCTTCACCGGATTCGACACAAAGATCATCTGCTGCCAATCCGCACGGTCGATCCACGTGGCAAACGTATCTACCAGCGTGGCATCGTCCGGCTTGTGCGCCTTCTCGGTCGGATGCGGCCAATCGGTGCCCCACAGCATCCGCTCGGGCGCCATGTCGATGAATGCCTTCGCCACTGGCTCTACGTCTGCATAGCCAGGCGCGCCCGCCTTGGAATCGACATATGGACCGGACAGCGTGATCCACGTGTTCCCCTTGTCGACCAGGCGCTGCGCGGTACGCATAGCGTCGGACTGCATGCCACCGGGCTGCGGAACATGTGCGATGTGGTCGATGACGAGCGGACATGGCAGCGCAAGCAGATGCGACTCCAGTGCGGGCAGCTTGGCGCCTTGCACAACCAGTTCGATGTGCCACCCAAGCGCGCCGATGCGGGACGCCAGCGGCGCGAGCATGTCGACGGTGGTAGCGCCCGGATAGCTCAGATTGAAGCGGATGGCTCGCACACCGGCCGCGTGCATTTCGGCAAGCTGTGCCTGCGTCACGGACGTATCGACCACCGCAACACCGCGCGCACTCGGCCCGAGACGCTTTAGCGCATCCAGCGTGCAACGGTTGTCCGTTCCGTACGTCGACGGCGTGACCACCACGTTGCGCTGCATGCCCAAACGGGCCTGCACCTTGCGGTACTGCTCGATGCTCGCGTTGGGCGGGCGCAGCGTGGTGCCTGGGGCGCTGGGGAATCGGTCATCGTAGATGTGCATGTGGCAATCCACTGCGCCGGCCGGCAGCTTGAATGTCGGCGTGGCGCTACCGCTGGACCACAGCTCTTCCGCTTCGGTAAGCCCCGGAACAGCGGCCGCCACGGCACTGGCACCCGCCATCTGCAGGAACCGCCTTCTGCTGAATGCGCGCATGATCAGGCCGTCTCCGTCTTGTTCAGCACCTGCGCTTCCGGCTTCGCGCGACTAAGCAGCAGCAACGTCGTCACGCTCACCAGCGTCAGCAGCGCCAGCGGCATCAACGCCAGCGCATAGCTGCCGGTGGCCTGCTTGACCCAGCCGTACACGTTCACCATCAGGCCGCCGCCGATGAGATTGGCAATCGCGTTGATAGTGGCCAGCCCCGCAGCGGCTGCACTGTTCGAGAGCATGCCGGAGGCCAGCGCCCAGAACGGCCCCTTGAACGAATAGGCCCCGACCAGCACCGCGCACAGCATCACCATGGTCGGCACGAGAGAGCCGCTGAGCGACGTGCCAAACAGGCCCAGGCCGATCAGCAGCATGGGAATGGCGGTATGCCAGCGGCGCTCCTTGAGGCGGTCCGAGCGGCGGCCCCAAACTACCATCAGCACCGATGCCACCGCATACGGCACCGAGTTGAGCAGCCCCGTCTGCATGACGGTCAACCCGAACGATTTCAGCAGCTGCGGCTGCCACACCGACAGCGTGCTGCCGGCGGCCGATGCGCACACGTCCACCAGCGCGAGGCACAGCACGTAGCGATTGCAGAACAGCTTAAGCAGCGGCATCTGCGCGACTTTCTTCGGCCCGCGCGCTTCACCGGCCAACGTATTTGTGAGCCACTGGCGCTCTTCGTTCGACAGCCACTTGGCTTCCTCCGGCCGATTGGTCAGCACCCGCAAGCAGGCGATGCCCAGCAGCACCGTGGGAATGCCTTCGAGGATGAACAGCCAATGCCAGCCGCGCAGGCCGGCAAACCCGTCCATCTGCAGCAGCACGGCGGAGATGGGCGAGCCGATGAAGCTCGCCGCCGGAATCGCGACCATGAACGTCGCCACAATACGCGCGCGATGCGTTGCCGGAATCCAGTACGAAAGGTACAGCAGCACGCCGGGAAAGAACCCTGCCTCCGCCGCGCCCAGCAGGAAGCGCAGCGCATAGAACGATGCCGGGCCGCTCACCAGCGCCGTCGCGGCCGAGATCAGGCCCCAGGTGATCATGATCCGCGCGATCCAGATACGCGCGCCGTAGCGCTGCAGCGCCAGGTTGCTAGGCACCTCGAAGAAGAAATACGACACGAAGAAGAGGCTGCTGCCGAACCCGAATACGCGTGCTGTCAGCCCAAGGTCATGGTTCATCTGAAGCGAGGCCATGCCCACGTTGCCGCGGTCGATGAAGGCCAGCAGGTAGCAGAGCATGAGAAACGGCACGAGCCGCCAGACCACCTTGCGCAGGGTCCGCTGCTCGATTTCCGTCACACCGGTACTGCCCGTCACTTGCATGTGTGTCTCCTGGTGCCGACGTCTGCTGCGCGGCGCTGTTTGAATGTCTAGTAAGAAAGGTACTGCGATTGCGCGATCAGCGTGTTGCGGCTTCACCGGCATCGGCGCCCGGGTCGCCCAGCCAGGCGATGGACAGCGCACCGATGAGCAGCACTGCCGACACCGCCAGCAGCGGCGCGGTAAAGCCCTGCGAGAACTGCTTGATGGCACCGATCATCGACGGGCCGACAAAGCCGCCAAGGTTGCCGACGGAAACGATCAGCGCCAGCCCGCCCGCAGCCGCGCGGCCCGTAAGGAAGGTGGACGGAATCGCCCAGAACGTGGCCTGGAACGCCAGGATGCCGCTCACCGTCAGGCACAGCGCGGCGAGCTTGAGCGCCGGTGCATCCAAGGCCGTGCTGGCCGCAAGCGCCACTGCTGCAACCACCAGGGCGGCAGCCACATACGGGACGCGGTTCTGCGCGCGGTTCGCCATGCGGGCCCACCACAACATGACCACCGCACCCAGGGCATATGGGATGGCCGTCAGCCAGCCGACCACGGTGTGCTCGACGCCAAACTGCTTGATGATCTGCGGCATCCAGAGGCCCACGCCGATGGAGCCCACGATGCCGCAGAAGTTGATAAACGCCAGCACGAAGACGCGCCAGTTGGTCATCGCATCGCGCAGGGTCGTGCCGTGCTTGCTGGCGATGGCGCGCTGCTCCATGGCGAGGCGGCGCGCGAGCACGGCCTTCTCATCGTCGGTGAGCCATTTGGCCTTTTCAGGCCGATCCGCCAGCACAAACAGGCACGCAATACCGAGCAGCACCGCCGGCAGCCCTTCGATCAGCAACAGCCATTGCCAGCTGCGCAGCCCATGCAGACCGCCGAGTTCGAGCAGGGCGCCGGAAATGGGTGAGCCGACCATGTTCGCCACCGGAATGCCGACCAGGAAGGCCGCCGTCACCTTGGCGCGCCACTTGCCCGGAAACCAGTGCGTGAAGTACAGGTAGATGCCCGGCGTGAAGCCTGCTTCGGCAAGGCCCAGCAGAAAGCGCGCAGCCGCAAAACTCTTGGGCCCGACCACAAACGCCGTGGCCATCGAGAAGATGCCCCACGTGATCATGATCCGCGCGATCCAGATGCGCGCCCCCACCTTCTGCATGATGAGGTTGCTCGGGATCTCGAACAGGAAATAGCCGATGAAGAACAGCCCCGCGCCGAACCCGAACTGCTCGGCGGTCAGGCCAATGTCCTTGTTCATGGTGAGCGCGGCAAACCCCACGTTGGTGCGATCGAGATAGCTGATCACATAGCAGGCGAAGATGAACGGCAGGATGCGGCGGAACGCCTTGGCCAGCGTGCGTTCGCTCGCCTGGTAGTCCGCATCGGGCAGCGTAGCGGCGGAGCGCACATCCGCGCCATGCGCTGGCGTGGTGGCACTCAAAGTCTGGGACATTTGCATGGTCTCCTCCGTCGCGCTTCTATGAGCACTCAGGGTCGGGTATCGATGAGCTGGGGCTAGGGCGTGACTTTTGTCTGCTTTGCTCGATGCGGCAGCGGGCCGGCGATGTCCATCTCGGACTTGAGCACCGTGCCGGACACCGATTCGGTCATGAAGAGCGTCTTCATTTCGGGGCCACCGAAGCATAGGTTCGTGAGCGATGCACCTTCGGGGCTGGTCAAGATCATGTCCGGCTCCGCACGGTGGTTCAGCACCCATGCGCGGCCGAGTCCGGGGTTGGCCACGAACAGCCGCCCCGCGGTGTCGATCGTCAAACCATCCGGGCCGCTCGGGCCGTACGACGTGAAGAACTGTCCGACCTTGCTGACAGAGCCATCGGCCTGCAACGGCACACGCCACACGCAGTTGCCGCGCGTCATGGCGACGTAGAGCACTTTCTCGTCGGGCGACAGCACGAGCCCGTTGGGGCTGGGGCAATTGCCGAGCAGCATGTCGAGCCTGCCTTCCGGCGAGAGGCGATAGACGCGCCCCGTCGGGTCTTGCAGGCCGGTCTGGCCCTGGTCGGTGAAGTACAGGTTGCCGTGCGAATCGAACGTCAGGTCGTTCACGCCCTTGAAGCGCTCAGAGTTGCGGCGCTCAAGATACGGCGTGACTTCGCCGCGCTTGATGTCGAGCAGCATCAGCCCGTTGCGGTAGTCGGTGATGAGCAGGTGTGCATCGTCGACGAACTTCATGCCGTTGGGCTCGCCGTCGTATTCGGTCACCAGTTCCCAATCGCCCGCCGGCGAGATGCGGAAGACGCGGCCGTGCGGGATATCCGTCACGTACAGATGGCCGTAGCCGCGGCCATCCGGACACCACACCGGTCCTTCGAGAAACGAGTCGGTGGCTTGCCCGCCGCGATTGGCGCGTGCCCATTCCGTCTGGACATCGGGCTTGCGAAACTTGGCCGGCATGCGCGTGAAGACTTCGGCTTCACGCATCGCCGGTGGCGAGAGCAGGAACATGGACATCACGCCGCCGTGCTGGCACGTTCCTCGATCACTGCGAGCACATTGGCCGCGGCGCCCTTACCCATGTTCACGTAGGCCGCGTCGCTCACGCCGCCGATGTGCGGCGACAGAATGATGTTGGCAACGCCCTGGAACGGATGCGGCACCGTCATCGGCTCCACGTCGAAGCTGTCGAGCCCCGCTGCACGGAGTCGGCCGTTGGCCAGCGCTTCCACCAGCGCGGCTTCGTCAATGAGGCCGCCGCGCGCCGTGTTGACCAGAATCGCGCCGGGCTTGAAGCAGCTGAACGCGTCGCGGTTCAGCATCTTGCGGTTCTCGGCGGTCAACGGGCAGTGCAGCGAGACCACGTCAGACTGCGCGTACAACTCACCGAGCGCCACCAGCTGGACGCCTGCCGGCGCCTCTTTCGTGTACGGGTCGAATGCAAGAACCTTCATCCCGAACGCCAGGCCGATGGCAGCAGTCCGGCGCCCGATCGCACCCAGGCCGACCAGGCCAAGCGTGCGGCCATCCAGTTCGACCGACTTGTGCGTCGCCTTGTCCCAATGCCCAGCACGCATGCGCGCGTCGAGCTGCGGGACGGACTTTGCGCATGCGAGGATCAGCGCCCACGCATGCTCGGCCACAGCAGCCGCGTTGGCCCCCACCGCGGCACGCACCGCAATGCCACGCGCCGCGGCAGCATCCTGATCGATGACGTCGATACCGCTGCCGTGCTTGGAGATCACCTGCAGGTTGCCGGCGGCTGCATCCATGATGCGGGCGTTGATCTTGCCGTAGCGCACGATGATCGCCACCGGCTTGTGCCGTGCGCAGAGCGCGACGATGTCGTCTTCGGTGGGCTGCTTGCCGGCAAACACGACTTCAAAATCGCCCAGCATCTCCAATGCTTGCGGTGCCAGGTCAGCCGCCGTGACGAGCAGGACAGGCTTGGTTGCAGTCGTGCTCATTACAGTGCCTCGCCTTCAGCCAGCATGCCCGCCGCGCGCAGTTCCTTCTCGAGCCAGCCGGGGCGCGTATCGCCCTTGCGGATCGCCGCAATGCGGGCCGCTTCGGCATCCACCTTTTTCTGTGCGAGCACGAGAATGCGCTCAACGTCGGCACGCGGGATCACGACCACGCCATCTGCATCGCCCACCACCAGGTCCCCCGGATGCACCGTTGCGCCGGCGGCGGACACGGGCAGGTTCACGCGGCCAGCCACGCTCTTGGTCGGCCCGCACGGGTTCAAGCCGGCAGAGAAAATCGGGAACGTGCCATTCGCCAACTCGTGCGAATCGCGCACCGCGCCATCGATGACAAACCCGGCGATGCCAGTGGCCTGCGCCTGCGTGGCCATGATCTCGCCGATCAGCGCGCAACTCTGGTCACCCTTGCCGTCCACCACGATCACATCGCCGGGCTTGGCAACCGCCAGGGCGGCATGGATGGCAAGGTTGTCGCCCGGGCGAACTTCGACCGTTACAGCCGGCCCGGCCACTTTCATGGTCGGCGCGAGCGGTTTGACGCGACAGTTCAAGGTGCCGCGGCGGCCGGCAACGTCGGCCAGGATGGCCGCCTGAAAGCGGGCAGCCGCCTCGACCAGCGCGGGGGAAACGCGTTCGATATCGCGAACGATGGCGGAAGTGTTGTGCGAAGGGGTACTCATGAAAAACCTGCCTCAGACTGTGATGTTTTACTGTGTAAAACTGTGGTGTACCAAGTGAAATCACTATAGCCACGGCAAGCGGGTCGATCCACTAGCGTTTACCCTTCCGCCAGATACAACAACGTTGTACATAGTACAATTGTGCCCTTCGGAGTTCGGGGATTCGGAAATGGGGAATGACGGCGTTGCCGCAGTAGAAAAGGCGCTGGCCTTGCTGGATTGCTTCAAGCCGGGGGCGGAAGCCTTGTCGCTCGCAGCCTTGGCGCAAGCCTCGGGCATGCACAAGACCACGGTGTATCGGCTGATGAACTCGCTGGAGCGCATGAGCTATGTCATCCGCTCCGAGTCCGGCGCGTACTCGCTCGGGCCACGCCTGCTGTATCTCGGCAAGCTCTACGAGCAGTCGTTCCACTTGTCTTCCGTGGTGGAACCGGTGCTGCACGCGCTGGCGGCCGCCACGCGAGAGAGCGCATCGTACTACGTCGTCGATCACGGCCGGCGGCTGTGCCTGTTCCGCGCCGAGCCCTCGGAAGGCCTGCGTGAGACGCGGCTGCCCGGCACGTCGCTGCCGCTGGACGACACGGCCATCAGCCACGTGCTGCGTTACTGGGGGCTGGGTGAAGCGCTGTATGACGAAACACCCAAGCTGCCGCTGTTCACCTCGGGCGCGCGGGACCAGCACACGGCGGCGTTTGCCACGCCCATCTTCGGTTCCGGCGACAAGTTCATGGCTGCGCTGACGCTGTCGGGCGCAGCCTCCCGGCTGGAAGCGGCACGCACCTCTGGGGATGTCGTCGCGAAGCAGTTGCAGGCGGCGTCCGACCTGTCGCGCAAACTCGGCGCAAGTGCGGCGTTGTGCGAACGCTTCTACGGTGTTTGAGTGAGGACGCTGCTTGAATCCGAGCGCGCATCGCAGTGCTAAGGGCGCTCGGCTGACTCGGCCGGAACCTGCCCTGCCGGCGCTGCTTCGGTAGGGCGCTTCGCATGGCCGATGCGCTGCGCATGATAGATGCCGGTGTGGCCTGAGAAGAGATAGCTCACCACGCAGGCAATGCCAGCAAATGTGCCGACTTCGGGGCCGAAGAGTTCCATCGCCATCAAGGTCGACGCGATGGGCGTATTGGCGGCACCCGCAAACACGGCAACGAACCCAAGGCCCGCCAGCAGCGGGAAGGGCAACGGCAGCACGTAACCCAACGCATTGCCCAGCGTGGCGCCGATGTAGAACAGCGGCGTGACCTCACCGCCCTTGAAACCGGACGCCAGCGTCACGATGGTGAAGGCCGCCTTGCCGGCAAAGTCGTAGGCGGGCAGCGGATTGTGGAACGTATCCACGATGACCGGAATGCCGAGGCCGAGATATTTGTCCGTCCCCAGCGCCAACGCCGCCGCCACGACCACGCTGCCGCCCAGCACGGGGCGGAGCGGCCCAAAGGCGATGTGACGCTTCAACAGGCGGCTGAGCCGGTGCGTGAGCGCCGCGAACGTCATGCCCGCCAGACCGAAGACGATGCCGGCCACCACGACCAGGCCGATCGCGACGGGCGTGAGATGCGGCACAAACGGAATCGCATACGGCGTGTGGTGCACGCCCAGCAGCGGTGGCACCAGGTCGCCCACGATGGCCGCGATGAAGCACGGCAGGATCGCGTCATAGCGCAAACGGCCGATCGCAAGCACTTCCAGTCCAAATACGGCACCGGCCAGCGGCGTGCCGAACACCGACGCGAAACCGGCGCTGATGCCCGCCATCAGCAAGATGCGCCGGTCCGCCGGGGCCAATGAGAACAGCCGCGTCAGGTAATCAGCAAAGCTGCCGCCCATCTGCACGGCCGTGCCCTCACGCCCGGCTGACCCGCCAAAGATGTGGGTGACAACGGTGCTCAGCAGGATGAGCGGCGCCATGCGCTTGGGGACGACACGCTTGGGGTCGTGGATCTCGTCGATGAGCAGATTGTTGCCGCCTTCCACCGAGCGCCCCGTGTAGTGGTAGAGCAAGCCCACGGCCAGCCCCGCCACGGGCAGGAACCACAGCAGCCAAGGGTGTGCGGTGCGCGTGTTGGTTGCCCAATCGAGCGCCATCAGCAACACCGCAGAGCCAAGCCCGGCGAGCATGCCGACGAGCGAACCGAGCGAAAGCCAGCGCAGCAGATACCCGAACATGAGCAGCGGCTCGGAGCGTGTAGCCATTTTCTTCATGATGACCAGATTCGAAGAACTCAAACCTGAGCGACAGAACGTCGTTTGGGCGTGTGCCTACAACTTCCTTCGACCAGGAACTTGTAGGCATCATCAGCCGGTATCGTTACGCGCTAACCGGCGGTTAAGGGAGGCATGCCATCTCCACAACGGGGCGCATTGTGCCTGAAGGCGGCCGCGGTCACAACCGGGCACAATCGCGCGCGCCCGAGAAAAAGGCCCGCCTCGCATCACACCGGGCGGGCTTTTTGGCTTCAGGCATGCATCTTACTGCCGCAGACCTTTCACGCGGTCTGCGGTGATATCGGCGGGTTGCCCCTCAAACCGAATTCCGGTGTCACGGCTCACGCGGCCAAGGAGAGCGTTGTCCAATCGCATTCACCAGTGTGCGAAATTCGCCGTGGATTGTTCAATACTGTTCGATCCGGCATGCTGCATGGATTAAGCAACCGTCCCCAAGAGACCTCGCGCAGGAGACACACATGACCGCCCACCTGATCTTCGACGATCGCCCGACCGATGCCGAAACGCTGCTCGCGCGCGGTGCCGCCCTTGCCGGCGGTTTGCGCCGCATGGGCGTGCAGGAGGGCGACGTGATCGGCGTGCTGCTGCGCAATGCACCTGCCTACATCGACGTGATGCACGCCTGCCGCATCGCAGGGTGCTACTTCTGCCCGATCAACTGGCACTTCACGCCGGCCGAGGTGGAGTTTCTGGTTCGCGATTCCGGTGCCAAGGTATTGATCGGCCATCGCGACCTCGTCGATGCGGCAGAACCGCTGCTACCGGCCCACGTGCAGCTGCTGCGCGTGGATGCAGAAGGCACCGACCGCGCCGACGGCTATGCCAACTGGCTTGCGCTGCAGACGCCGTACGACGGGCCGATCGTTTCTCCGCGCGGGCACATGGCCTATACCTCGGGCACCACGGGGCGGCCCAAGGGCGTGGTACGCCAGGCCGTTCCGCTCGATCAGCTCGAAGCGCATCTGCAGAAGGCACGCGCCGTGGTGGCTGCAACATTCGGCATCGTGCCGGGCTGCCGTGCGCTGGTGCCTGCCCCGCTCTATCACAGCGCGCCGAGCCTCTTTGCCCAGCAAGCCGCCCAGATGGCGGAGGTGCTGGTGGTGAACGCGCGCTTTGATGCCCTGCGCGTGCTGGAGCAGATCGAGCGCTACCGCATCGACACGGTCTACTTAGTGCCGATCATGTATGTACGCCTGCTCAAGCTGACCGACGAAGAACGCAGCCGCTACGACCTGTCTTCGCTGCGCTTCGTGGCGTCCACGGGCGCACCCTGCGCGCCGGAGATCAAGCGCCGCATGATCGACTGGCTCGGCCCAGTCATCTACGAAACGTATGCATCGAGCGAGACCGGCATGATCACGGTGATGGACCCGCGCGACGCAGCCGCCCGCCCCGGCAGCGCCGGCCGCCCGGTGTGCGACGCACGCGTGCGCATCCTGCGTGAAGACGGCACGCCCTGCCCCACCGGAGAGATCGGCCTGATCTACAGCCACCAACCCGCCTATCCCGATTTCACCTACCGCGGCAACGACGAAGCACGCAGCAAGATCGAGCGCGACGGCCTGGTCACGCTCGGCGACATGGGCTACCTCGACGCGGACGGCTACCTGTACGTGTGCGACCGCGCGTCGGACATGGTCATCTCGGGCGGCGTCAACATCTACCCGGCCGAGATCGAACATGCGCTGCTGCGCCACCCCGATGTGGTCGACTGCGCCGTCTTCGGCGTGCCATGCGATGAATACGGCGAACGCCTTGTCGCGGTGGTGCAGACCGAACGCCAAGACCTGCAGGCCGAGCCCTTGATCGAATGGCTGCGCGGTCAGATTGCCGGCTTCAAGATCCCGCGCCAGATCGAGTTCACCACAGCGCTGCCGCGCGACGACAACGGCAAGATCGCCAAGCGCCGGCTGCGCGATGCATGGTGGAGCGACCGGCAGCGGCGCGTATAAAGGCGCACGAACCGCAGCCGGCACCGATCACGCGACAACAGCCTCCAGCGCTGTGCCGGACTTGGCGAACAGCGTGCGCTCCGTGAACTTGATGTTCTGCGGATCGTAGTACGGGTCGGCCCAGGCGGCAGACTGCTTCAGCACCAGCGGCTTGTCGGCCGTGGCCTTGGATTCGCCTGCGCGGAAGCGGTAGTGGTCGAACAGGCGGATGGCTTCGATCGCGTAGGCCGTGACTATGGCCGGGTCGTAGATGGCGATCAGGCTATCGCCGTTCTGTTCCTCGCCGCCCTTTGACAGGTTGGACGAGCCGCAGAACACGACAGGCTCGTCACCATTGAAATCGCATACGACAAACTTGTGGTGGATGTGCTGGCCGGTGCCGGCATCCACTTCCTGCTTGAACGGCGCAGGCGCTTCGTCCTTCAAATACGCAAACGACACGGTTTGCGAAGGCACATCGCGACCGGGCGCAAAGGCATCCACACCGCCCTGCTTGTCGATCACGCCCAGCGAGAGCAGCCCGGCCTTGTGCGGCACCACCTGTTCGAGCGTGGTCAGCATCTCGCCGCCGCCATCGGTGGCCATCACCGCAAACAGCACAGACGAAAGCGCGCCCTTCACTCGGTCGGCCGCCTCCGTTAGCAACGCATCGGTCTGATGCGGTGAAAAGCCGAAGCGCGCACGCGGCGTGCTGCCCTGCGGCACTGCCTGCCAGTCGGCGGCCAGCGCATCGGCGCGGAAGGCAGTCGCCACCTTGCGGCTGCCGGCAGCGTCCTCACCGTACTGGTCGATCCATCCCCACAGACGCTCGAACACCTGCGCGTAGAGCTGCGCAGCGTCTTGCTCGAACACCAGCACGCTGTTGGCCTGCACGTACAGGCCGCGCAGCGAGAAGTTGGCCGAGCCAGCGAGCACACGAACCGGCTTGCCGGCAGCATCACGCAGCAGGATCGCCTTGTGGTGCTGGAAGCGTGCCAGGTGTGTGCGGCGGACGTCGGCACCGGTCTGCTTGAAGTATTCAGCGGCCTGCGTCTCAAATGCGTCGTCGGTGCCATGGCCAGTGGCGTTGGCGCCGGTGCCGACGGAGTTGTCCTGAATCACGCGGACCTTGCGACCGTTCTGCGCAAGCCACGCAATCGCACGAATGATGTCAGGCTCGTCCAAGTCATAGGCGAGCACGTCGATACCGTAGCCGTCGGACGCGTGGCACTGGTTCAACAGATCGATGATGAGGCGGCGGCCGGTGGCGCCCAGATAGGCGTACTTGTCCTGATACGGCTGCGTGTCGTACAGCAGCGGCGACTTTATCTGCGCGCGCTTGTCCGGTGCCAATGCCGTGTTGCCGCCGTAATGATCGATGAACGCCTGCGACGACACATACCCGCGCACCATGCCCACGGTGGCCCAGTCGCTCATCGGTTGCTGCAGCGTGACGGTGACGATGCGCGTGGCGCGCGTCTCCAGTTGCACGGGGTTCGTCGACACGAAGTAGCGCGCGTGCACGGTGTAAGTCAGTTGCGCGGCAGCATGCGGCGGAAAGTGGACCCAGTGAAACGACTGGAACGGCGCGTCGATGGAATCGACGTACTTGCCGGCCTTCAGCGGCGCGTCTGCATGGATGGGCGTGTCGAAAGTTAGCCGGTTGGGCACCCAATATGGCGCCCCGCCCTGCGGCGTGCATTGAATGGCAAAACCGGCCAGATCGGCGCGATCGGCATCGGCCACATCAAAGGCGAACAGCACCGCGCTGTCGCCCTGATACACCTTCACCTGGAATGAATCGACGGATGTCGCCATGGGAGGAGCCTCCTTGGGGTGGCAATGCATCCGGCCAGTTAGCACCGCGATTGTGACAACAGTCTGACGGAGGGTACCAAAACCTAGCTGCCATGCGGGTTGGCAAGCGGCGACTTCAAAGCGGTTTCAATCCGATCTGCAGATCGGCCAACATATGTGTGCCCTGCTGGGCAAAAAAAACGCAGCGGAAGCCGCTGCGTACGATGAGAACGTGAGGGGTGACCTCTCCTCGCCCGTGTAAGTTACACGTAAGTTATGACAGAAATTTGTCACGAAACGGACTTACTGCCCCGGCGGACCGCATCAAATGGCGCATCCGTTGCTTTTGGGGCATTCCAGTCACATGACGATTCAGCAAAGCCCCGCCAACGGATGCCGCTCCGCCCGCCAGGGCGACGTCAGAAAATGCCGCACCCGCTCAGGCCGCACCTGCGGGAGCGTGGCGGGCGCCCAGCCAGGGCGGTGATCCTTGTCCACCAGATGCGCGCGCACGCCTTCGCAGAAATCGCCTTCCTGGATTCCGCGCGCAACGATGCCCAGCTCCATCTGAAAGCACTCCGCCAGCGACAACTGCCGACCACGCAGCAACGCTTCGCGCGTGACATGCAGCATCGTCGGCGAATGTGTGGTCATGGCTTCAAGCGTCGCCTGAAGCCATTGGCGCGGCTCCCGTGCCTGTTCGCGCTCCAGGCTCTCGCGCAGCGTGGCGACAATGCGATCGACCGACGAACGGCGGTCGAAATAGCGCTGCACCCACGGCGTCGCCTGTGCCAGCGGCGCGTGCGGAACAATGTTGCACGGCGGCTCGAACACGCGGCGCAAGGCCTGCATGAGATCGCCATCGTGCGGCATGCGCTGCAGGCGGTCTTCGAATGAGGCAAGCCATTCGGCAGGCACGCACACATCGGCCAGGTGGCAATGCAGCGCGTCGGCGCCGGTCAGCGTTACGCCCGTGAGGCCGACATACAACTCAAGCTCCGGCGACATCACGCTCAAAAAGCGCGTAGCACCCACGTCGGGCAGAAAGCCGATGCGCGTTTCCGGCATCGCCATCTTCGTGCGCTCGGTCACGACGCGCAGCCTTGCGGCCTGCCCAAGGCCCATGCCGCCGCCCATGGTGACGCCGTCCATCAGCGCAACGATGGGCTTCGGAAACTGGTGCAGCGCGTAGTCGAGCCGGTATTCGTCGACGAAGAATTGCAGCCAGCCGTCGTCGCCGTCCATGCGGCCCTGTTGCGCAAGCTGATAGAGCGCGCGCACATCGCCGCCGGCGCAGAAGCCTTTCTGGCCCGCGCCGCGCAGCACCAGCGCGGCAATGCCGTCGTCATGGCGGCATTGCTCCAGCAGCGTGGCCAACTGGCGCACCATGCCGTGCGACAGCGCGTTCAGCGCAGACGGCCGGTTCAGGGTGATGATGGCCAGGCGGTTCACCACACGCATCAACATCTCGGGCTCGGCAGCGGCGGCCTGGGGCGGCACCGTCTCCAATTGGACGGCGCTCATTGCCGCGTCTCCGATTCGTGCGTGGAATGCCAGCGCGGCGCACGCTTCTCCAGAAAGGCGTTCACGCCTTCGCGCTGATCCGGGTGGTCAAACAGATCGACAAAGCGCTCACGCTCGACGGCCAGCGCCGCGCCGCGCGGCACGCCGTTGCGCGCCTGATGGATGAGTTGCTTGCTGAAGGTGACGGCTTGCGGGCTCAACGTTGTCACACGCAGCGCCATGGCGATGGCGGCTTCGCGCGCGGCCCCCGTTTCCACGACCTCTTCCACCAGTCCGATACGCAGGGCGGTCTGCGCATCGACGCGCTCGCCGGTCAGGATCATGCGCTTGGCCCAGCCTTCACCCACGAGCCATGGCAGTGTCTGCGTGCCGCAACCGCAGCACAGCAGGCCGACGGCCGTTTCTGGCACGGCCAGCTTGGCGTGTGCCTCGGCGATGCGGATGTCGCATGCGAGCGCGCACTCCAGGCCGCCGCCCATCGCAAAACCGTTGATGGCGGCGATCACCACCGGGCGCGCATTCTGCAGCGCCTCGAACGCGGCACCGAAACGTGCAGCGGCCTCGCGCGCCACATCGCGGTCGCCATCGGCAAAGGTGTTGAGGTCTGCGCCTGCGCTGAAGAACTTCGGACCATCGCCGGTGACGACGAGGGCGCGCACGCGTGCATCGGCGTTCAATCGTGCGACGGTGCCTTGCAGTTGCAGCAGACCTTCCGGCGTGAACGCGTTGGCTGGCGGACGCTTGAGCGTCAGCACCGCGACGGTGTTCTGGTGCAGTGTTTCCAGTTCAATCATCACGCCGCTCCGTCTTTCCGATAGAGCTTGATGACGGCGGAGAAATCCAGCTTGCCATCGCCCTTGCTGCTCACGGTTTGATACAGCTGCTGTGCCAACGCGCCAAGGTAGACCGGCTGTCGGACGGACTTTGCTGCGTCACCGGCCAGGCCCAGATCCTTGAGCATCAGGTCGGTACCAAAGCCACCCGTGTAGCCGCGCGAAGATGGCGCGGTGTCGATCACGCCGGGGAACGGGTTGTAGGTGTCCGAACTCCAGCACCGACCCGTCGACGTGTTGATGATGCCGCCCAGCACCTTCGGGTCGATGCCCAGCGCCTCGCCCAGCGACATGGCTTCGGCCACGCCGGCCATGGTGATGCCGAGCACGAGGTTGTTGCAGATCTTCGCGCCTTGCCCCGCGCCGGTGTCGCCGCAATGCACGAGGTTCTTGCCCATGGCAGAAAGCACCGGGCGCACCTGTTCGAACGCCGCCGCGCTGCCGCCCACCATGAAGGTCAAAGTGCCAGCCGCTGCACCACCCGTTCCGCCAGAGACTGGCGCATCGACGAAAGGATTGCCGTGCTCGGCTGCCAGCGCGGCAAGTGCCTTCGCACTCGCTGGGTCGATGGTGCTCGAATCGATGATGGGCACGCCCTTCGCGATGCCCGCCAGCACGCCGTCTTCCGCCGTCAGCACGTGGCGCACATGCGCGGCGGCGGGCAGCATGGTGATCACGGTCTCCGCGCCGGCCACGGCGTCCTTGGGAGACGCGGCGGCCATGGCACCGGCTTCCACCAGCACGCCCACTGCCTGCGTATTCAGGTCGAACACGCTGAGCACATGGCCTGCCTTGAGCAGATTGCGCGCCATGGGGGCGCCCATGTTTCCCAAACCGATGAATGCGATTTTCATGACAACACTCCGGGAGCGATCAGCGCAGGCTGATGGTGGTGTTGACGCCGCCGGTGTCGACCGCGTCGTCAAACCAGCGCGCCGTTACCGTTTTCGTTTGCGTATAGAACTGCACGACCTGCTTGCCATACGGGCCCAGATCGCCGAGCTTGGAGCCGCGCGAGCCGGTAAAGCTGAAGTACGGCACCGGCACCGGAATCGGAATGTTGATACCGACCTGCCCGACGTCGATCTCGCTCTGGAACTTGCGTGCTGATGCGCCGCTCTGCGTGAACAGGCCCACACCGTTGCCGAACCGGTTAGCGTTGACCAGCGCAATGGCGTCGTCCAGCGTAGGCACAGTCAGCACCAGCAGCACGGGCCCGAAGATTTCGTTGGTGTAGATGTCCATGTCGGTCTTCACGTCGGTGAAGATCGTCGGGCCGATGAAGTTGCCGTCTTCGTAGCCGGCCACGCGCACATTGCGGCCGTCGAGCGCCAGCGTGGCGCCCTGCTGCACGCCCGATTCGATCAGGCCGAGAATGCGTTGCTTGGCGGCACGCGAGACGACGGGGCCGACATCGGTACCCGGCTCGACACCGGCATTCACCTTGAGCGTTTTTGCCTTGGCGATCAGGTCCGGCACCCACTGCTGCGCAGCGCCCACCAGCACGACGACGGAGGTCGCCATGCAGCGTTGCCCCGCCGCGCCGAAGGCCGCACCCACCAGCGCATTGATGGCCTGCTCGCGGTTCGCGTCGGGCAGCACCACGGCGTGGTTCTTGGCGCCCATCATCGATTGCACGCGCTTGCCGTGCTCGCTGCCCAGGCGGTAAACATGCGTGCCCACTGCGGTCGAGCCCACAAACGAAATCGCCTTCACGTGTTCGTGCGTGCACAGTGCATCGACCACGTCCTTGCCGCCATGCACGACGTTCAATACGCCGGGCGGCACACCTGCTTCAAGGGCCAGTTCCACCAGTTGCATGGTCGACAGCGGATCCTGCTCCGACGGCTTGAGCACGAACGTGTTGCCGCACACGATCGCCATCGGAAACATCCACAGCGGAATCATGGCCGGGAAGTTGAACGGCGTGATGCCGGCGCACACGCCAATCGGCTGGCGCAGCGTGTAGGTGTCGACCGCGCCGGCCACGTTCTCCAGAAACTCGCCCTGCTGCAGTGAGCCCACCGAGCACGCGTGCTCCACCACTTCCAGCCCGCGGAAGATATCGCCTTCGGCATCGGGCAGCGTCTTGCCCTGCTCGGCCGTCAGCGTGCGGGCAATGCGCGGCGAGTGCTCGCGAATCAGCGCCTGGAACTTCAGCATGATGCGCATGCGCGCACCGACTGGCGTGTTCTTCCACGTGGCAAACGCAGCATGTGCGGAGCGGATGGCTGCATCCACTTCGCCGGCCGTGGCAAACGGCACGCGCGCCAGCACTTCCTGCGTGGCGGGGTTCACGATGTCGCGCCATTCCTTCGACTGCGATTCGACAAACTCGCCGCCGATCAGCAGCTTGACGGTGGGCGGGGTGTCCTGCTGTGCGGCAGGCTTGGCGGAAGCGAGAGAGGCAACGGCGCTCATGGGAGTCTCCTGGCGAATCGGTATCGGTTGCGGTTTCGGTAGTGGTAATCGGTTCAATGCGGGACGGGCATATCAGGCAAAGTCTTCTTCCCAGTACTCGCCAGGCAGGCGAGCCGGTTGCGGCGTGCGTTCAAGCTCCAGCCGACGCAGTTCCACGCGCCGGATCTTTCCGGAGATGGTCTTGGGCAGCTCGCTGAACTGCAGCCGGCGGATGCGTTTGTAGGGCGCCAGCTTTTCGCGCGAGAACAGGAACACGGCCCGGGCCAGTTCAGGGCCAGCCTCATAGCCCTGGCGCACCGTCACGAATGCCTTGGGCACCGACAGGCGCAGCGGATCGGAACTCGGCACCACGGCGGCCTCGGCAATGGCTTCGTGCTCGATCAGCACGCTTTCCAGCTCGAAGGGGCTCAGGCGGTAGTCGGACGACTTAAACACGTCGTCGGTGCGGCCCACATAGACGAAGTAGCCGTCGTCGCGCCGCATCGCGACGTCGGAGGTGTGGTAATAGCCGTTGCGCATCGCCTCGGCCGTGGCTTTGGCGTTGTTGGCATAGCCCTGCATCAACCCGAGCGGGCGGTGCGAGAGCGGCAGCACGATCTCGCCTTCGCTGGCGGGCTGATCGTCGTGGTCGACCAGCTCCACGCGGTAGCCGGGCAGCGGGCGCCCGACCGAGCCCGGCACGACCGGCTGGCCCGGCGTGTTGCCGATCTGGCAGGTGGTCTCGGTCTGGCCAAAGCCGTCGCGAATGGTCACGCCCCAGGCGCTGCGCACGCGCTCGATGATCTCGGGGTTCAGCGGCTCGCCCGCACCGACGATCTCGCGCAGCTTGACGGCGTAGGTGGCCAGCGGCTCCTGCACCAGCATGCGCCACACGGTGGGCGGCGCGCACAGCGTGGTCACGTTAAAGCGCACCAGCACGTCCAGCGTGTCCTTCGGCACGAAGCGCGCGTAGTTGTAAACGAAGACGCAGGCCTGCGCGTTCCACGGGGCAAAGAAGCAACTCCACGCGTGTTTCGCCCAGCCGGGTGAGCTGATGTTCCAGTGGATGTCGCCGGGTTGCAGGCCGATCCAGTACATGGTCGACAGGTGTCCGACCGGATAGCTCTGGTGCGTGTGTTCGACGAGCTTCGGCTTGGACGTGGTGCCCGAGGTGAAGTACAGCAGCAGCGGGTCGGTCGCCTTGGTCGGGCCGTCGGGCACGAACTCCGCGGGCGCGTCGTAAGCCGCTGCCAGGTCGATCCAGCCATCGCGCTGCGCGCCCACGGCGATGCGCTTGACACTCGCATCAACACTCTCGAATTTGTGCAACTCTGCCGCATCAACAACCACGCATGTCGCGCCGCCCAGTTCAACGCGGTCGCGCACGTCATCCGGCGAAAGCTGCGTCGTAGCCGGCAGCACCACCGCACCGAGCTTCATCGCCGCGAGCATCACGTCCCACAGTTCGACGCGGTTCGGCAGCATCAGCAGCAGACGGTCACCACGCACGATGCCAAGCCCGCGCAGGAAGTTCGCCATGCACGACGAGCGCTCCGACATCTGCGCAAACGACAGCTTCAACCCTTCGCCCTGCGCGTCATCGACGATCCACAGCGCCGGGTTATCGTTGCCGCGCGCCATCACATCGAAGTAGTCGAGCGCCCAGTTGAACGTGTCCAGCTTCGGCCACGCGAACTCGCGATACGCGCGGTCGTAGTCGGTGCGATGGCGCAGCAGAAAATCGCGCGCTTCCACAAAACCCTGTGCTGCAGATACCGCTTCGTTCATCGTCGTCTCCTGGTCGGCGCGTTTGCGCTCTTTCGTATTCGGTCGATGTGCGCGGTGCGTGCTACACGTGCCGCGCGATCACCATCCGCTGGACTTCGCTGGTGCCTTCGTAGATCTGGGTGATGCGTGCATCGCGGTAGTGGCGCTCGACGGCGTAGTCGGCCAGGTAGCCATAGCCGCCGTGAATCTGGATGGCGTTGGAGCAGATCTCTTCCGCCAGTTCCGACGCGTAGAGCTTGGCCTGCGAGGCCTCCGACAGGCACGGCTTGTCTGCACTGCGCAGGCGCGCTGCGTGGTGAACGAGCAGGCGCGCCGCATTCAGGCGCGTGGCCATGTCGGCCAGCATGTTGGCGATGGTCTGGTGCTCGCGCAGCGCCTTGCCGAACTGAATGCGCTCATTCGCGTAGTTGCGCGCCGCATCGAACGCGGCGCGCGCAATGCCCACGGCTTGCGCAGCAATGCCGATGCGTCCGCCTTCCAGGTTCGACAATGCGATCTTCAGGCCCTCGCCACGCTCACCCAGCAGGTTCTCTTCGGGCACGGCGCAGTCTTCCAGGGTGATCGGGCAGGTGTCCGATGCGCGAATGCCGAGCTTGTGTTCGGGACGCCCGACGTGAAAGCCCGGCGTGTCCGTCGGCACGATGAAGGCCGAGATGCCGCGCTTGCCCGCCTCAGGGTCCGTCACGGCAAAGACGATGGCGATGTCCGCGCGTGCGCCGTTGGTGACGAACTGCTTGTTGCCGGTGAGCACCCACTTGCCGTCGCGCAGTACCGCACGGGTGCGCAGGTTGTTGGCTTCGGAGCCGGCGTGCGGCTCGGTCAGGCAGAACGCGCCAATCGCGCGGCCCGTGGCCAGGTCCGGCAGGTAACGCGCCTTCTGCGCCTCGGTGCCGAACTTGAGGATGGGGCCGCAGCCCACCGAGTTGTGCACGCTCATCATCGTCGCGCTGGCAGCGCACCCGGCAGCCACCTCTTCCAGCGCAAGCGCATAGGCCACGTAGTCGGTGTACGAACCGCCCCACTCCGCCGGCACGATCATGCCCAGCAGGCCCAGCTCGCCCATCTCGCGCACCACCTCGTCGGGTAAGGCGCCGTCACGGTCCCACTGCGCGGCGTTGGGCGCCAGGCGTTCGGTGGCAAAGGCGCGCGCAGCGTCGTGGATCATCCGCTGCTCTTCGGTATAGAAGTCGTCCATCGCTTGGCTCTTGCTTGTTTGCTGGCCGGGGCCGCGTGACGCTGCCTGTGCAGGCGCCTTACACTGTGCAGCCCGCGGCGCTCGGGTTCGATGGGGAAAAAGTGTAGGCACGCGGCCGGGCGGCTTCGATGCCCGTCACGATCAACTTGCGTGAGCGGATTTGCCATGCCGATGAAAAACAACGAGAAAGGAACCGTCTCTGTCAGCCTCGTCAACGAGGCCGTGACGCGCGCCCGCGCGCATGGCGTGGACATGCAGCCCATCATGGCCGCTGCGGGCATCACGCCGCAGATGCTGGCGCAGCCGCGCAGCCGCGTGTCGTCCGCACAGTACGGTGCGCTGTGGGCCGGTATTGCGCAGGCCATGGACGATGAGTTCTTCGGACAGGATGCGCACCCCATGCGCTGGGGCAGCTTCGTGACGATGACGCAGGCGGCGCTCACGGCGCGCACCGGCCGGCAGGCGCTTGCACGGGCCACGGGTTTTTTGCGGCTGGTTCTGGATGACCTGCATGTACGCGTTGAAGAAGACGATCAGCGTGTGCGTCTCGTGTTCGTGCACCGCAAGGGCACGCGTGTGCCGCCCATGTTCACCTACGCCACGTGGCTCATCATGGTCTACGGGCTGGTGTGCTGGCTCGTGGGGCGGCGCATTCCCTTCATTGCCGCGCGCTTCCGGTGCGCCGCGCCGCAGGATGCGCAGGAATATCGCCTGATGTTTTGCGACGACATGGCGTTCAAGCACGATGCGTCGTACGTCGACCTATCGCCCACCTTTCTCGACCTGCCGGTCATTCAGACGGCCGCGTCCATCAAGACGTTCCTGCGCGATGCGCCGGGCAGCTTCATCGTCAAGTACCGCAACCCGGATTCCTTCGCCGCGCGCGTGCGCAAGACGCTGCGCAATCTGCCCGTGGCCAGTTGGCCCGCGTCGGACGCAATGGCGCTCAAACTGAACGTGGCCGAGGCCACCATGCGGCGGCGCCTGAAGCTGGAAGGCCACACGTATCAGTCGATCAAGGACGACCTGCGGCGCGACATTGCCATCGGCCAGTTGCAGGACACGCGCCGCACCATCGCCGACATTGCCGTCGCGGTCGGCTTTGCGGAACCGAGCGCCTTTCACCGCGCCTTCCGCAAATGGACAGGCATGCGGCCAACGGACTATCGGACGGAGCGCTAGGCGTCCAGCCGCAGCGCCATGTGTTCTTCGTCGTAGAAGCGATCACCGACACGCATGGCGCGGCGCTCAATGCCGAAGGTTTCGAAACCCGCGTTGCGATACAGCGCTTGCGCACGCGGGTTTTCGGCGTTCACGCAAAGATGAATCTGCAATACGCGTGCAGCACGCGCGTGCGTAATGGCGGCGTGCAGCAGGCGGCCGGCAATGCCGCCGCGCCGATGTGCAGGGTCAACAAACACGCCCCACAGCACGGCCTTGTGCGCGACTTGCGCAAGCGCTTCACGCCGCAAGCCGGCAATACCGACCAGCTCAGGCCCGGCAAAAGCACCCAACACGATCTGATGATCGGTTGTGCGGATGCGGTTACGCGTTTCATCAAGCGTGCGCGCAGCCTCTTCATCGTGCGTCGGCCAGATGGCGGTGGGCGCGTCTTGAATGGCCCTCAGGCGCAGCGCCTTGAACGCTGCAACATCCTCATCGATCAACGGGCGGATGGCGATAACGCTCATAGCTGTTTCACCTCGACGGTGAACGCTTCGCCGGTCTCAAAGAATGCACCGCCCGCGAGGTAGTGCAGGGTCTTGCTGCCAGCATCCGTAAAGTGCCAGCGACCGTTGCTGAACAGCGCAGGATTGGCCCAGGCGGCGGTCACTTCTGCGATGAAGAGGTCGTAGCGCTTCTCGTTGTGCGGCTCCGGAATGACGCGGCATTCGAGCCACCCTGCACAACCTGCCACCAGCGGCACGTCGATCGTACGGGCGGGCATGGTGACGAGGCCCAGGGCATCGAACTTGTCGACATCGCGGCCCGAGAGTGTGCCGACCGTCAGCGTGGTCTCGGCAATCGCGCGGGTGGGAATGTTGAGTGCAAACACGCCCGAGCCTTCGATCAACTCACGTGTGAGTGTGCGGCTGTCGACCACGACCAGCACCTTGGGTGGGTCAAAGTCGAGCGGCATCGCCCAGGCGGCAGCCATGACGTTGCGCACGCCGTTGTGGGCGGAGGTGACCAGCGTGGTCGGGCCGTGGTTCAGGAGGCGGTAGCACTTCGCCAGTTCTACCGGGGCTGGCGTGATGGGATTGGGCATGATGGCGAGGGGACTAGGGGGAGGCGTCATCATAGGGTAATGGTGTTGGAGGGGCTGGGGCGTGGTTTGTGCCTTGTTCTTTTGTTGTTGGTCCATCCCCCTTTCGTTCCCTGCCGGGACCGACTCACTTTTCTTTGTCTTGCCAAAGAAAAGTAAGCAAAAGAAAGGCGCGCCCGAGATGGCGACACCCCCTTGAATTTGTGTGACCGTGCGGGGAAGGAGGCAAACTCGCTGCGCTCAGACAGCCTCCTTCCTTGATCCGCCCGCTCACAAAAATTCAAGGCGCCATCAAGGGCTCAACGTCAAAAGAGAAAAGCCAACCCGTCGCGCGGTTGGCCTTGTCGTTTGGGCTGGCGCCCAGAGGGTGTGGCTTTTGTCTTTTGACTTTCCTGCCCTAGATGGCGCCTTGAATTTCTGTTGCAGGGAGGAAAAAGGAAGGGAAACTGTCTGAGCGCAGCGAGTTTTTCCCTTCCCCTCCCTGCGACAGAAATTCAAGGAGGGGGTCGCCATCTCGGGCGCGCATTTCTTTGCTTACTTTCTTTGGGCAAGACCAAAGAAAGTGAGTCAGCCCCGGCAGGGGATGAAACAAGGGATGCACCACAAAAACAAAACCAAAACCCCAGCGAAGTTCACCGGGGTTCTAATCTACTCAGCAACCCGCCGAGCAATATGCTCCAATGCCTCCTCCACCTGATCAATCAAAATCAGGCAGAGGTCCCCCGGCTGCAACCGCCCCAGCGCGGTGTCGATAGCCAGAAATTCACCACGGATTTCATCAACACGGCTCGTGCGTGACGCACCCTGCAACCCTTCACGCAGCAGCGCAAGCACTTCACCATCGGCGCGCCCGCGCTGGCATTGGTCTTCATACAGCACGACATCGTCAAACACGCCGCCAAGAATCTGCGTCTGCTTGCGGATATCTTCGTCGCGGCGGTCGCCGGCCCCGCTGATCACCACCATGCGACGCTGCGCCGGCATGGTGGCTACCGCGTTACACAGTGCCTGGATGGCATCCGGGTTATGGCCGTAGTCGGCGATGAGCGTGGCGCCCTTGTAGTCGAACAGGTTGAAGCGCCCCGGCGCGGTTGCGGCGTCGTTCACAAACGTCGCCAGCCCGCGGCGGATCACCGTCCAGTCGATGCCAAGCGCCCATGCCGCCGCAATCGACGACATCGCGTTTTCCACCTGGAATCCGATCGTGCCGTTGCGCGTGAGCGGAATGTCGGCCAGTGCGATGCGCGTTTCGTTGGCACCTTCGGCGGCTACGATCTCGGGGCCATCGACAAACACCACGCGCTTGCCCTGCGCGCGGTGCAGCGCCAGGGTCGGCAGGCCCGGATCGTGCGCGAAGAACGTGACCGAACCAGGGCAGCCCTCCGCCATGCGCGCGACCATCGGGTCGGCGGCGTTGAGCACCGCCATGCCGCGCGGCGCCACGTTCTGCACGATCACGCTCTTGAGCACGGCCAGGTCTTCCACCGTGCTGATGTAGTTCAGGCCCAGGTGGTCGCCTTCGCCCACGTTCGTCACCACGGCCACATCGCAGCGGTCGAACGCAAGACCTTCGCGCAGCAGGCCGCCGCGCGCGGTTTCGAAGACGGCGGCATCGACATCCGGATGCAGCAGCACGTTGCGCGCGCTGCGCGGGCCGCTGCAGTCGCCGGTGTCGATGCGCTGGCCCTGGATGTACACGCCATCGGTGCCGGTCATGCCCATGCGCAGACCACTGGACGCCAGCAGATGGGTAATCAGGCGCACGGTCGTCGTCTTGCCGTTGGTGCCGGACACCGCCACCACGGGGATGCGGCCGTCGTCGCCATCCGCAAACATCGTCGAGACAATCGCCTCGCCCACGGCACGGCCCTTGCCGTACGACGGCTGCAGGTGCATGCGCAAACCCGGTGCGGCGTTGACTTCCACGATGCCGCCGGCCTGGTCCTCGAACGGCTTGAGCATGGTTTCGCACACGGCGTCTACCCCGCAGATGTCGAGGCCGACCATCTGCGCGGCCGCGACGGCACGCGCCGCGATAGCCGGGTGCACGTCGTCGGTCACGTCGGTGGCGGTGCCGCCCGTGGAAAGGTTCGCGTTATTGCGCAACACCACGCGCGTGCCCTTGGGCGGCACGGCGTCGGCGCTCAGGCCCTGCTTGGCGAGCGTGGCCAGTGCAATGTCGTCGAAGCGGATTTTCGTGAGCGACGTGGCATGTCCTTCGCCGCGGCGCGGGTCGCGGTTCACTTCGTCGACCAGCTCGCGCACGGTGTGCTTGCCGTCACCGATGACTTGCGGCGGGTCGCGGCGCGCAGCTGCCACCAGGTGCTTGCCCACCACGAGCAGACGGAAGTCATGGCCGGGGATGTAGCGCTCGACGATCACGTCCGAAGAAATGTCGGCCGCCGCTTCGTACGCCGTCATCACTTCTTCGCGCGTGCGGATGCGTACGGCCACGCCCTTGCCCTGGTTGCCGTCGCGGGGCTTGACCACGACCGGGCCGTGGATTTCCTGCGCGGCTTCCCAGGCTTCCTCGGCGCTGCGCACCGAACGGCCCAGCGGCACTGGCACACCGGCCGCATGCAGCAGGGCCTTCGTGAGGTCCTTGTCCTGCGCGATCGATTCGGCCACGGCGCTGGTCATGTCGGTTTCGGCGGCCTGAATGCGGCGCTGTTTGCTGCCCCAGCCAAACTGCACCATCGAGCCCTGCGTGAGGCGGCGATACGGAATGCCGCGCACCACGGCGGCGTCGACGATGGAGCCGGTGCTCGGCCCCAGGCGTACGTCTTCGTCCAGCTCGCGCAGGCGGTGCAGTGCATCGTCCAGATCAAACGGCTGGTCGTCGCGGGCGGCCAGGCAAAGTTGGCCGGCCAGCTCGAATGCCAGTCGGCCCACTTCTTCTTCGGTGTATTCGACGACGACCTGATACGTGCCCGGTTCGAGCGTGGGCTCGGTGTGGCTGAACGTCACCGGGCAACCGGCGGCAGCTTGCAGGCCCAGCGCGGCGGCTTCCAGCGCGTGCGCAATCGATGGCGCATCGGCTTCGTCATCGGGGCGCATCGGGCCAATCGCCGGAAAGCGCGCGCGCAGGCGGTCTTCAAAGCCCGGCAGCTCGGCCAGCAGTTGGGATTGGTCCGAGCAGGCCACGATGGCCTCGATGGCCGTATGGCGGCACCAGAGATTTGGGCCGCGCAAGGCCCGGATACGAGAAACTTCCATGCAATCAGCTTTCCGTTGTGCTTTGGGCGTTCTTTCTGACTCAGGCCCGATCGTCAGTTCTGGGATTCGGCACGGCCCATCCACTGGTGTACCTGCTGGACGGTGCCCTCGATGGCACACTCATCGCATTGCAAAACCAGCAGGTCGCCTGCTGTGACCTGCGAGAGCGCCGCGTCCACGACATCCCGGCGCTTGGCCGCTTCGACGACGACTTCAGCCACGCGACCGCCTGCCTGCAACCCTTGCTTGAGCAGCGCGCGTGCTTGGCGATCGAACTCGGCATCGGTGCGCTTGACGCTGGCGTCTTCGCACAGCAGCACGCGGTCGAATGTCTGTCCGATAACCGTGCCTTGCGCCACCAGGTCTTCATCGCGGCGTTGCAGGCCGGCGCCGAACACAAGCGTGCGGCGTTGCGCCGGGAAGTTGTCCAGCGCAGCGGCCAGGGCTTCCAGTGCCGACGCGTTGTGCGCGTCATCCACCACGATCGTGGCGCCATGGTGCTGGAACAGCGTGAAGCGGCCCGGCACATCCACCTGCCCCACATCGAAGGTCATGATGCCGGCGCGCATCAGATCGTTCGAAATGCCCAGAGCCCAGCCGGTGGCCACAGCCGCCAGCACGTTTTCAAGCTGGAACGGCACGCGGCCGTCGTAGGTCAGGGGAATGGCCGACACGTCGGCCAGCGCCAGTTCGGTCGGGCCAGTAGCGAGCACCACCTTGCCGTCGCGCACGAACACGGCCCGTTTGCCAGCAGCGCGATGCGCGGCGATGGCCTCCAGATCGCCCGACAAGGCGAAGAAGATCACTTCGCCATCGCACAGCTCTGCCATTTCAACGAGGCGCGCATCGGCGGCATTGAGCACGCCGACGCCGGTCTTCAGCACCACGTCGATCTGCGTGCGCAGGACGCTGACCATGCGGTCTTCGTCTTCGACGTAGAAATCGCCCAGGTGATCGGGCTTGCCGAAGTTGGTGACGACGCCCACCTGGCAACGGTCATACGGCAGCCCCTGCGAGAGGATCATGCCGCTGTCGCTCTCGAACACGGCGGCTTCCACCGCGCGGTTCATCAGGATGCGATGGCAGGCGTCCCACGCGGCGCGGTCGGTACGCGCGCCGGATTCCACTTGACGGCGATCGAGGTACAGGCCATCGCTGCAGCCCAACCCCGTGTGCTTGCCCGACAGTTGCAGCATCTGCGCCACCAACTTGGCCACGACGGTCTTGCCGTTGGTGCCCGTGATGCCGACGATAGGAATGCGGCCATCGTCCTGCGTGCCATCCTTGTCGGAAAACAGGTGGTCGACAATCGCGCGGCCCACGGGGCGTGGTTCGCCCTGGGCCGGCCGAATATGCATCAGCAGACCGGGCCCGGCGTTGACTTCGACAATGGCGCCGCGCTGCTCGTCCAGCGGGCGCGAGATGTCTTCGGCCACCAGGTCTACACCGGCAATGTCGAGTCCGACAACCCGCGCGGCCAGCGATGCGTGCGCGGCCACGCTCGGGTGCACGCGGTCGGTCACGTCAAAGGCGACGTTGCCGTTGCGCTGTATCAGCACGCTGCGGCCCGCGGGCGGCACGGCGCTGCCGTCGGCATAGCCCTGGCGCTTGAGTTCGAGGCGCGCGGCGGAATCCAGGCGCACGCAGTTCAGCGGGTGTTCTTCGGTGTTGCCGCGGCGCGGGTCGGAGTTGATCTGCGATTCGATCAGTTCTTCGATGGTCGAGTTGCCATCGCCGACCACCGACGCGGTTTCGCCCATCGCCGCCGCCGCCAGGCGGCCGCCCACCACCAGCAGGCGGTGTTCGTTACCGGAGACGAAGCGCTCGACGATCACGCCGTTGCCTTCCTCGATGGCCACGGCGTAAGCGGTTTCCACCTCTTCGCGCGTCATCAGGTTCGTGAATACGCCGCGGCCGTGATTGCCGTCGTAAGGCTTGACCACCACCGGCACGCCGATGTCTTCGGCCGCATCCCAGGCGTCTTCGGCGCTGTCGACCATGCGCCCTTCCGGCACCGGCACGCCGCACGACTGCAGCAGGCTCTTGGTCAGGTCCTTGTCGCGCGAGATGGATTCGGCGATAGCGCTGGTGCGGTCGGTTTCGGCCGTCCAGATGCGGCGCTGGCGAGCGCCGTAGCCGAGTTGCACGAGATTGCCGTCCGACAGGCGGATGGACGGGATATTGCGGTCATCGGCGGCTTCGACGATGCAGGCGGTGCTGGGGCCCAGGCACTGTTCGTCCACCATGTCGCGCAGCGTTTCGACGGCGGCGTCCACGTCGTACGGGCGGTCTTCGATGGCCGCCATGACCAGATCACGGGCGGCGAACAGGGCAGCACGGGTCACGTCTTCGTGCCAGGCGCGGACGATCACCTTATAGACGCCGCGCACGGGTGTCTCGCGCGCCTTGCCGAAACCGCCGGGCATGCCGGCCAGGTTCTGCAACTCGAGGGTGACGTGTTCCAGGATGTGCCCCGGCCAGGTGCCTTCCTTCAAGCGCATCAGGAAACCGCCGCGCACGCCGGGGCTGCAGCGGTGCTCGATCAGCGTGGGCAGCCATGTCGACAGACGCTCGTAGAACCCCGGAATCGTGTTGGAGGGAGAGTCCTCCAGTTCACCAATATCGACCCATGCCTCCAGCACTGGCCGATATGTCCACATATTCGGGCCGCGCAGCGACATGACATCGAGAATCTCAATGTCCTTCTTCTTCATTGAATTTGCTTGGAAGCAGGGGGCGATGTACCCGTGAATTGGTCCGTGAAACCGAACCGTTACCTTTCAATAACGTTACAACGGCGTCGGCGTTGACGTCTTGAGCCCGGAGTGCGTTGTGCAGCGCACCAAATGCCGTGCTGGCGTGGCTATGTATACTTGCGAGCAAATTTTGCAGGCCGCAACAATTGCGACGCCGCACTCTTGCCTCGATTTATGTTCGTCCTTTTCCCGTTTTGGGCTGTTTTTTGGCCATTTGGACGCGCTTTTTGAATTCTTTGCGCCACTGATGACCCAGTCCTCCCCATCGTCCGCCCCCACCGTCGTCCGCGCTCAGGAACCCTGGCGTGTCGTGCTCGGCTCAAGCCTTGCTCCAGAAGAAACCGTCCTGGCCGGGCTGCAGCTGGATTTGGACGCGAGATTGCATTTTACCCAAGGGTGGCTGGTTGTTACGAACCGTCGCCTGATCGGCCAAGCCGTGGGTGAAAAGGATTTGCAAAGCTGGGACATCGCCCCCGGCATGACGCTGGCCCACAGCGACCACGCCGGCGTCGGCACGCTGGAGTTGTCCGACGGCCAGCGCCGGCTGGCAAGCTGGCGCTACACGCTGGGCCACAATACCGACGCGCTGCGGCTGGCCGATGCTTTCGACGCCCAGCGCAACGCCCTGACCACCGGCGCCAAGGCCGCGCAGCCCGACGCGGACATCTGCCCGACCTGCAAAGCGCCCCTCCCGGCCGGTGAAGACAACTGCCCGCAATGCAGCCGTGAACTGGAGCAGCCGCCCTCGACCTGGGCGCTGCTGCGCCTGTGGCGCTTCGCCCAGCCGTATCGGTGGGAATTGCTGGCCGGTTTCGCCCTGCTGCTGATCGGCACGGCCGCCACCCTGGTGCCGCCGTACCTGACGATGCCCTTGATGGACAAGGTGCTGATCCCCTACCAGAACGGGCAGCCGGTCGATTACCGCCTGGTGACGCTCTATCTGTCCGGCCTGTTTGGCGCCGCGCTGGTGGCCTGGGTGCTGGGCTGGGCGCGCACGTATCTGCTGGCGCGCGTGTCCGAGCGCATCAGCGCCGACCTGCGAACGACCACCTACGAGCACCTGCTCAAGCTGTCGCTCGAATATTTCGGTGGCAAGCGCACCGGCGACCTCATGGCGCGCATCGGTTCGGAAAGCGACCGCATCAGCGTGTTCCTGTCGTTGCACCTGCTCGATTTCGCCACGGATGTGCTGATGATCGCGATGACGGCCGTCATCCTGGTTTCGATCGACCCATGGCTGGCGCTCGTGACACTCGTGCCGCTGCCATTCATCGCGTGGATGATCCACCTGGTGCGCGACCGCCTGCGCCACGGCTTCGAGAAGATCGACCGGATCTGGTCGGAAATCACCAACGTGCTGGCCGATACGATCCCGGGCATCCGCGTGGTCAAGGCCTTTGCGCAGGAAAAGCGCGAGGTGACGCGCTTTGCCGAGGCCAACAAGCACAACCTGGCGATCAACGATCGCGTCAATGCGGTGTGGTCGCTGTTTACCCCGACCGTCACGCTGCTGACCGAAGTCGGGCTGCTGGTGGTGTGGATCTTCGGCATCTGGCGGGTGAGCCACGACGCCATTACCGTCGGTGTGCTGGTGGCGTTCCTGACCTATATCAGCCGCTTCTACACGCGCCTGGATTCCATGAGCCGCATCGTGTCCGTCACGCAGAAGGCGGCGGCCGGCGCCAAGCGGATCTTCGATATTCTCGACCACGTGTCGAGCGTGCCCGAGCCGGCCAGGCCCGTGCATCTCGAGAAGGTGAAGGGCGCGATCGAACTGCGCGACCTGGGCTTCCGTTATGGCAACCGCGCGGTGATCCGCGGCCTGAACCTGTCGATCCAGCCGGGCGAGATGATCGGGCTGGTGGGGCACAGCGGCTCGGGCAAGAGCACGCTCGTGAACCTGATCTGCCGTTTCTACGATGTGTCCGAAGGCGCGATCCGCCTGGATGGCACCGATATCCGCTCGCTGCCCGTGTCGGAATTCCGACGCAACATCGGCCTGGTGCTGCAGGAGCCGTTCCTGTTCTTCGGCACGATCGCCGACAACATTGCCTACGGCAAACCCGACGCCACGCGCGAAGAGATCATTGCCGCCGCGCGTGCCGCCCACGCCCACGAGTTCATCCTGCGCCTGCCGCACGGCTACGACTCGCTGGTGGGTGAACGCGGCCAGGCCCTGTCGGGCGGCGAACGCCAGCGTATTTCGATTGCGCGGGCCCTGCTCATCAACCCGCGCATCCTGATCATGGACGAGGCCACGTCTTCCGTGGACACGACCACCGAGAAGGAAATCCAGAAGGCGCTCGACAACCTCGTGCAGGGCCGCACGACCATTGCCATCGCGCACCGTTTGTCGACGCTGCGCAAGGCGGATCGCCTGGTCGTCATGGATCGCGGCCAGATCGTCGAAGTCGGCAATCACGATGAGCTGCTCGCGCGCGAAGGGGCGTACTACAAGCTCTATCAGGCGCAGGCCCGCAATGTCGATGCCGAAACCGATCTGACCAGCGACGGCGAGCGCGTGGACGCCGCGGCGCCGGCTTACGCGCAGTGATCCCCACTCTGAAATGACTGCGATGCAAACGCCCGATTTCGCCCTGAGCCGCAACGGCTTCGGCAAACTTGTGATGACCCTGGCCGACGGCACCGTGCATGAAGGCGTGGTGCCCGTGCGCGCGTTCCCGATCTCCGCCGCGGGCGAGGGCTTGAGCCTGATGAGCACGGACGGCCGCGAGCTGGCATGGATCACGCAACCCGACGCGCTGCCCACGCCAATGCGCGCGCTGATCGAAGCCGAACTCGGCGCGCGGGAATTCATGCCCGAGATCCGCACGATCGTCGGCGTATCGACCTACGCCACGCCCAGCACGTGGACGGTGCAGACCGACCGCGGCCAGACCGACCTCGTGCTGCGCGGCGAAGAAGATATCCGCCGCCTGACTGGCACCACGCTGCTCATTTCCGACAGCCACGGTATCCACTACCTGATCCGCGATCTGCTTGCGCTGGACAAGCACAGCCGCAAGATCCTCGACCGGTTCCTGTAAGCCCCATTCAGACGTTCAGCCGCGCAGCCGTTACCGGGGCGTTGGCTGCACGGCTGTCATCACCTCGTTGAGCAGGGTTTCGGCCTGTTTCCAGATTGCGCGCTGGTTGTAGTCGCCCGCCGTGGTGACGACCACCAGGTCTAGCCCGGGCACGATCCACAGGCGCTGGCCACCGTTGCCGATGCCGCCGATCCACGCGTATTCCGCGCTGCCAGCCGCCACCTTGCCGAGCCACCACTGATAGCCGTACTGCAAGCCCATGCCGGTGTCGATGTGCGGGCGCGTTGATTCGGCAATCCACTCGGCGGGCACGAGTTGCCGCCCGTTCCATTGGCCATGCTGCAACACAAGCTGGCCGATGCGCGCCAGGTCTCGGGGGCGCAGGCGCACCCCGGCAAACGCCAGCGGACGGCCACGGTAGTCGTCCACCCATTCCCAGTCGGTGATACCCAGCGGTTCGAGCAGTTGCTTGCGGGCGTACTCTGGCACAGGCATACCCACGCGCTCCGCCAGCAGTTGCGCAAGCACTGCCGTGTTGCCCCCGTTGTAATTGAACTGCGTGCCAGCCGCAGCCGCCATCGGCCGGTCAAACACGTAGTGCGCCTGAGACGTGTGCCAGAACAGCCCGAACTCGTCGTTGTTGAACAGGCTCGTCGCACGCCATTCGTTCCAGGCCAGGCCGCTCGACATCGACAGCATCTGCGAGAGCGTGATCGCCTCACGACCGTCGCGATTCAGATCCGCCAGCCCCGGAAACAGCGACAGCACCGGCGTGTCGAGCGGCGGCGTCTTGCCTTGCCCTTGCGCAATGCCCCACAGCAGGCTCGTCACCGATTTGCTGATCGAGCGGATGTCGTGAAGCGTGCTGGCATCGAACGTGCGCGTGGTGCGGAACAGATCCTTCACCCGCTCATCCTTGCCAGCACGATAGACCTCCGCCACCAGACGGCCGTGGCGCACCACGAGCAGGCTGTGGAAATTGATATCGGCGTCGGCAACATTGCGCAGGACGGTGCAGAGTTGGCCGGCATCGAAGCCGGCTGCGGCGGGGTCGGCTTCGACCTGCCAGCCGTCGTTCAACCGGGCGGGCGCATCGCAAGGTGCCGCCTGGGCGCCGCATACCGTGCAGACCCATGCCAAAGCGATGCCGATGCTGCGAAGTCGTCGCGCCATCCCAGCCCCCCAGGTCGATGTTCCGCCAAGTATCGTAGCCGGCACTTGAAGGTGCAAACCCGCTGCGATGAATGGTCGTTCTGCGCGTCTGAACGGCAATGGATCGGCCATCCGGTGGACCCTCCACCCACGTCGGAACCCGGGCCCGCGTTACCATGTCGGACCCTTCTTATTCATCAGTCACATCACAGGCACCTATGGTCACACGTCGAACCCTTCTTGCCTCCGCCTCGGTTACCGCCACGCTGGCGGCGCTCGGCATCACGCCCGAAGCACTGGCCGCCGATCGCGTCAAGCTGGGCGATGCCGCGCCGTTTTCTTTCGATGCGCTGATCGAGCGCGCCCGCACGATGGCCGGCAAGCCTTACACGCCCCCTGCAACGGCGCCGGCCGACATCCTGTCCAAGATCGACTACGAGGCACACGGCAAGATCAAATTCGACACCGCCCACGCACTCTTTGCGGACGGCCCCGGCCAGTTTCCGGTGACGTTCTTCCACCTCGGCACGTTCTTCCGCGCCCCGGTGCGCATGCACGTGGTGGAAAAAGGCGCCGCCCGCGAAATCGTTTACGACGAATCGTACTTCGACATGCCCGCCGACAGCCCGGCGCGCAAACTGCCGCGCGGCAGCGGCTTTGCCGGTTTCCGCTTCCAGGAAAGCCGCCTGGGTGACCAGAAGAAACTCGACTGGAAGAAGAACGATTGGGTCGCCTTCCTGGGCGCGTCGTACTTCCGCGCCATCGGCGAGCTGTATCAGTACGGGCTTTCCGCACGGGGCATTGCGCTGGACGTGGCGCAGGCCGGCAAGCCGGAAGAGTTTCCCAATTTCACGCACGTGTGGTTCGACACGCCGGCAGACAACCGCGCCGATTCCGTGACGATCTACACGCTGCTCGACGGCCCGAGCATCACGGGTGCATATCGCTTTGTCATGCACCGCACGAAGGGCGTGGTGATGGACATCGACACGGCCATCTTCCTGCGCAAGGACGTCGACCGTTTCGGCATCGCGCCCGCCACGTCGATGTACTGGTTTTCGGAAACCGCCAAGGGCACCGCCACTGACTGGCGCCCCGAGGTGCACGACTCCGACGGCCTCGCCCTCTGGACCGGCAATGGCGAGCGCATCTGGCGCCCGCTGAATGATCCGCCGCGCACGATGGCGTCTGCCTTTGGCGACAACAACCCGCGCGGCTTCGGCCTGCTGCAGCGCGATCGCGATTTCAACAACTACCAGGACGGCGTCCACTACGAGCGCCGCCCGAGCCTGTGGGTCGAGCCGCTGGAAGGCTGGGGCGAGGGCGCCGTGCAGCTTATCGAAATCCCGACCGACGACGAGATCCACGACAACATCGTCGCCATGTGGGTGCCGAAGGCACCGGCGCGTGCGGGCAGCCAGTACCGTCTACGCTATCGCCTGCACTGGCTGGCCGATGAACCGTATCCGACACAACTGGCGCGCTGCGTGGCCACGCGCATGGGCAACGGCGGGCAGCCGGGCCAGCCGCGGCCGCGCGGCGTGCGCAAATTCATGGTCGAGTTCAAGGGCGGTCCGCTGGAGAAACTGCCTTTCGGCACCAAGCCGGAGGCCGTGCTGAGCACCTCGCGCGGCACGTTCTCGTATGTGTTTACCGAAGCCGTGCCGAACGGCGTGCCGGGCCACTGGCGCGCCC
Source organism: Ralstonia sp. 110700041-2 (assembly GCF_056280165.1). Classification (NCBI taxonomy): domain Bacteria; kingdom Pseudomonadati; phylum Pseudomonadota; class Betaproteobacteria; order Burkholderiales; family Burkholderiaceae; genus Ralstonia; species Ralstonia sp. 110700041-2. Next base: position 88,611 of record NZ_JBSFAI010000003.1, on the reverse strand, counting down.
AGTTCGACCTGACGGTCGACGGGAAGGAACCGGTCGACATGCGGCTGTTTTTGCGTGTGGATGGCAAGCCGCTGTCCGAGACGTGGCTGTATCAATATCACCCGTTCCAATCGCCGGTGGGGCCAGTGGCGTCCTAAACGCCGTCGCAGCGGTCCACAAACAAGGCGGGGATTCCCCCGCCTTTTTCATTACTGGTAGGACAGCGTCACCACCGCGAGCGCTGGTTCCACCCCCGGCGCGCGCGACAAGGTCAGCGTGCCGTTGTTTGCCGTCAGCAGGTTGGCCTTGAAACCGCCGTATTTGGCCAGGACGTCCGCCTTGCTGCGTGCATCGCCCACCCGCAGGGGGTTGAGCGACGATGCCGCGCGAGCCTCCACCGACACATCGACCGGCACGGCCCGCACCGCTGTCGAGCGAAAGTCGAGCACCACCTGATCGCCTGACGCAGAGCGACGCGCCTGCAAACCCTCGCCCGTGCCCGTCGCCTGCAGCGCTGGCAGCACACGGAACCCCGCCTCGACGATGGCGCCCGTGAAATAAATCACGCCGTCCTGGCTGCCGGCCGCAAGCGCGCCACTCGCTCCGACGGCCGCCGTGATGGCGACGGCCATTGCCTTGTAGACCCTGAACATAAGACCCCCGATGCCCGACCCTTGGGCGATGTGTCACATCCGCCCGTCTTCAGCCGGTCTGACGCAACAGTTTTTTACGATTTTCATCGTCCTCTGGATCGATCTGATTGGGGATTCCGAACATCCCTGATTGCGAGTCAGACAGGGTTCCTCGCAAATCCACCTCTCACGGTGCCGGCCACACCGCCAGCGCCTGCATCAACTGCTTGCCCAGCGGGACTCGCTTGGCCATATCGCCCTCGCGCGGCATGTCGATGTTCAGAGCAAAGGCATACACGTGGCCGGCACGCTCCACCCAGCCGACCCACCAACCGATCTCCGGCTGGTATTCGGTGGCGACGCCGGTCTTGGCATACAGCGCGGCATCGCCCTGCTGCTCGATCAACAGCATGCGCTGGACCATGTCCCACGTGCGCGGCTTCACCGGCAACTGCTTGAGCGCCATGCGGCTGGTGAAGCGCGCTTCTTCGAATGCGGAAATCTCCAGCGGGCCACGCAGCCAGAATTGATCGATCACGCTGCCGAGCTGGCGATTGCCGTACTCAAAAGCGTCCACATAAGCCTGCATGCGTTCAAGGCCGACACGCCGTGCCACCTCCTGGTATATCGGCACGGCCGACAGGCGGATCGCCTCGGGCAACGCCATGTCGTGCTCCCACTGCTGGTAAGGCTGCGGCTTGCCGCCGTAAGGCAGCACTTCCTGATCGTCGCGCACGGCCCCGGTGTCGAAGGCGATCAGGCTGTTCGGAATCTTGAACGTCGATGCCGGATGGATGCGCCGCGCGGCGCGCGCCGGATCGACGACATAGGTGCGGTCGGCGCCGATGTCCATCAGTACAAAGGTGCCCGAGACACCCGCGTCGTCGAACGCGCGCTTGAGGTCATTACGCACGACCAGCTCGGCGTGGGCGGTGGTGGTGCTCATCGCAACGGCGCAGGCCGTGAGGGCGGACGCGAAAGTCTTCGACCAGCGAGAGAACATGAAAGGCTCCTTGAAATGGGTAGATGGCTGCCGGCAACCGTCGATGCGCACAGGCACCGGCGCTGCGCATCGTAAGGAGCGCTCCGTGCTGCCGCCAGCGTGCACAACAAGCTGCACGTCACGCGCGTAACGCCTGTAACAATGGGTGTGGCGCACAATGGCGCCACATTTCGCTTCGCCTGATTGTTTGCATGACGCCGCCCACCCTGCCCGCCCTCCATGTCGAGCTGACCACACCGCAAACTGTGGATGGACGACGCGCCCCGTTCCAGAGCCTGTGGCTGCTCGTGCGCCTGGCCTACGCGCATCGTCTGTCGCCGGAGCAACCGCTGGTGCGCCTGGCCGACCTGCGCGGCGCTGTGTCGGACGCCAGCACGCAGCGCATGATGATCAGCCGCGCCTTTCGCGACTGGCAGAACTGGGGCGTGCAGGCAGGCTGGGGCGAACAGCGCGACCGCGAGCCCCGCTTCCTCAACGCAGACAAGCGCAGCCAGGGCCCGTTCTGGCTTACGCCTGAAGACGCGGCGCGCGTGGTCTGCCTGGTGGAAGGACGGATTGCCGATGACACAGATGTGCGCGCCTTTCTCGGTATCGCCGCGCCGGAAAGCAGCACGGACAACAGCGCCGAAGCCAACGCCAGCGCGCTCTCCGGCCCTGCGCCTGGCACGCCCAACCCCGCGTTCTGGCACGCCTTTCTGACCGCGCGTCACGCCATGCGCGAAGGCCGACTGCTGCATGCGCTGAGCACCGGCACAATTGCCTCCGACACCGAGCGCGGCGGCGCCCTGCTCGCCTTGCGCCACGCTGGCGACGCCGCAGACAATGACTTCCAGCGCGCCCTCGTCACCCTGGGCGAGGCAATGGCCGCGCGCCGGCTGGGCGACTCGACACGCGCCAGCGCCCTGCTCTCGCAGTTGCGCGCGCACCGCCGGCAGCGCCATGTGCTGGGCAACGACTACCTCGCCGCCATGGAGCGCATCGTCACCGCATGGTGTGCGTATGACCGACGCGACCTCGACCTTGCCGCCGGCCTGCTCGCCCGCCTCGCCGATGCCGAGCCCGGTCGCAGCCTGCTGCGCTATCACCCGCAGATCCGTTTTGAGTGGAACAACTTGAGCGCCCTCATCGAGCGCGCCCGCCTGCTCTACGCGGATGCCGACGGCATTGCATTGGAGGCACGCGCACACGCCGCACAGCGCATCGTCGCGCAGTTCGAAACCGCGCTGGCTGCCGCGCTGGAAAGCCAGGCCTCCGACGCCGTGCAGCAAGTTGCCGCCAACCTCGGCATGACGTGCTGGCTGCTGCGCGACGTGCTTGGCAACGCGGTGCATGCCGACGGCACGGTCGATGCCGTCCGCTGGCTGGCCATGAGCGAATGGCAGGCGCTACGCAACGGCGGGCCGCTGCAATCGGCGTGGAACGCCATCGCGCTGATGCGCATAGCACGCGCCGACACAAGCCGCGCAGCGCTCAAGTTGAACGACCTCGGTACGCAAGCGGGCCCGTTTGCCGAGGCCTTTGACGCGCGCTACTGGCCGCAGCGCTGGTCCGACGTTGCCGCACTGCGTCTGCGCGAACACGACAGCGGCCGCCATCGCTACGGCCACGTGCAGGTGAGCGGGTTGCTGCTGGAGCTGGCGTGGTTTGCTCACGCAGACGGCGATCACGTTACTGCTCGCACGGCGATGAACCGCCTCGCGCAAGCCACGCAAGACCTGGCACCGCACGATCGCGCGTACTTCGTCCAGGCACTGAAGCAGCTGACGCAGATGGCGGATGCGCCGCCCTGAGCTGCACGCTGAGCCGCCCCCCCAGTAGATCGATGGATGAATAAATTCGTTGTATCCCTAATGATCCGTCGCTAGACTACGGTATATGTTTGATCACTGCCTGTACTTCAACACCACCGCTCTGGCGCGCTCGGTCGAGCGCGAATGGACGGTCGCGTATGCGCCGTTCAGCCTGACGCCGCCGCAAGGGTTCGTGCTGCGCGTGGTGCTCAAACGACCCGGCGTGCTCAACCGCGAACTGGCCGAGGTGCTGGGCATTGCGCGGCCCACTGCCACGCGTCTTGTGGACGGCTTGATCGCCAAGGGCCTGGTGGAACGCCAACCTTCTGCAGAGGACGGCCGAGAGTGGAACCTCTTCCCCACGGAAGCCGCCCGTGAACTGGAAACCGCGTTGCAGGCCGCCAGCGCCAAGGTGGCGCGGCGCTTGCGCGAGCATGTCGGCGCAAGCGCGTTCGACGATACGGTGCAGGCCATCCGTAACGTTCGGAGTACGCTGAACACGTAAGACAAACGGGGCGGCCATTGCCGCCTTTTTGATCGGAAAATAGTTGCATCACTACGGATATTACCAAGGAGCGCCTGCATGACTACCGTTCTTGTCACCGGCATCGAGCCGTTTGAATCCGACCCCACCAACCCTTCGTGGGACATCGCGCAGGCACTCGACAGCACGCAGGTGGACAGCGCGGTCATCGTGGCGCGGCAGTTGCCGTGCGTGTTTGGTCTCGCCAACGAAATATTGGTGGACGCTATCGAGGCCACATCACCCGCCCTGGTGTTCGCGCTGGGGCTGGCCACGGGCCGGACGGAGATTTCGGTGGAGCGCGTAGCCATCAACGTGATCGACGCACGCATTCCCGACAACGCGGGCAACCAGCCGGTTGATACGCCTGTGGTGGCCGATGGGCCAACGGCGTACTTCTCCACCCTGCCGATCAAAGCCATCGTGCATGCGCTGCGCGAGGCCGGCGTGCCCGCGGGCGTGTCGCAGAGTGCAGGCACCTACAACTGCAACCACCTGTTCTACGGTTTGATGCACCACATTGCCATGCGCGCGCCGCAGGTGCGCGGCGGCTTCATCCACGTGCCGACCACGCCCGAACTGGCAGCGCGGCATGCGGGCCGGCCGAGCCTGTCGATCGATACGCAGATCAAAGGAATACGTCTGGCGGTGCGTACGACGCTGGCCACGCAGTCAGATCTGAAGATGAGCGCAGGTGCAGTGCATTGACACGCGCACGCGAATGGCTGGCCGGCGCCGCGGACCTGGCACGCTGGCTCTTCGCGTGACAGTCCTCAGGCCACCAGCGGCATGAGCAACATCCGCGCAGCCAGTTCCTGCCGGAAACTTTCGAAGGCCTGCATGGCGGAATCAGCACCGCGCGCAGTGTTCTGCAAGCGGATGCCTTCCACCTGATGGATGCCCACCGTGGCAAACACATAACGCAGATATGGCATCAGGAAATCGGTCTGCGCGTGGGCGCCGTCAAAGTGGCCGCCTGAAGCGGATACCACCAGCACCGAGCGATCGGTCAGCATGCCCACCTTGCCCGTGGGCGTGCGGCGGAACGTGCGTTCGGGCCGCACCACCAGATCGATCCACGCCTTCAACGCCGAAGGCACCGTGTAGTTGTGCACCGGCGTGGAAATCAACACGGCATCCGCTGCTCCCAGTTCGCCGATCAGCGTTTCCGACAGCGCAAGCGCTGCACGGTGCGCTGCGGTGCGGTCGGCATCGGGCGTGAGGCTGGCCTCGACAAAACCGGCATCGGGATGCGGCAACGGCGTGGCCGCCAGATCGCGCTCGATGACGCGCAGGCCACCAACGGCCTCTGCCAATTGTGCGACCACCCACTTTGCGCCACGCCGGCTGTGCGAGCGATCGTCGCGCGGGCTCACGGTCACGTGCAGCAGTGTTGTCATCGCGCAGCCCCCGTTTTCGTGTTCATGCCAAAGCGCAAAGCGCCTGCAAGCAGCCCGTTGCGATAGTAGAAGCGATGGCCAAGCACGTTGGACAGCGGCGTATCGAGCACGAGCCGCGCACAGCCCAGGCGCTCGGCTTCGGCTTTGAGGTGGCTCATCAATACGTTGCCGAGGCCGCTGCTGCGCAGGTTGGCGTCGGTCACCAGATCGTCGACATACAGGAACGGCCCGTAGACGAGGTTCTCCTGCTGCCGATAACCCGCCAGCGCTACCGGCACCCCGTCACGCCAGACGGCGATGAGGCGGTAGCCGTCTTGCACCTGCCGGCGCCAGCGCGCGACCAGCTCGTCGGCGTCGGCAAGATGCGGCCGCAGTTGGTGCATGACGGGAAAGCACGCACGCAAGGCAGCTTCATCTTCGATGGGGCGGACGGCGTCCATGGTCATGCTTGCTCCGCGGTCACGGCAGCCGGCACCTGCGGCGCAAAGCGCATTGCGACGGCAATACGGTTCCACGCCTGGATGTTGGCGACGGCGGCTGTGAGGAAGGCGACTTCCGTCCTGGAGAAATGCTCGAGCACGGCGTCGTATTCGTGATCCTCCACCCCGTGGTCGGCCGCGCGGGCCAGGGTGGTCAGCGCTTCCGTCCAGGCCAGCGCGGCGCGCTCGCGCGGCGTGAAGACCGCCGGCGTGTCGCGCCAGACCGCCACCAGATCGAGCTTGGCCGGCGCCACGCGCAGCTTGCGCGCCAGGTTCAGGTGGAATTGCACGCAGAACGCGCAGCCGTTGATTTGCGAGGCGCGCAGCTTGATGAGTTCGGTCAGCGGCTTTTCCAGCCCCGAGGCGTCCACCGCCTTACCGAGCGCCTGCAGCGCCGGCGCCACGCCGACGGCAGTATCGACAAATTCCGAGTAATCCATGCGAGGGGAAAGATCTTCCATGTCTGGCTCCTGTTGAGGGTCCATGTAAGGAGGAGTGGTAATATCAGTGCTCGAACATCATATTCGAACTCTTACATCATGAGCAAGCGTGCTACCGCCGGCAAGGACAACGACACCTCCCGCAACGCGCCCTCCATCCCCGAGCCCGGGCAGGGCAAACGCGGTGAAGAAGGCTATCTCGGCTACCTGCTGCGCCAGGCCAGCGCCGCTCAGCGGCTGCGCATGGAGCGCGCCATGGCCGACGTGGGCGTCACGCTGCCGCAATTCCTGGTGCTCACGATGCTCCGCGCCTACCCGGGTATCTCGAATGCCGACCTCGCCCGGCTGACCATGCTGACGCCCCAGACGGTAAGCGTCATCGTCACCAACCTGGAGCGCAGCGGCGCCATTACGCGCCGACCCCACGCGGTGCACGGCCGCATCCAGCACATCGACGTCACCCCGGAAGGGTCCGCCCTGCTCGCCGCGTGCCGAAAACGCTCGGGCGGCATCGAGCAGGATCTGCTCGAGGGGTTCACGCCCGAAGAGGAAGAGGTCGTGCGGCGCTGGCTCGTACACGTCGCCAAGCTCGGTAGCGACAAACCTGCCTCCTGATTGGCCGATCCGTTCTTCCGCCTTCGCGATTGATGCCTTGACTTCTGGACGGCCGCCACTATCATTAGATGTATCTTACGATATATCTGATGATGCTCTTCAGGAGAATGCAATGCGCGGTTGGTTCGGACATCACCACAAAATGTGGATTGAAAAGCATTTCATGATGGGTCGCCACGGTCATGGCGGACACGGGTTCGGGCGTGGCATGGGCGGCCCCGGCGGCTATGGCGAAGGTGACGACGAAGGCGGCAGCCCCTGGCGCGGCCGCCGGCTCAGTTCAGCCGACCTGCAACTGGTGCTGCTGGCGCTGCTCAAGGGCACACCCCGCCACGGCTATGAGTTGATCAAGGCGGTGGAAGAGCATTCGCTCGGCTTCTACACACCGAGCCCGGGCATGGTGTACCCAGCGCTGTCGTATCTGGAAGACCACGGTTTCGCTTCCGTCACTGTCGAGGGCAACAAGAAGCGCTACGGCATCACCCCCGAAGGCGAAACATGGCTGGCCGAGCGCCAGCACAGTGCCGATGCCATCCTCGCCCAACTGCGTGCCATGGGCGAGCGCGTCAAGCGCATGAACGAAGCCATGGCCTTCGACCGCGAAACCGACAACGCCGCCGAATGGACGGACACGGGCCACGACCCGCTGCGCACCGCGCGCTGGCGCCTGAAGTTTGCCCTCATGGAAAAACGCTTCGCTTCGCGCGAAGAACAGCAACGCGTGGCAGACATCCTGCTACGTGCCCTCAAGGAAATCACCGGCGAGCGGTAAGCGGTAAGCGGCAAGCAGCAGCATCTGTTCAGCCGCCCCGGGCGATGTTTGGTCGCCCGCGCTACCGCGTCGGTCCAGTCGGTCCATTCCGCAGCCATCTATGTTTGCCTTCAATCGCACACAAGGTCTCATGTCGCAGCTGCTCAGTTCTGTCAAACCCGCCACACGCCGCATGCGCGTGCGCGTGCGCGCAATCCATACACTGTCGCCGCGCATGCGCCGCGTAGTCTTTACCGGCGTGGCGGCTATGGATCTCGCTGATCTGGCTGGCGCGGCGCCCGGCGCGGCCATCAAGCTGATGTTTCCGCACGATGCCGCGGGCCCCGGCCGCACGCTGGGGCGTGCTTACACCATCCGTCGCTATCACGCAGCGCGCGATGAACTGGAAATCGATTTTGTGGTGCACGACGAAACACCGGCCGCGCAGCATGGCCCCGCTGCACGCTGGCTCGAACACGCCGCCCCTGGCGATGAAGTGGAATTCGCCGGCCCCAAGCGCGGATTCCGTGCCGACCCAGCGGCGCCGTGGACGCTGCTGATCGGCGATGAAACCGCGTTGCCCGCCATCTTCGCGATTTTGGAGGCGTTGCCCGAGCACGCGCAGGTGCTGACCTATATCGCCATTGGCGACGCCCGCGCCCGACTCCCGCTGGAGGGCGCCCTGGCCGAGCACCCGCGCAGTCGCGGCATCCACTGGGTGGAGAGCGACACGGCGCACGCCGGCGCCATGATGGTCGGTGCGCTCAGCGCTCAAGCCATGCCGGCCGGCACGCCGCAGGTGTTCCTGGCCGGCGAGGCGTCCTTGCTCAAGCAGGTCCGCACGCTGCTCGAAGGCGCCTGGGCCGTGCCGCACGATGCCATCGACGCCAAGGGCTATTGGACGGCCGGCCTCTCGCGTGAAGAACGCAAGGCGAGCGAGGCGCGCTGATCTCCGGGTCGCGTCAGGTCGCGACTTCCGTCTGGGGTGTGGCGCCCCTCACCCACTCGCGCAACAGGCGCTGCCCGTGCAGCAGCGCCGCGTCCATCGCTTCGCGCGGCGAGCCGAACGTGCATCCGGGCCGCACCGGCCGCGAGCCCGACAACGATTGCCCTTCCGCACCGCGGAAGACCACCTCGACACGCGCCTCCCAGCCCCGCCCGCCAGCGGGAACCACACGCGGGACGATCTCAACGTCTCCACAGATCTTGTGCACCTCGTTCCTCCGTCTGCAGCGCCTGAACAGCGCATTGCCCGCAATCTAGCAACGGGCATGCCAACCTGCGCCGCTCTTGGGATTTGATCCAGATCAACTTGCGGCGCAGACATGATCTTTAGGCCGCCCGCAGCATGCCGATGCAAAGAAGGACAGTGTGCCTTTCACGCTCACGCCTCCTTTCGACCATCCGCGCCCACGAAGCGCGGCACCATCATGCGCAAGAACCTGCCGGTCACCCAAGCCGAAACCGCCCTCAACCCGACGGACTACCTCATCTCCCGCACCGATCTCAAAGGCCTCATCGTCTTCGCCAACCCGGCGTTCGTGCGCATCAGTGGTTATGCGCACGACGAACTGATGGGGGCGCCGCACAACCTCGTGCGCCACCCGGACATGCCCGAAGCCGCCTTCGCCGACTTGTGGGCCACGCTGCAGGCCGGCAAGCCGTGGCGCGGCTTCGTCAAGAACCGCCGCAAGGACGGCGGCTTCTACTGGGTGCTGGCCAACGTGACGCCGGTGTTTCAGAACAACGCGGTGGTCGGCTATACGTCGGTGCGTTCGATGGCCATGCCCGCGCAGATCGCACGCGCACAACGCGCCTATACCGCGATCAACGAAGGCGACACGTCGTACACCGTGCGCGCCGGCCGCATTCTGCGCACGGGATGGCGGCGCGTCGTCAACCTGTTCCAGATCGACAGCCTGCGCTTCAAGGTGATCGGCCTGCAAACGCTGATTGCATCGGCCATCCTGATCGGCACGGTGTGGGCGCACATCGCGCTGGAAGCCGCCGATCTGCATGGCGCAGCGTGGCTCGTGTTCAGCCGCGATTGGCTGTGGCTCACCGGCGTGGGTTGCGCCGGGCTGGCAACGATGTCAGGCGTGCTGCTCGCACGCACGCTGATCCGACCATTGGAAGAAGCCGCGACGCTGGCCACACGCCTGGCTGCCGGCGATCTGACCACCGTAGTCGAAGCCCGCTCCAGCGACGAGCTGGGCGAAGTCATGCGCGCCATGGGCACCATGCGCGCAAGCCTGTCGTCCATCGTGCGCGACATCCAGGACGGCGCCGCCAGCGTCGCCCACAGCACGCAGCAGATTTCCGCCGGCAACCATGATCTCTCCGCCCGCACCGAGCAGCAAGCTGCCGCGCTGGAAGAAACCGCTTCGAGCATGGAAGAGCTGACATCGATGGTCGCGCAGAACGCCGACCACGCCCGCGCCGCCAGCGCCCTTGCCGAGCAGGCCTCCACCATTGCGGCTGACGGCGGCCAGGTCGTGCAGCGCGTCGTGCAAACCATGGACGCCATCCGTGCTGACAGCCAGCGCGTGACCGAGATCATCGCCACCATCGAGAGCATCGCGTTCCAGACCAACATCCTTGCGCTCAACGCGGCTGTTGAAGCCGCGCGCGCGGGCGAAGAAGGCCGTGGCTTTGCAGTCGTTGCCGGCGAGGTGCGCAGCCTCGCGCAGCGCAGCGCGCAGGCCGCAGCGCAGAGCAAGGAGATCATCCGCGCATCCGATCAATCCGTGCGCGACGGCGTGGATCTCGTCCATAAGGCGGGCGCCACCATGACGCAGATCGTGCAATCGGTGCAGACCGTCACGCAGCTCATGTCGGAAATCTCCGCCAGCTCGCGCGAGCAGAGCAGCGGCATCGCGCAGATCAACGCGTCGGTTTCGCAGCTCGATGGGGTCACGCAGCAGAACGCCATGCTGGTGGAAGAAGCGGCGGCGGCCACCTCGGTGTTGGCACGCCAGTCGGAAGATCTGAAGCACGCCATCGCGGTGTTCCGCGCATAGCGCCGCAGCAGGTGCGGCGCCTTACAGCGTGAAGCGCGTGTTGCGCTCCAGCAATGCCGTCACCGCCTCGGGCAACAGCGGCTCGCTGAAGTAATAGCCCTGCAGCACGTCGCATTGGTGCGAGGCCAGAAAGGCCGACTGCGCAGCGTCTTCCACACCTTCGGCGCACACCTTCACGCCAAGGTTGTGGGCCAGCACCACGACGGTGGTGCAGATCGCGGCATCGTTGGAATCTCGATCGATGTCCTTGACGAACGCGCGGTCGATCTTGATGAGGTCGATCGGCAAGCGCTTCAGATACGCCAGGCTCGAATACCCCGTGCCGAAGTCGTCGATGGCAATGCGCACGCCAAGCTGTCGAATGGCCGTGAGGTCTTCGATGGTGCGCTCGGTGCCTTCCATCAGCATCGACTCGGTCACTTCCAGTTCAAGGAAGCCGGAGCCCAGGCCATATTGGCGCTGCAGCTTGAGCAGCGTCGGCAGCACGGTGCCGCGCTTGAACTGCAGCGGCGACACGTTCACAGCCAGTGTCAGGTCATCGGCCAGGCCGCGTTTGTGCCACTCGGCGCGCTGCCGCGCGGCCTCGGTCAAGACCCAGTTGCCGATCTCGACAATCAGCCCGCTCTCTTCGGCCACCGGAATGAACGCGGCCGGCGGCAGCAACCCGCGTGTCGGATGAATCCAGCGGATCAGCGCTTCCAGCCCGCACACGCGGCCGGTCTTGGTGTCGATCTGCGGCTGGTACAGCAAGCGGAACTGCCCCTGCTCCAGCGCAGCACGAATCTGGTGCTCCAGGTTCAGCCGGTACGACACGCCGATGTCCATCTCCGGCGCGAAAAATTCCAGCCGATTGCGGCCGTTCTGCTTGGCGTAGTACATCGCCATCTCGGCGTGGCGGATGAGGCTATCGGCGTCTGCGCCGTGCGCCGGGTATTCGGCCACGCCAATACTCGCCGTCACGAACACCTCGTGCCCTTCCACGCGCACCGGTTCGGCAAACAGGTCAAAGCCGAAATCGACACCGCGCGAACCCGCGTGCGAGATCACCAGTGCAAACACGTCGCCGCCAAAACGCGCCACGGTGTCCACTGTATCGGCCGCATCGCGCAGGCGCTCGGCCACACGACGCAGCACCTCGTCGCCCAGCAGGTGGCCAAGGCTGTCGTTGACAACCTTGAAACGGTCAATGTTGACGAGCGCCACATAGAAGCGGCTACGCTGGCGTGCGGCCATCTCCACCGACTGCTGCACGCGGTCAGCCAGCAGCGTGCGGTTGGGCAGGCCCGTGAGCGAATCGATGGTGGCGTGCTGCGCCAGGCGCGTGCGCGTCATCTCCTGCTCGGTCACGTCGTCCTGAATGCCGACGTAATGCGTGACCGCACCCTTGGCATCACGCACGGGCGAGAGCAGGAAGTTATTCAGGAAGGCGTGGCCGTCCTTGCGGAAATTGCGCAGCAGCACGCGGATCTCACTCTCGTCGCGCAGCGCGGTTCGCACTTCGTTCAGCGCCGGCTGCCCAGGCTCGGACGAATGCAGGAAGCGCGCGTTGCGGCCCAGAATTTCCTCCGCGCGATAGCCCGTCATGCGCTCGAAGCCGGGGTTCACGTACACGATCGGAAAGTCGGGCTGCTGTGCGTCGGCCACAGTAATGCCGGACGGCACCGATTCGACCACGCGGCGCAGCAACCGCAGTTGCTCGTCCGATTCGCGCCGATCTGTGATGTCCTGCATGGTGCCGAACAAGGCGACGACCTCATCGCGATCGTTGCGCTCGATGTTGCCGCGCGAAAGCACCCAGCGGTGCTCGCCGTCGCGGCGGATCATCTCCAGCTCCAGCGAGTACGCCTCACCTTCGGTCACGGCACGGCTGGCGGCTTCGCGCAGACGGTTATAACTGTCAGCGGTAAAGAACTGCGCCTGCTGCGCAAAGGCCGGCGGCGCACCCGGCGGCATGCCAGTCAACACGTACATGCCCGACGACCACGTGGTCGAGTCGCGCAGCACGTCCCAGCGCCAACTGCCCAGGAGCGCAATCTGTTCCGCCACACGCAGGTTCGCTTCGCTGCTGCGCAGTTCCTGCTCGATTGCCGAGCGCTGCGAAATGTCGGTCACCCCGCCGACCATGCGCACGGCGCGGCCGTCCTGATCACGATAAAGGCTTGCGCGAATCTCCACCGTGCGCGTGGCACGGTTGGCATCGATCACCCGGCAGACGTGCTGCCAGCTGTCGCGGTCCGAATTCAATACAGTGCGCAGCTCGTGCGCGAAGGCGTCGACGTCGTCCGGGTGCACGAACTGTTGGAATGTCAGCGTGCGCGAGGTACCTCCACCTGTACCGTCGTCGTCGCCCTGGCCCAGCAACGCGTCGCTGCCAAGCAGCCGATGCAGGCTGGCGTTGGCCCAGGACTCGCCGGTGGCGATATCCCAATCGAAGATCCAGTCGTTGGTGGCGCGCGCCACGCGCTGGAAGCGTTCGGTCAGGCGGTGGACGGTGGCGTCGTGGCGCTGGATGGCGGCACGCATTTCGTTGAAGGTGCGCTCAAGCAGCGAGAGTTCATCGCGCGAGGAGCCGTGCTCGGGCACGCGGGCGGAAAAATCGCCCGTTGCGTAGTGGCGGGCCGCATCCACCAGCGCATCAATGCGCGGCATGACCATCCGCCGCAGCGCCATCTGTATGAGCGCCAGCAGCATCACCACCATCAGCAGGATGGCGCCGCCGCCGGCCAGCGTCACGTTGCGCTGCTGGCGAACGATGTCGGTAGCGTCCACGCCGCGCACGATGCGCAAATGCCCGCCGGCCGCGTGCGGCACCACCATGGCGGCGTAGGCGCGGCGAACGCCGTCGGTGTCGTCCACGAACACCGGTTCGCCTGGCTGCTGGGCCGCAGCGGCCACCAGCGGCCCGCGCACAATGGCCGGCACCTGGGCGGCCTCCAGAGCACCGTGGGTCGACAACACGTTGCCCGCCGCATCTACGAGGTAGACCGGCGCCTCCGACATGCCGTCGACGGCCGCCGCAATCAACGCGCTCTGCCGCACGGCCGCGTACGCCACGCCCCGGATGGTGCCGTCGTTGCCTGCCATCGGCCGCGCCGAAATCAACACTGCCTGGCCGGAGACGCGTCCGATCACAAATGTCGACAGGGACGGTCGGCCCGTCGCCATGATCTCGTTGATGTACGGTCGGTCCGACAGATCGATGGCAAGCTTCGCCGTATCGGGCGTACATACCAGCTTGCGATGCGCGTCGATGATGCCGAGGTTCGCGAGTTCGCTCTGGTTATGAAAGACGCGGTTGACGAAACTGCTGCACTCTTGCCGCTCCATGCGCAGCGCCGAATCGTCCGCGATGAGCACCGAGAGCAGCGTATTGGCGTTGGACAGCACCATGCCGACGCGCGCAGCGGCAGTCTCGGTTTCGTGGGTCAGGTGCTGGGCAAGGTGATCATTGAGCCGGTCACGATAAAGCGCCACACCAGCAATCGCGACAACAATGGCCGGCAAGGCGGCCACCGCGGCCAGGGCAAGCAAGCGGCCGCGCAGCGTGGTGGGAAAGAAAGCGTGCTTCGGCACTTGAATGACCGGTAGAGCCTTATGTGGAGAGCGGATGCACTCTGCGGTTGCACGATGCGCGGCTCAAGGACCATCCCCTCGACGCACGATGCAGTTGCGGCATCGTGCCGGATGACGGCTGACGCAGTGCGCAAGCATTTTGCTTGCAATTCCTATCGCACGCAACTTGTGGATAGCCTGTAGCCGACCCGGCCGCAAATCGGCGCGGCAGGCGGCACGAGGGGTGGTAGCAATGTGGGCGATGGGGTGTCCGAACCACCACTGCCAATGCCCTGATCGACGGCGATGCAAGCCCTGCTCACCGCGTCGACACCGTTCGGCGAAAGTCGCCTTGACGCGGCAGGCGCCCATAGAAAAAGCCACCGGGTAGCGGTACCCGGTGGCCTCAAGAATACGCTTTGAACGGGGAAGTTCAGCGCAGTTGAAGCATAGGCAATGGTCCCCATTCAGGCCAATACCCAGGATAGGGTAATTTAGGAAAAACCCTGCACGGGCAGCGGCTTTTTGGCCTCCGCGCCTTTCGCGTGTGCTTTCTGCACAACGCCGGGCTCCGTAACAACCCGTCCTCCGAAATATCCATCCTGGCGACCGGGTGCCGCAGCCCGTCTCACGGGATGTTGCGTTATAATGAAAACGATTCGCATTTAGCCACCTTGCTTTACCACGTTACGTAAACGACCACACACGATGCGGCTTTCCGAGCTTTCCCGCCGGGCGACGGCGGTGGTGGATCACGTTGAAGACCGTGAACCCGCCGATCCCATCAGCCAACGCCTGCGCGAACTCGGGTTCGTGACGGGCGAAGAGGTGCGCGTGGTAGCCGTCGGCCCGTTCGGCGGTGATCCGCTGGTCGTGCAAGTGGGCTTTACCCGCTTTGCACTGCGGCGCCAGGAGGCTGCCCGCGTGTGCGTGCGCGCCGAATCGGCCACGCAACCCGCCGCCGCCATCGCTTCGCCCGAAACGGCCCCGCCCGTCAAGGTGCGCGAGGCGGCATAGGCCGCCTTCTATTGCCGCCGCTTTCCGGCTCCGCTTACCCGGCTTCATGCAGATGCACGCTTCTTCCTCCTCCGCTTCCACACCCGCATTGCGCGTTGCCCTGGTCGGCAACCCCAACTGCGGCAAGACCGCGCTGTTCAACCTGCTGACGGGCAGCCGCCAGAAGGTCGCCAACTATGCGGGGGTGACGGTCGAGCGCAAGGAAGGGCGCTTTACTGCGCCGTCGGGCCGGCATGTGCAGATCCTTGATCTGCCCGGCGCCTACAGCCTGATCGCCACCAGCCCCGACGAAGCCATCACACGCGATATCTGCCTTGGCACGTTCCGTGGCGAGTCGCGCCCGGACATGCTGATCTGCGTGGTCGACGCCACCAACCTGCGCCTGCACCTGCGCTTCGTTCTGGAGCTGCAACGCCTGGGCTTGCCGATGGTGCTGGCGCTGAACATGGTGGATGCGGCCGAGCGGCGCGGCATCCGCATCGACCGCGCCAAGCTGGAAACCGCCCTGGGCGTGCCGGTGGTGCAGACAGTGGCCATCAAACGCAATGGCGCGGCTGACCTTGTCGCCCATATCGATCACGAACAACTGCCGGCCGTCCCGGTCGGGCTGCCGGCTGATGCGGATCCGCACGTTGAAGTGAAGCGCCTGCTGGATACCGCTGTGACCATGCCGCGCAGCACCGCCGAGCTGGACGACCGGCTCGACCGTATCGTCCTGCATCCGGTGCTGGGCCTGATGCTGCTGGCCGTGCTGATGTTCTTCATGTTCCAGGCGGTGTTCTCGTGGGCGCAGCCGCTCATGGACGGCATTCAGGGTGCCGTGGAAGCCGTGGGCGTGTGGGTCGGCAATGTCATGCCCGACGGCATGCTCAAAAGCCTGCTGGTGAACGGCATCATCGCGGGCACGGGCAGCGTGCTGGTGTTCCTGCCGCAAATCCTGATCCTGTTCCTCTTCATCCTGTCGCTGGAAGAATCGGGCTATCTGCCGCGCGCGGCCTTCCTGCTCGACCGGTTGATGGCGGGCGCGGGGTTGTCGGGGCGCTCGTTCATTCCGCTGCTGTCGAGTTTTGCGTGCGCGATCCCCGGCGTGATGGCCACGCGCACGATTCAGGACCCGCGCGACCGGCTGGTGACGATTCTCGTGGCACCGCTGATGACGTGCTCGGCGCGGCTGCCCGTGTATGCGCTGCTGATCGGCGCGTTCATCCCGGTGCGGAAGGTGTGGGGCCTGTTCAATCTGCAGGGGTTGGTGCTGTTCGGGCTGTACATGGCGGGCATCGTATCGGCGCTGGTCGTGGCCTACGTGCTCAAGTACCTGAAGCGCGATCGCAACGAGCACCCGCTCATTCTCGAACTGCCGTCGTACCGCCTGCCCAGCGTGCGCAACCTGATCGTCGGCCTCGTCGAGCGTGCACGCATTTTCCTGCGCCGCATCGGCACGGTCATCCTCAAGATGATGGTGCTGCTGTGGTTCCTCTCGACGTTCCCGGCGCCGCCGGCCAACGCCACGCTGCCGGCCATCGATTACAGCTTTGCCGGGATGATCGGCCGTGCGCTTGAAGTCGTGTTCGCGCCGATCGGCTTCACGTGGCAGATGTGTATTGCGCTGATCCCGGGCATGGCGGCACGTGAGGTGGCCGTGGGCGCGCTGGCGACGGTGTACTCGCTGTCGGCAACGCATGAAGATGCGGCTGCGCAGCTGGCGCCGATCATCTCGCAGCAATGGTCGCTGGCCACGGCATTGGCCTTCCTGGCTTGGTACGTCTACGCGCCGCAGTGCATCTCGACGCTGGCCACCATCCGCCGCGAGACCAACTCGTGGAAGGTCATGGCGGGCACCGCCGGCTACCTGTTCGCGCTGGCCTACCTGGCCGCTTTCGCTACCTACCAGATCGCACGGGTGCTGACATGAGCGTGTACCACGTTGTCGAAACCGGCGTTGTCGCCACCGTCGTGGCGCTGAGCGCGTTGTCGCTGACCGGCCGCTATGCGCCGGCGATGCGCGCCCGCACGGCGGCGCGCGTGGCAGGCTGGTGTAATCGGCCGTCACGGCCGGGTTGGATGCGCGCCTTCGGGCAGCGCTTGCTCACGCCGGGCGAGTCGCCCTCGTGTCACTCCGATCCCCTTTCGGGTAGCGCATGCGGCACCGGTTGCAGCGGCTGCGCTTCGGGCGACTCGGTATCCGCCGCGCCGGTTGTACAGCCGATCCACTTCGTACGGCGCAAATAACAGCCGACGCAACGCCACAACACTCACGGGCTCGCATCGCGCGGGCCCGTTTTGTTTTCGCGCAACGCAGGCGTAGACTGGTCCAAACCTGAACGGGGGACGCGTCATGACCGAAGAGTTGCTGGTCCAGTTGATTGCGGAAGTCGAGAAGGAAGACCCGGTGGATTTCGCCAACCTGCCCTTTGACGAGCAGATGTTGCGCGACCTGGTCTGCAAGCTGGTGTCACGCCAGCTGACGCAGATGGAAAAAGCCCACTTCAGCCAGGACGAGGTGATCGTCTCGCTCACGGCGAGCATCGCCAAGCTGGTCCTCGAAAATCTGGTGCTGAATGCGCGCCTGCTGGCACAGCAGGGGCACGGCGAAAGCGCACGCGCGCTGCTGGAGCGGATCTCTCGTCAGGCGAAGGGATAAGCGGCGCGGTTACTGCGCGGGCACCACGTTGTACTGCGTGCGGGCCCGCGTCAGCAGGCGCTTGGCGACGGAGAGGCCGCGAATGGCGGCGGCATCGTCGTCCACGGGGAAATCAAACTCGGCGCTCCAATTGCAGCCGGTGTGATCGGGGCGGTGAATGCACATCGCGCGCAATTCGCACTGTGCGCATTCCGGGTGTTGCTGGACGCAGCGGGCCAGCAAGGTCTTGAGTTCATCTTCGGACTTCAGACGGCGTTGCATCGGCATCTCCTGATTAACAGGGAGTTGGAACCCCGAGCGCGCACTGAGTTTCGCCATGAATGCGCCGATACTGTTTCAGCAAGTTACCGGATCACATCACGCGTTCAACCCGACCATGCTGGACACGCCCGCACCGGCCTGACACGCGGGGCACACGCCGTAGAGCGCCAGCGCGTGATCGCGCAGCACAAAGCCGCGCTCATTGGCCACACGTTCCTGCCGCGACTCGATGGCGTCGTCGTGAAACTCTTCCACGCGGCCGCACGACACGCAGATCAGGTGATCGTGGTGTGCCCCCTCGTTCAGCTCATACACGGCATGGCCAGCCTCGAACGCATGGCGCAGCAGCACGCCGGCGTCCACCAGCTGATTGAGCACGCGATAGACCGTTGAGATGCCAACGTCGATTTCCGATGTGAGCAACTGGCGGTACACATCTTCGGCGCTCAGGTGGCGGCCGTGCTCCGTACCGGCGGTAAGGATTTCCAGAATCTTGACGCGCGGCGACGTGGCTTTGAGCCCCGCCCGGCGCAGGTCGGTCGAGTTTGGCATGGCGTTCGTTGGGGCAAGATTTGGGTACAGCAGGCGGGGCACGACAGCGGGCGAGAACCCGAAACGGCGACGTTGCACGCATGCATGCATGCCGGGCCGCTGAGTTCTTGAAAAAAAAACGGCATGGCTGGCAGCCCGGAAAAGTCGCAGTCGGGAAAGCGGGGTCTGAGTGCTTTCCCGACTGTCGGGCGGCTTGCTACTGCCAAACGCTCTGTGTATCAGAGCGGTCCCCACAAAAGATCGGTTGCCGGGCGCTGGCTCGCAAAGAGCAGCGAGCGCACGCAGCGAAATTCGGTTCGACGCGGTGTGCTTGGAAGACGTGCCCTGGGGGTGAGTCCATGTGCTGCAGCGCTGTCGATGGACACACTATAAATGCGAATCATTCGCATTACAAGTATTTTCTTTGCGAACTGAGGAAGGCCTCACTCCAAGCGTGGTTGGATCGGGGGAAACGTTAGCCGGGCTCGAGCAGCAACCCGCCGGCGTTGACCTGATGGCGCGCAAGCGCCCCGCCTTACGCACGTGCCGTTCATAGGCCATCGAGTGCACCGCTGACGAAATTGCGGGGCGATGATGGTTGCGCCCCTAAACATGTTCAAATTAGATAGTGGACTGATGTTCAGTGGGTTTCTAAATGATCGATCTTGTCTTGCTGCGCAGCTTTGTCACGGTGGTCGATACGGGCAACTTCACGCGCGCGGCCGAGCATTTGCACCTGACGCAATCGACCGTCAGCCAGCAGATCCTGCGGCTTGAGCAGCAGTTGGACTGCCGCCTGCTCGACCGCAGCCAGCGCCAGGTACTGCCGACGGAAGAAGGCGACCGCCTGCTCGGCTACGCGCGCCGCCTGCTGCGCCTGGCCAACGAAGCCAGCGAGGCGCTCAGCCCCGAACACACCGGCGGCGTGCTGCGCCTGGGCGTGCCGGAAGACCTTGGCAGCGGCGCGCTGATGCCGCTCATCGCCAGCTTTGCGCGCGAGCGCCCGCGGCTGCGCCTCGAGGTGGAAAGCGGCCTATCCCACCACCTCCTGCGTCTGTATCGCAATGGCGACCTCGACATGCTGCTCGTCAAGCAATGGGGGACCGACAGTGACTGCCATGCGCGCTGGGCTGAGCCAGTTTGCTGGATCGACAGCGCCGAGCGGCCGCACACGCTGCCGCTCGGGCCATCGCAACCTTCATTGCCGCTGGTGGTGTTTCCGGTGGGCGCCCTGTATCGGCAGGAGATGCTGCATGCGCTGGAATCGATCGGCCAGCCGTGGCGCATCACATATTCAAGCCCGAGCCTGGCGAGCCTGTGTGCTGCCGTCAGCGCGGGGCTGGGCGTGAGCCTGCTGCCGGCCAGCACCGTGCAGGCCGGGCATCGCGTGCTCGGGGCTGCGGATGGTTTTCCGGAGATCGGCGGGCTGGAGCTGGCGCTGTTTGCGCGGCCCGACCTCGACAGCGCGGGGCGTGCGCTGCGGGATCGCCTTGTCGAGATGTGCGCCGCGCGTGCGCAGGCGCTGCAATCTGCCGCCGGCTGAACGCCGAGGCACCAAAGAAAAAGCCGGACCCGCAGATCGCGGAGTCCGGCTCGGCACAGGTACGGCTGAGTTCAGCTTCAGGCCGCTTCGGCCAGCGGCACGCGGATCAGATGATCGAACGCCGACAATGCGGCCTTCGCGCCATCGCCGGTGGCGATGATGATCTGCTTGTACGGCGTCGTGGTCGCATCGCCTGCAGCGAACACACCTTCCGCGCTGGTCTGGCCACGTGCGTCGACGACGATCTCGCCAAAGCGATTGCGCTCAAGCGCGCCGTCCAGCCATTCGGTGTTGGGCACCAGGCCGATCTGCACGAACACGCCTTCGAGCGCGACCGTGTGCTCGACGCCATCCACGCGGCTCTTGTAGCGCAGGCCATTGACCTTCTGGCCGTCACCGGTGATCTCGGTGGTCTGCGCGTTGGTGACGATGGTCGCGTTCGGCAGGCTTTGCAGCTTGCGCACCAGCACGGCATCGGCCTTCAGCTCGCTGGCGAATTCCAGCAGCGTGACGTGGCTCACCAGGCCGGCCAGGTCGATGGCGGCTTCCACGCCCGAGTTGCCGCCGCCGATGACGGCCACGCGCTTGCCCTTGAACAGCGGGCCGTCGCAGTGCGGGCAGTACGCCACGCCCTTGTTCTTGTATTCCTGCTCGCCCGGCACATTGACGTTGCGCCAGCGTGCACCGGTCGACAGGATGACCGAGCGGCCCTTGAGCACCGCGCCGTTGGCCAGCGTCACCTCGGCAAAGCCGCCCGGCTTGTCTGCCGGCGTGAGCTTGACTGCGCGCTGCGTGTTCATGATGTCAACGTCGTACTGGCGCACGTGCTGCTCCAGCGCGGCGGCAAACTTCGGCCCTTCGGTCTCCTGCACGGAGATGAAGTTCTCGATGCCCAGCGTGTCGAGCACCTGACCGCCAAAACGCTCGGCCACCACGCCGGTGCGCACGCCCTTGCGTGCCGCGTACACCGCAGCCGCGGCACCCGCCGGGCCACCGCCAACGATCAGCACATCAAACGCTTCCTTGGCGGCGAGCTTTTCAGCGTCACGCGCGGCGGCGCCGGTGTCGATCTTGGCGAGGATCTCTTCCACGCCCATGCGGCCCGTGCCGAACGTCTCGCCGTTCAGGAACACGGTCGGCACGGCCATGATCTGGCGTGCTTCGATTTCGCCCTGATACAGCGCGCCGTCAATGGCGACGTGCTGGATGCGCGGGTTGATCACGGACATCACGTTCAGCGCCTGGACCACGTCCGGGCAGTTCTGGCACGTGAGCGACATGTAGGTCTCGAAGCGGAAATCCCCTTCGATATTGCGAATCTGCTCGATGACGTCGGCTTCGAGCTTGGGCGCATAGCCGCCCACTTGCAGCAGCGCCAGCACGAGCGAGGTGAACTCGTGGCCGGTCGGGATGGCGGCAAAACGCACGCTCACATCCGCGCCGGTGCGGCGGATCAGGAACGACGGTGCGCGCTCGGCAGCGTCGCGTTGTTCGGTCAGCACGATCATGCTGGACTGCTCGGCCACGTCGCGCAGCAGGTCCATCATGTCGCGGGAGCCCTCGCTGTCATCGACGTTGGCGACCAGCTCAATGGGCTGCACGAGGCGTTCGAGGTAGGCCTTCAGTTGGGCCTTGACATCAGCATCCAGCATGACGACTTCCTTTATTCGTTTTGATTCAATGACAGGGCACGGCACATGCCTGCGCCCTTAAGCAAACGGCCGGCAGAGCCGGCCGTTTTTTCTCGCTGCATTTCTGCAGCAAACAGCCTTACAACTTAGATCTTGCCGACCAGGTCCAGCGACGGCTTGATCGTCTTGGCGCCTTCGTTCCACTTGGCCGGGCACACGTTGCCCGGGTTGTTGGCGACGAACTGGGCAGCCTTGAGCTTGCGCAGGGTTTCCTTCACATCACGGGCGATGGCGTTGTCGTGCACTTCCATCGTCTTGATCACGCCTTGCGGGTCGATCACGAACGTGCCACGCAGTGCCAGGCCTTCTTCCGGAATGTGCACGCCGAAGGCGTTGGTCAGCGCGTGCGTCGGGTCACCCACCAGCGGGAACTGTGCCTTGCCCACGGCCGGCGACGTTTCGTGCCACACCTTGTGCGAGAAGTGCGTGTCGGTCGTGACGATGTAGACCTCGGCGCCAGCCTTCTGGAATTCAGCGTAGTTGTCCGCTGCGTCTTCCACTTCGGTCGGGCAGTTGAAGGTGAATGCGGCCGGCATGAAGATCAGCACGGACCACTTGCCCTTGAGCGACTCATCCGTGACTTCGATGAACTTGCCGTTGTGGAACGCTTGGGCCTTGAACGGTTGGACTTGAGTATTGATCAGCGACATAGTGGTTTTCGGTTGGGTTGCTTGGTTGACAACGGAGTGGATCGTATCGTCGATCGATGCATTGCACAAGTTGATTGATATGATTTTATCGATTGTTTTTTTCTATTGAAGAGGCAACCGAGCGCCCACCGCTCGAAGCGCCGTATATCCCAAAGGTGCGCCTGCGCGCATAGACGAAATTACATAGCGCACCCGCAGGTTGCACACCCCGCACGTGCTCTCGCGGCGCGCATATCACGTAAAGCCAAGGCGGCGCGGGCTAAGACTACAGCCTTGTCAGCGTCTGTCTGACTGGCATAGGTCTTGCGCGATGAGGTCGATCGCAAACCTCCGCCGCGCATCGGCGCCCTCCACTGTCCCTGCAGTTGGCAGACGGCCCGGCAGGCGAATTCCCTCGGGAGCATGACCTTGTCGCTGAACGTTCTCTTCGTCGCTTCTGAAGCTGTGCCGCTGGCCAAGACCGGCGGGCTTGGAGATATGGTCGGGGCCTGCGCGAACGCACTGCGCCGCGCCGGCATGAAAGTGACGGTGATGCTGCCGGGCTATCCCGACGCCATCACGCAGTTGCAGCACACCCGCACGGTGTGCGAGTGGACCGACCTGCCCGGTGGCCCCGCACGCCTGTTGAGCGGGCACATGGGCGCGCAAGGCATCCCGGTACTGCTGTTCGACGCGCCGGCACTGTTCGCGCGGCCGGGCAACCCATATCTGGATGCACATGGCGAGCCCTATGAAGACAATGCGCTGCGCTTTGCGTCGTTCAGCCAGGCCGCTGCGCGCGTTGCCGGCGGCGTACCCGGGGTGCATCGCTCTGACACCGTGCAGGCGCATGACTGGCACGCGGGGCTGGTGCCGCTGTTCGTCAAGCGCGCGCAGGCGCCGGTGAAGACCGTCTTCACGATCCATAACCTCGCGTTCCAGGGCAATTTCCCGATGCACGTGGTGCCGGACATTGGCGTGCCGCCCGATGCCGCGCATGAAGCCGAGTTCTGGGGCCAGTTCAGCTTCCTGAAGGCCGGCCTGCTTTGGGCCGATCGCATCACCACCGTGAGCCACGCGTATGCGCGCGAAATCCTGACCGACACGGCGGGTTGCGGCATGCAGGACCTCCTGCGCGCGCGCCAGCGAGACCTCATCGCCATCCTCAACGGCATCGACAACGATGTGTGGAACCCGTCGAAAGACCCGCTGCTGCCGCAGCCGTTTGTTGCTTCCAACCTGAGCGGCAAGCACACCGCCAAGCGCGTGCTGCAGCAGCGCTTTGGCCTGCCGGAAGACGCCAAAGCGCCGCTGCTGGCCGTCGGCAGCCGCCTGACGCATCAGAAGATGGCCGACGTGACGTTGCAGGCGCTGCCGCAATTGCTGGAATCCAACCCGCAATTGCAGGTGGCGGTGCTCGGCTGCGGAGAGCACGCCTACGAGACCGGCATGGCGGACCTGGCGGCGCGCTATCCGCGCCAGGTGGCCGCAAAAATCGGCTACACCGAGGCTTTTGCCCACCTGCTGCACGCCGGCGCCGATATCCTGCTGCATGGCAGCCGCTTCGAGCCGTGCGGCCTGACGCCGCTCTATTCGATGCGCTATGGCACGGTGCCCGTCGCGTCACGCGTGGGCGGGCTGATGGACACCATCACCGATCGTGGCTCGCCCGAAGCGGCGCTGCACGGCGCCACGGGTTTCCTGTTTGACGGCGACACCGCCGACGCCATGGTCGCCGCAGTGGAGCGTGCGTTGCACGTCTTTGCCCAGCCGCAGGCGTGGCGCATCCTGCAATACAACGGCATGACGACCGACTTCGGCTGGTCGCAGCCTGCCCGCGAATACATCGCGCTGTATCGCACCCTGGTGCCGGCCGCTACGCCCATGCCCGCTGTGGCGCTGGTGCAAGCGCCCGTCGCACCGGACGCTGTGCACACGCCCCGCCCCGAACAACCTGTGCGTACGCCGGCGCGGCGACGCTCGACGGCGCTGTCCGACGAGATCCGAGCGCACGCGGTGGCGCGCGCCGCCAGTGCCGAAAAGATCCGTGCCTGACCGCGCCTGACGCCCTGCCCCGCTTTCACGCATGCCCGAGACCAAGTCGGCCAAACCCGTTACGCCTCGCAAAACCACAGCCGCACTGAAGGCGGCCAAGCCGCCCGGCAGCAAAGCCAAATCGGTCACGAAGCCGGCCGCGCCGCCCGCCGAGGGGCCGCCGGCTGCCGTGGAAGCTCCGTATGCGCCCGCCATCTGCTACGTCCATCCACTGCAACTGGGCAGGCTCGACCGGTGGGACGGCGTGCTTGATCGCATCGCCGCACTGGGTTTTGACCATGTGTTGATGGCGCCGCCGTTTGCCGTGGGTGCGGCCGGCAACGTCTTCGTCACGCGAGACCATGCGCAACTGCATGCCGCATTGGGCGGTGGGCCGGCCGACGCCGCCCTCGCCACCCTGGCCGAAGGCTGCCGCGCGCGCGGGCTTACGTTGCAGCTCGATCTGGTGATCGACCGCGTGGCCATTGACGCGCCCCTGCGTGCCGACCACCCCGACTGGTTCGCCAGCCAGGCCGAAGACGGCGACGCGCTCGACCCACGCCTGCCGCCGTCGCACCTCGAGGTCGCCTGCTTCCGACACGACGACCCGCGCAGCGCCGACGCCATCCTGATGTGGTGGACGCAGCAGTTGCGTGCGTGGGCCGCATTGGGCATCGGCGGGTTCCGCTGCGAAGCGCCTGCACGCCTGCCAGCGGCACGCTGGCGCACATTGATTGCCGACGTGCGCAAAGACGTTGGCGTCATACGCTTCCTGGCGTGGACGCCCGGCATGGATGGCGCAGCGGTCGATGCGCTGGCAGGTGCCGGCTTTGACGCAACGTTCTCGTCGCTGCGCTGGTGGGATTTCCGCGCCGGTTGGATGGTGGAAGAGCACGCCCGCCTGGCTGCCGTGGCCCCGCCCATCGCCGCAGTGGAAGCACCGTTCGGCACGCGCTACGGCCAGGCATTTGGCGACGCGATGATCCGCGAACGCGCCTACCGCCGTCTCCTGCACGTGGCCGACACGCTCGATGCCGGCTGGCTGATGCCGCTGGGCTTCGAACGCGGCGCACTGCTGCCGATGCTGGCCGAGCGCGGTGACCCATCCGACCAGCAATGGATTGACGCGCACGCCGCGTTTGACCTGAGCGACGCGGTGCGCGATGTGAATGCGACCATCCGCGCCGCACGCGAGACGAACACCGTCGCACCACATGCCGAACTGCGCATGCTGACCGGCCCAGACGCACCCGCCACCGCCCTCTTGCGCGCCGATGGCCCGGACCTGCGCGCAGGCGATGCCGCCACGCTGACGGTCATCAACCCCGACCTGTACATGGGTGTGTCGGTGCATGCCGACCACTTTCTGCCCGGCGTGGCCGGCGGCTTTACGCGCGGCGTAGCGCTCGATCTGTTGACGGAGCCCGTCGGCAGTTGCGACGACACGCTGCGCGCCCGGGCACGGCCCTTGGCCGAGATCGATTTGCTGCCCGGCGACGTGCAGGTCTGGCGCGTGTTCCGCAATGCTCCGGTGCGCACTCCCGCAGCGGTCAAACCGGCCAAGAGCCTGCGCACCAAGGCCGGCGAAGCGAAGGAACCTGTCAACGCTGCCATTGCCTCGCCGCGCATCGGCATCGAACAGGTGCAGCCCTCCGTTGAAGACGGACGCTTTGCCGTGAAGCGCCTGGTGGGCGATGACATCATCGTCGAGGCCGATGTGCTGATGGACGGGCACGACAAGTTGGCCGTGCACCTGCTGTGGCGCGCGCAAGATGAAGACACGTGGCAGCACGTACCGATGATGCCGCTGGGCAACGACCGCTGGCGTGGCGCGTTCCGGCCCGAGCGGCTGGGGCGGCACGTGTACGCCGTGGCCGCTTGGCGCGACGCGTTCGGCACCTACCGGTCCGAACTGGAGAAGAAGCACACCGCCGGCGTGGAGGTGACGCTGGAGCTGGAAGAAGGCGCGCGGCTCGTCGCACTGGCGGCCGAGCATGCGCCCAACGACGCACCGGTCGACGCGCTGCACAAGCTGGCCCGCCTGTTGGCGGAGGCAGACCAGGCGCACCGGCTCAAGCTATTGCTCGACCCGGTGACCGAGCACGTGATGGCGCAGGCCTCGCACTACCGGCCGTTCTATGTCGAAAGCGTGGCGTACCCGCTCGACGTGGAACGCGCTGGCGCGGCATTCGCCAGCTGGTACGAACTGTTCCCCCGCTCGGCATCGGACGATGAACAGCGGCATGGCACGTTCGACGATGTGATCCGCCGCTTGGGCGCCATTCGCGGCATGGGCTTCGACGTGCTGTATTTCCCGCCCATCCACCCCATCGGCCGCACGAATCGCAAAGGCCGCAACAACAGCCTGCGCGCGGAGCCCGACGACCCCGGCAGCCCATACGCCATTGGTGCCACCGAAGGCGGGCACGACGCCATCCACCCGCAGCTCGGTACGCTGGAAGACTTCCGCCGCCTGATGCGCGCCGCGCGTGAGAAGGGCCTGGAGCTGGCACTGGACTTTGCCATTCAATGCTCGCCCGACCACCCCTGGCTGCGCGAGCACCCCGGGTGGTTTGCATGGCGCCCAGACGGCAGCATCAAATACGCAGAGAACCCGCCCAAGAAGTACGAAGACATCGTCAACGTCGACTTCTATGCCGACGACGCCAAGCCCGGCCTGTGGACCGCACTGCGCGATGTGGTGATGTTCTGGGCCGACGAGGGCGTGCGCCTGTTCCGCGTCGACAATCCACACACCAAGCCGCTGCCGTTCTGGGAATGGATGATCGGCGAGGTGCGTGCGCGCTATCCGGATACGGTGTTCCTGTCGGAAGCCTTTACGCGCCCCAAGGTGATGTACCGGCTGGCGAAGGTGGGCTTCTCGCAGTCGTACACGTACTTCACGTGGCGGCACACCAAGCAGGAATTCATCGATTACCTGACCGAGTTGACGCGCACGCCGGTGCGTGAGTATTTCCGCCCGCACTTCTTCGTCAACACGCCCGACATCAACCCGGTGTTCCTGCAGACATCGGGGCGGCCGGGTTTCCTGATTCGTGCAGCGCTGGCGGCCACGCTGTCCGGCCTGTGGGGCGTCTATAACGGCTTCGAGCTGTGCGAAGGCGCTGCGGTGCCCGGCAAGGAGGAGTACCTCGACTCCGAGAAGTATCAACTGCGCGCGTGGGACCACAACCGCCCCGGCAACATCGTCAAAGAGATTGCGCTGCTCAACCGCATCCGCCGGGCCAATCCGGCGCTGCACTCGCACCTGGGCGTGACGTTCCAGCCCGCCTCGGGCGACCGGATCCTGTTCTTCAGCAAATCGACGCCGCCCGTGCTGCCGGCGCAGCTGGAAACCTCGCAGGCCGAACCGGCCAACGCCCTGTCGCCGGATCGCTTTGGAGACAACACGGTGTTCGTGGCCATCAACCTCGACCCGCACCACGCGCACGAATCCGACATCGAACTGCCACTGTGGCAATGGGGCCTGCCCGACCACGGCGCGCTGATGGCCGAGAACCTGGTCAACGGCCAGCGCACCGTGTGGCGCGGCAAGTGGCAGCACATCCGTCTTGAACCCGAGCATCCGTTTGCCATCTGGCGCGTGCGCCCGGCCCTGCCATCGGAGGAACAACCGTCATGACGCGCAATCCGACCGCGCTGCTGGTGGACGACGCGCTCTGGTACAAGGACGCCGTCATCTATCAGCTGCATGTCAAATCGTTCTGCGATTCCGACAACGACGGCGTCGGGGACTTCCCCGGGTTGATCTCCAAGCTCGACTACATTGCCGAGCTGGGGGTGGACGTCATCTGGCTGCTCCCGTTCTATCCGTCACCGCGCCGCGACGACGGCTACGACATCGCTGAATACCGCGGCGTCCACCCCGATTACGGCAACATGGCCGACGTGCGCCGCTTCATTGCCGAAGCGCATGCGCGGGGCCTGCGCGTGATCACGGAACTGGTCATCAACCACACGTCCGATCAGCACCCGTGGTTCCAGCGTGCGCGGCGCGCCAAGCCGGGCTCTGCGCTGCGCGACTTCTACGTGTGGTCCGACAACGACAAGAGGTACGCCGGCACGCGCATCATCTTCATCGATACCGAGCCTTCAAACTGGACGTGGGACCCGGTGGCCAACGCCTATTACTGGCACCGCTTCTACTCGCACCAGCCCGATCTCAACTTCGACAACCCGCGCGTGCTCAAGGCAGTGATCGGCGTGATGAAGTTCTGGCTCAATCTGGGCGTGGATGGTCTGCGGCTCGATGCCGTGCCGTATCTCGTGGAACGCGAAGGCACGTCGAACGAGAACCTGCCCGAGACACACGAAGTGCTGCGCAAGATTCGCGCGGCCATGGATGGGGAATTCAAGAACCGCCTGCTGCTGGCCGAGGCCAACCAGTGGCCGGAAGACACGCAGGAGTACTTCGGTGCCGGCGACGAATGCCACATGGCGTTCCACTTCCCGCTGATGCCGCGCATGTATATGGCGATCGCGCGTGAAGACCGTTTTCCGATCACCGACATCATGCGCCAGACGCCGGAGGTGCCCGCCGGCTGCCAATGGGCCATCTTCCTGCGCAATCACGACGAGTTGACGCTCGAAATGGTGACCGACGCCGAGCGCGACTACCTCTGGGAGGTCTACGCAAGCGATCGCCGCGCGCGCCTGAACCTGGGCATCCGCCGCCGGCTGGCACCGCTGCTGGAACGCGACCGCCGCCGCGTCGAGCTGATGAACAGCCTGCTCTTCTCCATGCCCGGCACGCCCGTCATGTATTACGGCGACGAAATCGGCATGGGCGACAACATCCACCTGGGTGACCGCGACGGCGTGCGCACGCCAATGCAGTGGTCACCCGACCGCAACGGCGGCTTCTCGCGCGCCGACCCCGAACAGCTCGTGCTGCCAGCCATCATGGGCTCGCTGTACGGCTATGAATCGGTGAACGTGGAAGCGCAGAGCCGCGACGCGCATTCGCTGTTGAACTGGACGCGCCGGCTGCTGGCCACGCGCAAGCGGCATCGCGTGTTCGGCCGGGGTTCCATCCAGTTTCTGCAGCCGTCCAACCGCAAGGTGCTGGCGTATATCCGCGCGCTCGAAGGCGAAGCGCCGATCCTGTGCGTGGCGAACCTCTCCCGCGCCTCGCAGGCTGTGGAGCTGGATTTGTCCACCTTTGCGCAGCGGGTGCCGGTGGAGCTGATTGGCGGGACGGCGTTTCCGCCCATCGGCCAGTTGTCGTATCTGCTCACGCTGCCGCCCTACGCCTTCTATTGGCTGGAGCTGCGCGAGAACGAGCCTGGCCCGACCTGGTCGCAACCGGCTGCCGAGCAATTGCCCGAGTTCACGACGCTGGTGCTGCGCGCGGGGCTGGATGCCCTGGCCGATACGCGACAGCGCGAGGCACACCGCCAGCTGATCGAACGCGAAATCCTGCCAACCTATCTGCCCAAGCGCCGCTGGTTTGCCGCCAAGGACAGTGTGCTGCGTAGCGCAAAGTTTGCCTGGGGCGCCCCCGTGCCGGTGGATGCCGCATCCACCAACCGCCCGCTGGCCGGGGCGACGCGGCCCGAGGTGTTCCTCAACGAAGTGGCCGTCACGCTGGGCAGCCCCGACGGCACCGAGCGCGTCGAGCGCTACCTGCTGCCGCTTTCCATCGCATGGGAATCGGCCACGCTGCCGGCTCTGCCCATTCAGCTCGCCCTGGCGCGCGTGCGGCGCGGCCGCCATGTCGGCTACCTGACTGACGCCTTCACCACCGAGACCTTCGCCCGGGCGCTGCTCACCAACCTCGTGCGCGGCACCACGCTGGAAGCCAATGACGGCACCGTGCATTTCGAGCCTGAACCGAACATCGCAGAGCTGGCCGAACCTGCCGGGGCGCCTGAAGCCGGCAGCACACGGCCTGCGCCGCTGCCGCTGGCACCCGACACGCCCATCCAGTGGCTGGCGGCCGAGCAATCGAACAGCTCGCTGGTGATTGGCGAGTCCGTTATCGTCAAGCTGATCCGCCGTATCGCAACGGGCATCCACCCCGAGGTGGAGATGACGCGACACCTCACGCGCGTGGGCTATGCCAACACGGCGGCGCTCATCGGCGAAGTCTCTCACCACGCTGCCGACGGCGAACGCTCGACGCTGGCCGTCATGCAGAGCTTCGTTCCCAACCAGGGCGATGCCTGGACGTGGGCACTGGACTACCTGCGACGCACCATCGACGAACTGGCCGTGCAGATGGAGGGCGTGACCACGGGCGATGGTGAATCGTCTCCGGTGGCGGTCTCGGAAGCGCGCGTGGATACCGACGAGGCACTGGCCGGCTACGTCAACTTCATCGGCGTGATCGGCACGCGGCTGGGCGAATTGCATGCGGCTTTGGCGGCGCCCACCGAAGACCCGAACTTCGGCGCGCGCATTGCAGATGCCGACGATGCCGCCTACTGGATCGCCCGCGTGAGCGAGCAGCTGACCCGCGCGCATGACAACCTGACGGCATGGCAACGGCAAAATCCCGACAGCGCACGGCAACCCGACGTGCAATGGCTGCTGTCGCAACACCAGGCGCTGCTCGACGCCGCCCGCGCGCATGCCGAAAACGGCCTGGGCGCAACGCTCTCGCGCATCCATGGCGATTTTCACCTCGGCCAGGTGCTGGTGGCGCAGGGCGATGCCTTCCTGATCGACTTTGAAGGCGAGCCCTCCCGCCCCGTGGAAGAACGCCGGCGCAAGACCAGCCCGCTGCGCGACGTGGCGGGGCTGATGCGCTCGCTCGACTACGTGGTGGGCGCCATGCGTCAGGGCCCTGAACACGTGGCCGGCCCAGCGCAGGAGCGCCGCAACGTCCTGCTGGAACGGTTCCGCGCTGCGTCCACCGAACGCTTCCTGGAGGCGTATGCCGCTGCCATTCGCGGGCCCGATCTGAACGCGCTGGATCAGCCCGTGGTCGACTTTCACCTGCTCGATCTTTTCCTGCTGGAAAAGGCCGCATACGAAGTCAACTACGAAGCGTCCAACCGCCCGACCTGGCTGCCGATTCCGCTGGAAGGCTTCACACGCGTGGCACGCCGCCTGCTGCATGCAGAGCCACCATCACCCGCTGCAGAAGACCCGACGGGAGGCCCACCGTGACCGCACTCGACTTTGCCTCTCCAACCAAAACCGCCGCCGCCCCTGAGGCGCCGATCGTGCTACCGCCCGGTGTCGACCAGATGCGCGTCGACGCGCTCACGCATGGCCGCCTGGGCGATCCGTTTGCCGTGCTTGGGCCGCATCGCGTGGACACCGACGACGGCGCGCGCTGGGTGGTGCGTGCCTTCTATCCCGGAGCGCGCCGCGTGCAGGCCATCGACGCACGCGGCCAGATCATCACCGAGATGACGCCGGTGGGCCGCACGGGACTGTTCCATGGCCCGCTGCGCGCCGATGCGCAAGACGTGTACGGCCACCCGGACCTTTATCGCCTGCGCATCATCTGGCCTGCGGGCACCAGCCATGAAGCCGTGCAGGAAACCGAAGACCCATACGCCTTCGGCCTGCTGCTTGGGGATCTGGACCTGCATTTGCTAAACGAAGGCACGCATTGGGCGCTGGCAAGCTGCCTGGGCGCGCAGGCGATGCGCATCGACGGCATCAGCGGCGTGCGCTTTGCGGTGTGGGCGCCGAACGCGCAGCGCGTGTCGGTGGTGGGCGAGTTCAACCAGTGGGACGGCCGTCGCCACCCCATGCGCCTGCGCCATCAGGCTGGCGTATGGGAACTGTTCCTGCCCAGCGGCCTGGGCGTCGGCCCCGGCGCACGCTACAAGTTCGAACTGATCGGCGCCGACGGCCGGCTGATGGTCAAGGCCGACCCCGCTGCCCGCCAGACTGAACCGCCGCCCGCCACCGCATCGGTGGTGGCCGACCCGGCGCCGCTGCGCTGGAACGACGACGCGTGGATGCAAACGCGCGCCGAACGCCAGAAGCCCGACGCGCCCATCAGCATCTATGAAGTGCATGCCGGCTCCTGGCTGCGCGATCTGGAAGACGGCGGCCGCAACCTGCAATGGGATGAGCTGGCCGACCGGCTGATCCCCTACGTCACGGCGCTCGGCTTCACGCACATTGAACTGCTGCCAGTGGCGGAACACCCGTTTGGCGGCAGTTGGGGCTATCAGCCGCTGGGGCTGTTCGCACCGTCTGCGCGCTTTGGGGCGCCCGAGGCGTTTGCGCGCTTTGTCGACCGCTGCCATCAGGCTGGCCTGGGCGTCATCGTCGACTGGGTGCCCGCGCACTTTCCGACCGACGCGCACGGGCTGGCGCAGTTTGACGGCACCGCGCTGTATGAACACCAGGACCCGCGCGAAGGCTTCCATCAGGACTGGAACACGCTCATCTACAACTTCGGTCGCAACGAAGTGCGCGGATTCCTCATCGCGAGCGGGCTGGAATGGCTGGAGCGGTTCCACATTGACGGCCTGCGCGTGGATGCCGTGGCGTCGATGCTGTATCGCGACTACTCGCGCCGCGCCGGCGAATGGGTCCCCAACCGCTACGGCGGCCGCGAAAACCTCGAGGCCGTGGCGTTCATCCAGCAGATGAACACGGTCGTGCACGAACGCTGCCCCGGCGCCATCACCATCGCCGAAGAGTCGACCGCCTGGCCGGGCGTGACCGCGCCCGTGGAATTCAACGGCCTGGGCTTCGACTACAAGTGGAACATGGGTTGGATGCACGACACGCTGCACTACATGCAGCGCGACCCCGTGTACCGGCAGCACCATCACGACGGCATGACGTTCGGGCTGGTGTACGCGTTCTCCGAACACTTCATCCTGCCGATCTCGCACGACGAGGTGGTTCACGGCAAAGGTTCGCTGCTGGGCAAGATGCCCGGCGATGAGTGGCAACGGCTGGCGAACCTGCGTGCCTACCTCGCGTTCATGTGGACGCATCCGGGCAAGAAGCTGCTGTTCATGGGCTGCGAGTTTGGGCAAGTGGGCGAATGGAATCACGACGCATCACCCGAGTGGCATCTGCTGGATGACCCGCGGCACCGTGGCGTGCAGCGGCTGGTGCATGACCTCAATGCGCTGTACCGGAACGAACCGTCATTGCATGCGCGAGACACCGCGCCCGAAGGGTTCAACTGGGTGATTGGCGACGACCGCACCAACAGCGTGTTTGCGTTCCTGCGGCTCGACGGCGAAGGGCGGCCGATGCTCGTGGTGGCGAATATGACGCCGGTGCCGCGGGAGGGGTATCGCATTGGCGTGCCGCCGGCGGACGGGGCCACGCAGTGGCGGGAGGTGCTGAACACGGATGCTGCCGTGTATGGCGGCAGCGATTTCGGGAACGGTGGGGCGGTGGATGTGGACCACGTGGCGGCGCATGGGCAGGGGCAGTCGTTGGTGTTAAGGCTGCCGCCGTTGGGGGTTGTGGTTTTGAAGGTTTGAGTTTTGTTTTGGCGTTGGTGGCTTGCCTTCCTTTCATCCCCTGCCGGGGCTGACTTACTTTCTTTGTCTTGCCAAAGAAAGTAAGCAAAGAAAGGCGCGCCCGAGATGGCGAAAGACTCCTTGAACTTATGTCGCGGAGAGGGGAAAAACTCGCTTCGCTCAGACAGTTTCCCTTCCTCTTTCCTCTCTGCAACAGAAATTCCAGGCGCCATCTAGGGCTCCAAGGGCCAAACCATCGACCACAAGTGCAGTAGGCACCAGCAGCACAACGCGAAGCAAAGCGAGCAACACAGCAACAAGCAAGTGCCACTCGGGCACGCATACCAACGGTTCGGCCGTTGACGTTCCTGCCCTTGATGGCGCCTTGAATTTTTGTAAGCGGGCGGAAACAAGACGGAGAACTGTCTGAGCGAAGCGAGTTTTCCCCGTCTCCGCCCGATTACGAAAATTCAAGGGATGGGTCGCCATCTCGGGCGCGCCTTTCTTTGCTGACCTTCTTTGGCAAGACAAAGAAAAGTGAGTCGGGCCCGGCAGGGTACGAAACAGGGATGCACCACCAAGCCAAAAAGACGCACAACGAAACAACCTCTAATGCTCCGCTTCCCCAAAACCCTCTCCCCCGGCAAACCCTTCCCCCTAGGCGCCCAATGGGACGGCCTGGGCATCAACTTCGCCGTCTTCTCCGCCAACGCCAGCAAGATCGAGCTCTGCATCTTCGACCCCGCTGGCCGCAAGGAACTGACCCGCTTCGCCCTGCCCGAATGCACCGATGAGGTCTGGCACGGCTACCTGCCCGGGGTGGAAGCCGGCCTCGTCTACGGTTACCGCGCCTACGGCCCGTGGGAGCCGCAGCACGGCCATCGCTTCAACCCCCACAAGCTGCTGCTCGACCCCTACGCCCGCCGGCTGGTAGGCGCGCTGCGCTGGTCCGATGCGCTGTTCGGCTATCGGCTGAACTCCAACCGTGGTGACCTTTCATTCGACCGGCGCGACAGTGCACCGGCCATGCCCAAGGCCGTGGTCACCGATGAGTCGTTCAACTGGGGCAACGATATCCGCCCGAACACACCATGGTCGCGCACGGTCATCTATGAAGGACATGTGCGCGGGATGTCGATGCTGCGCGAAGACCTGCTGCCGCCCGAGCGCGGCACCTTCAGCGCGCTGGGCGACAGCGTCTTTATCGAGCGCCTGCAGCGGCTGGGCATCACCGCCATCGAACTGTTGCCCATTCACGCCTTCCTGCAGGACCAGTTTCTGGTGGAGCGCGGCCTGCGCAACTACTGGGGCTACAACACGCTGTGCTTCTTTGCGCCAGAGCCGTCGTACCTGTCGGCGCCTTCGCTGCATGAGCTGAAGGTGGCGATCCGGCGGCTGCATGCAGCCGGCATCGAGGTGTTGCTCGACGTCGTCTACAACCACACGTGCGAGGGCAGCGAGTTGGGGCCGACGCTTTCGTTCCGGGGGCTGGACAACGCGAGCTACTACCGCCTCGTGCCGGGCCAGGAACGCTACTACATCAACGACACGGGCTGCGGTAACACGCTGAACCTGTCGCATCCGCGCGTGCTGCAGATGGTGATGGATTCGCTGCGCTACTGGGTCAACGCATTCCATGTGGATGGCTTCCGCTTTGACCTGGGCGTCACGCTCGGGCGCGAGGGCAACGGCTTCGATCCGGGCTCGGGCTTCTTCGATGCCATACGCCAGGACCCGGTGCTCTCCACCGTCAAGCTGATCTCCGAACCTTGGGACGTCGGCCCTGACGGCTACCAGGTCGGCAACCACCCGCCTGGCTTTGCCGAGTGGAACGACCGCTTTCGCGATGGCATCCGCCGCTTCTGGCGTGGCGATTCGGGCCAGCGCCCGGACCTCGCCGCGCGCCTGACCGGCAGTGGCGACATGTTCGACCGCCGCCATCGCCGGCCGTGGGCGTCGATCAATTACGTGGCCTCGCACGACGGCTTCACGTTGCACGACCTCGTGAGCTACGCCGACAAGCACAACGATGCCAATGGCGAAGACAACCGCGACGGCCACAATGACAACTGCAGCGCCAACTGGGGCACCGAAGGCCCCACCCAGGACCCTGCCATCCAAGCCCTGCGAGAACGCGTGACGCGCGCACTGCTGGCCACGGTGTTCTTCTCCAACGGCACGCCGATGCTGTTGGCAGGCGATGAATTCGGCCGCACGCAAGACGGCAACAACAACGCCTATTGCCAGGACAACGCCC
The DNA here is from genome assembly GCF_056280165.1 of Ralstonia sp. 110700041-2. Taxonomy (NCBI): domain Bacteria; kingdom Pseudomonadati; phylum Pseudomonadota; class Betaproteobacteria; order Burkholderiales; family Burkholderiaceae; genus Ralstonia; species Ralstonia sp. 110700041-2. The sequence continues at coordinate 52,407 of NZ_JBSFAI010000003.1, read as the reverse complement.
TTTCATGGCTCGATTGGTCGCTGCTGCAGAAAGACCCCGGGCAGGCGCTCGCCCGCTATACGGCGCGGCTGATCGCGCTGCGCAAGGCAAGCCCGGCGCTGCGCTGGCCGCATTACGTGCACGGCAACACCGAGATCCTGCCGGGCGTGCCGGACATCGCCTGGTTTGACGAGCGCGGCCAGACGCTCTCACCCGACGCGTGGAACGACAGCGAGGCGCGGGCGTTGGCGCTGCGCCGCGCCTGCGTCGAGACCATCGACGCAGAGGCGCGCCCTCACGTGGCGTTGTTGCTCATCAACGGTGCGGCGACAGACCTGACGTTCACGCTGCCCGAGCCGGCCATGGACTGGCTACTCGCCATCGACAGCGCAGCGCCCGAGCAAGACGCTCGACCACACAGCGGCGGTACCCTCAACGTGGCAGGGCGCAGCGTTGTGCTGCTGCTCGCCACGCAGCTCGCCACGATCGCCCAGATTGCCGGGCAGCCCGATGCAGACGCCAGCGGCGAAACCCTCGGGCACGTTCCCGACGCGCACAACGCAGCGCAGAACGCACTGCAGAACGCCACCCCAGAACAACCGGCGTCTGACGACGAGCGCACCGCCCCAACCGCCGGCCAAGCAGCCAGCGATGCCAATGGAGACGCCACGCGATGACCGCACCCGCCCCCCGGTTTGCGCACGACATGCCGTTCGGCGCCACCGTCCTGGCTGACGGCAACACCCGCTTCCGGTTGTGGGCGCCCGACGCGACCGCGGCCTGGATCGACTTCGACGACGTGCGCGGCGACGAGGCCATCCGCATGGACCCGGAACCCGACGGCTGGTATGCAGCCGTGGCACCCGTGGGTGCCGGAACATGCTACCGGTACCGCCTCACCAATCGAGACGGCGTGACGCTGTCAGTGCCCGACCCCGCCGCACGCGCACAGTGGCAGGACATACCTGGCCCAAGCCTTGTCGTTGATCCGCAGCGTTACCGCTGGCAGCACGCCGACTGGCAAGGGCGGCCCTGGCACGAGACGGTGCTGTACGAACTGCACGTCGGCGCGCTGGGCGGTTTCAAGGGTGTGCGGGGGCGGCTGCCGGAACTGGCGCGGCTGGGCATCACGGCCATCGAGTTGATGCCGGTGGCGGAATTTCCGGGCGCGCGCAACTGGGGCTATGACGGCGTGCTGCCCTTTGCGCCCGACGCCAGCTACGGCACGCCGGACGATCTCAAGGCATTGATCGACACCGCGCACGGGCTCGGCATGATGGTGTTTCTCGATGTGGTCTACAACCACTTCGGGCCGGATGGAAACTACCTGCACCACTACGCGCGCAGCTTCTTCCGCGACGATGTGCATACGCCCTGGGGCGCCGCCATCGATTTCCGCAAGCCGCAGGTGCGCGAGTTCTTCATCCAGAACGCGTTGATGTGGCTGATGGAATACCGCTTTGACGGCCTGCGGCTCGACGCCGTGCACGCCATCACCGAGCGCGACTGGCTGGGCGAACTCGCCGCCCGCGTGCGACTGTCGGCCGAGCCTGGCCGGCATGTGCATCTGGTGCTGGAGAACGAGCACAACGCCGCATCGCTGCTGCGCGATGGCAACACCCATGGCGACTTCGATGCGCAGTGGAACGACGACGGCCACAACGTGCTGCATGTGCTTCTCACCGGCGAGCGCGAAGCCTATTACGCCGCATACGCCGAAGCACCGGCGCAGCGCCTGGCGCGCGTGCTGCAAGACGGCTTCTGCTACCAGGGTGAGCCGTCACCCATCCATGACAACGCGCCGCGCGGTGAACCGAGCGCGCACCTGCCGCCGACCGCGTTCGTGCTGTTCCTGCAGAACCATGACCAGATCGGCAATCGTGCCTTTGGCGAACGACTGACGCAGCTTGCCCACCCCGATGCGCTGCACGCCGCGCAGGTGCTCTTGCTGCTGAGCCCGCAGATTCCGATGCTGTTCATGGGCGAGGAATGGGGCAGCACATGCCCGTTCCAATACTTCACCAGCCACCACGGCATGCTGGCCGAAGCCGTGCGGGAGGGCCGCCGCAGGGAGTTTGCCAAGTTCGAGGCGTTTGCCGATCCGCACCAGCGCGAGCGCATTCCCGATCCCAACGACGAGCTGACCTACCTCGCCTCCTGCCCCGGCGAGGCGAACCTGGCCGAACCCGCACAGCTCAACACACTGAACCGCATGCACCGCCTGCTGGCACTGCGTCACGCAGAGATCATCCCGCGCCTGCCCCATGCGCGCGCGCTCGATGCGGTGGCGCTGGGCCACGCCGGGGCCATTGCCCGCTGGCGCATGGGCGATGGCAGCGTGCTCACGCTGATGCTCAATCTGGCCGATCAACCCGTGGCGGTGCCCACGGTGCTGGCGGGCAGCCCAGCCGATCTGCTGCACGAATCGCGCGAGGGCGCCGCCGCGGCACTCATCGCACACCGCCTGCCGGAGCGCGCATGCGTGGCATTGCTGCACACGCCATCACCCGGCTGACGTCTGACAACCGCAACGCGCCAACGCACCCGCACACCATGGATCGCACGACCAACCTATCCGGCACGCCGCGCACGCCGCTCCAGCAACTGGCCACCGATGCCGGGCTGCTGGTCGACTGGGAAGATGCTGCCAGCCGGCCCATGCGCGTGGCCGACGAGGTGCTGCGCGCCGTGCTCTTCACGCTCGGCCTGCCGGCCGGCACCCCGGCCCAGGTGTCGGAAAGCCAGGCGCGCCTGCGCGCGGAAGCCGAAGCGGTGGCCATACCGCCGCTCGTGACCGGCGTGGTCGGGCAACCGATCGTGCTGCAGACGTCTGCGCCCCAAGCCGCGTTGCTGGACGGACAACCCTATCGTGTTGATTTCGAGTCCGACGGCAGCACCGAGGGCAGGATCAGCGTCAGCGCAAGCGAGCACCATGCAACGCTGCGCCTGGCAGCGGTACAGGCCGTTGGCTACCACCGCCTGGCCATCGACGCCGGGCCGGGCACCGTGATCGAAGCCACGCTCGCCATTGCCCCTGCGCGTTGCTATGGCGTGGCCGATGCGCTGCGCCAGCACGATCGCCCCACCGACACACGCCTGTGGGGCGCCTCCGCACAGCTCTACGGCTTGCGATGCGATGCCGAACGCGCAGCCAGCAGTGCAGGCCTGGGCGACTACACCGCTGCGGGCACGCTGGCGCGGCACCTCGCGCAGCGCGGCGCGGATGCGTTGGCACTGAGCCCTGTGCACGCCATGTTCACGGCCGACGCGCGTCGGTATTCGCCGTACTCGCCATCGAGCCGCCTGTTCCTGAACGCGTGGATGATCGACCCAGCCGCGCTCTTTGGGAACGAAGCCGTGCGGCAAGCCGTGGTCGACTGCAACCTCGTCGCGGACTATGCCCGGCTGGAAGCCGCACCGCTCATCGACTGGCCGGCCAGCGGCAACGCCCGCATGACGGTGCTGCGCGCGCTGCATCGGCGCCTGCTGCAAGCACCGCTCGGAGACACCATCGGCCAGACGCTGCTGGACGATTTTCGCGCGTACTGCATCAATGGCGGCGCCAGCCTGCGCGACCATGCGCACTTTGAAGCGCTGAATGCGCACCTTGGGCCCGCGCATTGGAAGCAGTGGCCCGCGCAGTATCAAGATCCGAGCTACCTGGGCGTGCAGGCCTTCGCGCGTGAGCATGAAGATGCGGTGAACTTCCACCTCTTCCTGCAATGGGCGGCGGCACGCCAGTGGGCCATCGCGCAGCGCACCGCGGAGGGCGCCGGCATGGCCATCGGCCTCGTCGCCGACCTGGCTGTTGGCACCGACAGCGCAGGCAGCCACGCGTGGGCCCGGCAACGCGACTTGCTGATCGGCGTGACTGTGGGTGCGCCGCCCGATGTGTTCAACGCACAGGGCCAGGGCTGGGGCCTGACCACCTTCAGCCCGCGTGCCATGCGCACGCAAGGCTTTTCGGCCTTTATCGAGATGCTGCGCGCGGTGATGGCCGTGCCCGGCGGTGTGCGCATCGACCACGTGCTCGGGCTCATGCGACTGTGGGTGATTCCCGATGGCGCGCGGCCGCTCGACGGCGTGTACCTGCGCTACCCGATGCAGGATCTGCTGCGGCTGGTGGCGCTGGAATCGTGGCGCAACCGATGCATCGTCATTGGCGAAGACCTGGGCACCGTGCCTGCTGGCCTGCGCGACAAGCTCGCCGACGACGGCCTGCTCGGCATGCGCATCCTCTGGTTCGAGCGCGAATACACGCGCGACGATGCGCCCTTCAAGGCGCCGCGCACGTGGGCGCCAGCCTCCGTCGCGATGACCAGCACGCACGACCTGCCCACGCTCGTCGGCTGGTGGATCGGCAACGATCTGCGCTGGCAAGCCCAGCTCGGCCTGCTGCCGGCCGGCATGAGCGAGAGCGAGGCGCACGCGCGCCGCATGGACGATCGCGCCGCACTGGTTGCCGCCTTTGCAGAGCACAACCGGCTGGTGCTGGCCGATGGCGGCGTGCCGATGATCGGCGTGGCGTCGCTGCAGGCGGCGCTGGAACAGACGCGCGTGGCCACCGCGGCGCAAGCTGAAGTCATCTTGCAAGCCAGCGCGCAGGACTTTGCCACGGCAGCCACCGTGTTTACGGGCGCGGCCAATACGCCGCTTGCGCTGGTGCCGCTGGAGGACTTGCTCGGCCTTGTCGAGCAGCCCAACCTGCCGAGCACGATCGACACACACCCGAACTGGCGACGTCGTCTGCCAGGGCCGGCCGGCACGCTGATCGAGGCACCCACGGTGCTGGCGCGCCTGTCAGCGCTGGCCAACGCGCGCAACAGCATGTCATGAGCGAACTGACCACACCCCCCGCACCCGTCACCCTCCAACGTGTGCCGCGCGCCACGGTGCGGCTGCAACTGCACCGCGACTTTACGTTCGACCATGCGCGCGCGTTGCTGGATGACTTCGCCGCGCTCGGCATCTCGCACCTCTACACGTCGCCCATCACCACGGCGCAACCGGGCTCCACGCATGGCTATGACGTCGTCGACCCCACACACGTGAACCCCGAGCTGGGCGGCGAACGCGCGCTCGAACAGTTGGTGGATGCGCTGCATGCGCGCGGCATGGGGCTCGTCGTCGATATCGTGCCAAACCACATGGGCGTGGGGGGCGCGCACAACACGTGGTGGTTGGACGTGCTCGAATCCGGCCCCGAGAGCACCTACGCCAACTTCTTCGATATCGACTGGCAACCGCCCAACCCGGCTCTGCGCAACAAGGTGCTCGCGCCCTTCCTTGGCGAAAACTACGCCGACGCGCTGGCCGGCGGCCGACTGCAGCTGACCTACGACGACACGGCTGCGCGCCTGGCGATTGCGTACTACGATCACCGGTTCCCGATTGCGCTGGCCGACTATGCCGCGTTGCTTCGCGCGGGCAACGCTGACACCGCCACCCACGCGGTGGCCGACCGCTTTGCCGCGCTCGGCACGATCCGCTCACTGCGCACGCGCCGCGAACGTGCCGACGAAGCACGCGACGCGCTGCGCAACCTCGCCACCACGGAAGCCGGCGCCGCACACATCGCAGAAGCCGTGCGCACGCTCAATGCGCAACCCGATCAACTCGATGCGCTGATGGCGCGCCAGCACTGGCGCCTTGCCCACTGGTGCACCGCCAATGATGAGATCAACTGGCGCCGCTTCTTCGATATCGGCTCGCTGGCCGGCCTGCGCATGGAGCGCGCCGAAGTCTTTGAAGCCACGCACGCGCTGCTGTTCCGGCTCTATCGCCTGGGCTGGATTGACGGCGTGCGCATCGACCACGTTGATGGCCTGGCCGATCCTGCCGCCTACTGCCGCCAGCTACGCCGCCGTCTGCAAGACGAGCATGCCGCACGCCCCGCCGACCGGCTCACGAACCACCCGTGGATCGTCGTCGAAAAGATCCTCGCCAGCGATGAACCCATGCGCACCGACTGGGGCGTCGACGGCACCAGCGGCTACGACTTCATGAACCAGGTGGGCGCACTGTTGCACGACGCGCACGGCGAGACCGCCCTCACCCAGGGCTGGCTGGAGTGGATCGGCGCACCGGTGGCTGACGCGCCGTTCTCCGCGACGACTGCGCCCGCACGCCGCCAGATCCTGCATGTGCACTTTGCGGCGGAACTCGATTCAGCCACGTCGGCGCTGCACGCGGTGGCGCAGCAGAACCACAGCAGCCACGACGTGACGTGGCACGCCATCCGCCGCGCACTGGCCGAGGTGATCGTCCACTTTCCGGTGTATCGCACCTATGCGAATGCGCAACAACGCGACGCACAGGATTCGGCCATCCTGCAAACCGCCATGTCGCGGGCGGCGACCTGCCTGCGGCGCGTCGATCAGCCTGTGCTCAGCTGGCTCGATGCTTGGCTGGGCGGGCAACCGGCCGGGCAGGACAAACTGCGCCAACTGGCCTTGCGGCGGTGCCAGCAGTTATCGTCGCCGGTGGCGGCCAAGGCGGTGGAAGACACGGCGTGCTACCGATACGGGCGGCTGCTGTCGCGCAACGAGGTCGGCGCGAATCCGGGCGAGTTTTCCATGAGCGCCAACGCGTTCCATCACGCCATGCAAGCGCGCGCCCACACGTGGCCTCACGCGATGCTCACCACCGCCACGCACGACCACAAGCGCGGCGAAGACGTGCGCGCGCGATTGGCCGTGCTGTCTGAGCGTCCGACGCAGTGGCTGGCCGCCGCACACCAATGGCGTGCGGAACACGCTGCGTGGGTGCAAAAACTGCCTGCCGGCCCCGCGCCCTCGCCCGCCGCGCAGTGGATGCTGTATCAAACGCTGGTGGGCATCTGGCCGGCGGACCTCGACTGGCATGACGCCGATGCCGTGCGCGAGTTGGCCGAGCGCGTCGCACAGTGGCAGGAAAAGGCGCAGCGCGAAGCCAAGCTGCGCACTGACTGGTTCGCGCCCGATGCGGACTACGAAGCCGCCAGCCGCAATTTCGTCTTCACGCTGCTGACAGGCGAAGCGGCCCCGACCTTCCTGCCTTCGCTCTGCGCTTTCGTGCAAAGCGTGGCGCCCGCCGCGGCCATCAACGGCCTCGTGCAGACCTTGCTGCGCACCACGCTGCCCGGCGTGCCCGACCTCTATCAGGGCGCCGATTTCTGGGACACCAGCCTCGTTGATCCCGACAATCGCCGGCCGGTCGACTACGCCGCTCGGCACCGCGCATTGCGGGCATTGCACTTGCATGCGGGCCATGGCCTCGCGTCACTGCTCGCGCATTGGACCGACGGCCGCATCAAGCAAGCCGTACTGGCACGTGCACTGGCCCTGCGTGCCGCGCTGCCAGCCGTGTTCGAATCCGGCGACTACCAACCGCTGGCCGTGACCGGCAGCGGCGCACAGCACGTGTTGGCGTTTGCGCGTGTGCATGGCACCAACGCGATCATCGTGATCGTGCCGCTGCATGCCTCCGCACTGCTGGGCCATGCCCCCGCACCAACGTTCGCGGATGGTGCTTGGCGGGACACCACGGTCTGTTTGCCGTCCACGCTCTCGCATCTTCCCCTGCATAACGCATTCGACGGCCAGACACTGCACAGCCCGCGCCTGGCGTTGGGCCAGGTGCTGGCGCACTTGCCGGTCGCCCTGCTGCATACCTGATCGCTGCTGCACCCCTCCGCACGGGTTAACACCGACTGCACCGTCCCTTGGCTCACTCTAGAATTCCTCTATTCATATAGATGACTAGAGCAATGCGTGAATCATGCATCGCTCACGTCACCCGGAGGAGACTGCATGTTCGGCTGGTTCAAAGAGATTTCGAAAGGGGAAAAGCGCACGTTCTGGGCCTGCTTTGGCGGCTGGGCGCTCGACGCGCTGGACGTGCAGATGTTCAGCCTCGTCATCCCGACCATCATCGCGGCCTGGCACATCGGCAAGGCCGAGGCGGGGCTGGTGTCGGGCGTCACGCTGGTGGCGTCGGCCCTGGGCGGCTGGATTGCCGGCGCATTGACCGACCGCTTCGGCCGCGTGCGTACGCTGCAGATCACGGTGCTGTGGTTCTCGCTGGCCACATTCGCCTCGGCCTTCGCGCAGAATTTCGAGCAGTTCCTGGTGCTCAAGGCCATCCAGGGTTTCGGCTTTGGCGGCGAATGGGCGGCGGGCGCCGTGCTAATGGCCGAGAGCATTCGCGCCAGCCACCGCGGCAAGGCCATGGGCACCGTGCAGAGCGCATGGGCCGTGGGCTGGGGCGCCGCGGTGCTGCTGTATGCGCTCACATATACCTTCATCGAGCCCGACCTCGCCTGGCGCGTGATGTTTGCTGCGGGGTTGCTGCCGGCGCTGCTCATCATCTACATCCGCCGTGGCGTGAAAGAACCGGTGCCGGCCGCCAAGCCGGATGCGAACGCCAACGCGATGCCGATCTCGCGCTTTCCGCTGCTCGACATCTTCCGCCCGCAGGTGCTGCGCATGACGCTGATCGGCGGCCTGCTGGGCGTGGGCGCGCATGGCGGCTACTACGCGCTGATGACGTGGCTGCCGACGTATCTGAAGACAGAGCGGCACTTGTCGGTGCTCGGCACGGGCGGCTACCTGGCGGTGATCATCTTCGCCTTCTGGTGCGGCTGCGTGGCCAGTGCATGGCTGCTGGACGTGCTCGGCCGTCGCGGCAACATCCTGCTGTTCTCGTGCTGCTGCGTGGTGACGGTGCTGGTGTATCTGCTCGTACCGCTGTCGGATGGCGCGATGCTGGTGCTGGGCTTTCCGCTGGGCTTCTTTGCGGCGGGCATTCCGGCCAGCATGGGCGCGTTGTTCAACGAGCTGTATCCGCAGGGCGTGCGCGGCACGGGCGTGGGCTTTTGCTACAACTTCGGCCGCGTGGTGTCTGCCGCGTTCCCGGTGCTGGTGGGCAAGATGAGCGCCTCGATGTCGCTGGGCACGGCCATCGGCATCGACGCGGCCATCGCGTATTCGATCGTCGCAGTGGCCGTGCTGATGCTGCCCGAAACGAAGGGCCGCGACCTCGCTGCCGTTACGGTCTGAACACCCATCACAACATCATGACGACGCACTCGATCCGTCGCCGCCAGGAGACCCCATGCCCACCCGCCGCGCCTTCAACACCGGATTGCTTGCCATGCTAGGTTCCACCGCCCTTGCCGGCTGCGCCGCCACCGGCAACAGCGACGCCACGCGCGGCACTTCCGCGGGCATCACTGCCATCGATACGCATGCGCATGTATTCGAGCGCGGCTTGCCGCTGGCCGATGCGCGCCGCTATGCGCCCACGTATGACGCGCCGCTGCCGGCCTACCTGGCGCAGCTCGACGCGCATGGCGTGTCGCACGGTGTGCTGGTCCAGCCGAGCTTCCTGGGCGTCGACAACAGCTACCTGCTGGCCGCGCTCAAACAGGCGCCGCAGCGCTTGCGCGGCGTGGCCGTCATCGACCCGGCCGCGCCCGAAACCCTGCTCGCGCAGATGAACGCCGAGGGCATCGTCGGCATCCGCCTGAACCTGATCGGTGCGGCAGACCCGCAATTGAAATCGCCCGTGTGGCAAGCCGCGCTGGCACGCCTGCATGCGCTGGGCTGGCATGTGGAACTGCACGTCGAGGCACGCCGCCTGCCCGCGCTGCTGCAGCCGCTGCAGGAAGCGCAGGTGAACGTGGTGGTCGATCATTTCGGCCGTCCCGACCCGGCACTCGGCGTGGACGACCCCGGCTTTGCCGCATTGCTCGCCGCCGGCCGCTCGCGCCGCGTGTGGGTGAAGATTTCCGGTGCCTACCGTAACGGCGCCAACGGACGCGGCGAAGCCATCGCGCAGGCCGCCATGCCGCGCCTGAAAGATGCGCTCGGCCTGGACCGCCTGGTATGGGGCAGCGACTGGCCGCACACGCAGTTCGAATCGCAGATCGACTACGACAAGATGTGGGCCTTCGCCGGCGTGCTCCTGCCCAGCGCAGCGGACCGCAAGCAGGTGCTGGTCGACACGCCCGCGCAATTGTTCCGCTTCGGCTGAACGCGCGATAACCCGAAGCGCTCGCGCGATACCCCGTTTCGCGAATCACGAATTTCGCCGCGCGGGCCGCGCTCCTACACTGGCCGCTCCTCATCCCCACAAGCCGTAAGGAGCAGCCATGCAGCAGCATCGACTCGTCGACCAGCAATTCGGCCAAGTCGCCCAGGCCTACCTGACCAGCGCCGTGCACGCGCAGGGCGCCGATCTCGACGCGCTGGCCGCGCTGGCGCAATCGGCGCCGCACGCCAAGGTGCTCGATCTGGGCAGCGGCGGCGGGCACGTGAGCTTTGCCATGGCGCCGCACGTGGCCGCCATGGTGGCGTATGACCTGTCGGAAGACATGCTGGGCGTGGTGGCCGCCGAAGCCGCGCGCCGCGGCCTCGCGCAATTGCACACGCAAGCCGGCCGCGCCGAGAGCCTGCCCTTCGACGATGCTGCGTTCGACATCGTTGCCACGCGTTTTTCTGCCCATCATTGGTACGACGTGCGCAAGGGCCTGTCTGAAGCGCGCCGTGTGCTCAAACCCGGCGGCAAGCTCGTCATCGTGGATATCGTCGCGCCGGAGGTGCCGCTGCTCGACACACTGCTGCAAACCGCCGAGGTGCTGCGCGATGCGTCGCACGTGCGCGACTACCGTGTGTCCGAATGGCAGGCCATGCTGGCCGAGGCCGGCTTCCAGCCTGGCACACCGCGCACCTGGAAGCTGACGATGGCCTTCGACAGCTGGATCGCCCGCATCCGCACCCCGCAGGTCCGGGCCGATGCCATCCGCGACCTGTTCGACCGCGCAGCCGACGAAGCGCGCGCGTACTTTGCCGTGGCGCCCGACCATTCATTTGCCATCGACGCGATGCTCATCGAGGCCACCTGAGTCACATGAGCGGCTTTGGCGCCTTCACCCCTCTCATCCTTTTTGTCACACCCATTCGAGGGGTGCCGCGATACGGCGCCATTTTCAGGGTTTCGCTTAATCCTGAATGAAAAAAATGTGATATCGGAACACGTTTACGAACGCGGGGTTGCCGGTAGCCTTCCGGGTTACCGTCGACTCCGGTCGCCATTGGCGCGCGGCCATCGCGCCGACTTCCGATTTCCATGTACGCCCTGTTCCCCGCCTTCGTCTCGTCGCTCTTCCTGTTCTACGGCGTCTACGTCGTGACCACGCGCGGCCGTACGCGAGCGAGCCTGGCGTTTCTCGGCATGACGACACTCACGTGCCTGTGGCAAGGCATCTGGGCGTTTCTCTTCCAGACCCATGACATTGGCACCGCCCAAGTGCTCGCCAAGCTCGGCTGGATTGCCATCCTCGTCATGCCGACCATGCTGTATCACTTTGCCGTGGAGGTGGCCGAAGCGCCGAGCGAGCGGCCCTGGCTCCTGGCGGCGTATGCGCTGGATGCCGCGCTGATCGCGTTGTTGCTGACCACCAACCTCGTCATCGATGGTGTGCATCAGTTCCACTTCGGTTTCTATCCGAGGGCCGGCGTGCTGGAAGCCGTGCACATCGCCCAGACAGTTGTGCTCGTCACGCGCGGCATGTGGGTGCTCTACCGCGAGCAGCGACATGCCACCGCCGAAAAGCGCAAACGGTTGCTGACGTGCCTGTTCGGCGTCGGGCTGATTTCGTTGGCGGCGGCCGACTACGCGGTCAACTACGGCATTGCGTTCTACCCGCCGGGTGTGCTGCCGCTGGCCGTTGCGCTGGGCATCATCGCCGTGGGCGTGGTCAAGTTCGACCTGATGCGCCCGTATGCACTGGCCGCCACCGTTGCGCATGAAGTACGTACGCCGCTGACCACCATCCGCTTGCAGGCAGCCGAAATCGCCCGCGCCTGGCCCGACGTTTACCGCGGCTATCAACTCGCCATCGACAACGGCCTGTGCCAGCCGCCGCAACATCCGGCCATGCTGGATCGGCTGTCCAAACTGGCGGGGGCTATCACGTCGGAAGTCGCGTCCGCGCACAGCGTCATCGAAATGGCGTTGGCCTCTGTCACGCTGGAGCGCCTCGACCGGCGCACCTTTGCGGCCCACTCGCTGCGCGAATGCGTAGAGACGGCCGTGGCGCAGTATCCGTTCCAGGCCGGGGAGCGCGAACGCGTGCACGTGCAGCCGTTCAACGCCGACTGGCGCTTCGTGGGCTCCGACACGCTGCTCGTCTATGTGCTGTTCAACCTGCTGAAGAATGCGCTGCATGCCATCCAGATCGCGCGCAAGGGGCACATCGAAATCTCCGCCCGCCAGGATGGCGACAGCTATGTGCTCGTGGTGCGCGACAGTGCCACCGGCATTCCGCCCAGCGTGCAACGTCGTATCTTTGACCCGTTTTTCTCCACCAAGCATGTCGGCAAGGGCTCGGGCGTGGGGCTGACATTCTGCCGCCGTGTCATGCAGGCATTCGGCGGGCGCATCCAGTGCGAATCCGTCGTTGGGGAATACACGCTGTTCTCCATGCGGTTTCCCCAACCCCCTGCTATCTGACGTTCACACCTTCAGAACATCAGGACACGTGCGCCAGCTCCGGCAGCGTGTCCAGCTCGTACGCCTTCACACGCGTGCGCACGTGTTCTGGCAACCGCTGAATCACGCGCTCGGCGTTGGCGCACACCACTTGCTGATATCCCAACGACACCAGCCGCCCGCCTGAAACAAAGCGGAACACCATGTAGAACGAGCACGGCTGCACCCGGAAGGTGTTCAGGTGGCATTCCACGCGCTGAAACGGGAATGTCTCTTCAACGAATTCCTGATGCGCCAGCTTGGTCACAAAGATCACGCGTCCGCTCATGAGCAGATCTGCGTCAATGCATTCGTGGAACCAGCGCTCGCGCACCACGCCCTGCCACTCGAAATACCGGGCGAAATACGTGTTTGCGTAGGCGTTGGAATCCTTCAGATAGACATCGAAGGCGTGCTGAAACGTCTGCTGCGCGGAAATGGCTTCGGGCAGCTCGGCATTGCGCAGATAGTGGTCGACGACTGTGGCAATGGATTGGCCTGTCGGCATCGCATACTCCAAGAATGGATTTGGCTGCTGGCGGCAGCCGCGCATGTGCGGTGGTCCCGCGCATGTGTCCATTCTTCCGATGCACTTGCCGTTGCGTAACAGGCCAATGACGTAGCCCTACGAACGGGCGGCCTACTCCGCGGTCGCCACACTCCGCAGCCCTGGCGGACTCTGGTGAAAGCGGAACGTATTGCGCCCGCTGCGCTTGGCATCGTAGAGCGCTGCATCGGCCCATTCGAACAGCTCGTCCAGGTGTTCGTCGGCGGGCGTGAGCGTGACGGCGCCGGCTGATAGCGTGACGTACGGCGCGACGACAGACGCCGCGTGCGGTTCCGCCCGTTCGGCCACCATGGCCACGGCGCGGGCCACGACCTGGCGGGCGTCATCGCGGTTCAGGTCGAACAGCATGGCGACGAATTCTTCGCCGCCCACACGCGCGATGAAGTCATCTGGGTGCCGGCACGCCATGCCCAGCGTGTCGGCCACCATGCGCAGGCAATCGTCGCCACGAAGGTGGCCGTAGGTGTCGTTGTATTGCTTGAAGCAGTCGATGTCGAACAGCGCCAGCGTGACTGGGCGATTGTCGCGGCGGGCGTGGTCGAACAATCGCGGGGCCTGCGTCTCAAAAAAGCGGCGATTGAACAGCTGTGTGAGTGCGTCGCGGTTGACGTCGTTCTCGAGCACGCTGAGCAACGCCCGCGTACGCTGCAGTTCGCCGCGCAGTGCATCCTGGGCGCTGGCCATGCCGGCACGCTGCAACTGCTCGACCGTCACGTCGCGCAACAGCAGGAAAACACCCGCGTGGCGTCCGCGCGCGTCGCGCAAGCCTTCGAGCGTGACTTCCAGCGTGCGGCCCGTGTCGGGCAGCCAGACCTGCTGGCGGTTGGGCAGGCGCGTACGTTCGAACTCGCGCAGGATGCCGGCCACGTTCAGCACGGGGGGCGGCATGGCATGCACCTGGGCGCTCGGCAACAGATAGCGCGCGGCGGCGTTGATGCTGGCGATGGAGCCATCGCGGGCCAGCACGATGCAGCCGTCTCGCATGGCTTCGATGATCTTGCCTCGCGCATAGCCGGCGGTGTCGCGCAAGCGCGGCCGCAGCACGACCCACCCGAGCATTGCGGTGCTGACGGCAAACGTGGCGGGTGTGAGATCGCCGCCCAGCGCCGTCGTCCAGTGCTGCAGATATGCCAGATGCGCGACCAGCGGCAGCAGTTGCCCGATGACGAGCACCAGCCGCACCTGCGTGCGCGACGACACGTAGAGCCCGGAGGCGGCTTCGTCGATGGGCAGCACCAGCAACACAAGGCTGATGGCCAGCAGCACGTAGTTGTAGGCGGTGCCCACCCAGAACATGCGCCCGTGATCGAACACCGCGCGCTTTATCCCATCAATGACGACGAAGCGCCAATCGAGCCATACCAGGTGGTGCAGTTCATTGGTGGCGACCAGACCGATGAAGCCGGCGGCCACCAGCAGCGCCAGCACCCAGCCTGCGCGCACCACCGGCAATGCGTTGAATTCGGGCCGTATGAGGCCAACGACCATGCGCAGCCATGCCGCGGGCACCATCATGATTCCGAGATAGGCGACCTTGGCCCAACCCACGCGCACGGGCATGTCGAAGGTGACGACTTCCATAAGACGCGCGCCGCTCCATAGCGCGGTGCCGAGCGCCAGCAGCATGAAGGCGGAGACTTCCGCGTCATCGCGGCGCGGCCACGATAGACCGATCAGCGCGATCGAAACGAGTGCAGCGCTAGCCAGTGCAGCGATCAGCATGATCGGCAGGCCCAGCGCGCATGGCGATGCCGGCGAATGACGACGCCAGCCGATTGCTCCACGTGTATTCCCCGTTCGTTCGTTGTTCTTGCAGTGTATCGCGCACTGTTGTTGGGTGAATGACAGCGTGGTGCGCCTTCGATCACCTGCCATTTCTATCGGCATGAAATGTAAAAACTGAAGGCCCGCGCGGCTTTGCGGCGCATGGCTGGACCAGTGCGCGCGGGCGGACGCATATCGATCTGCCAACGAATTCGTTTGCGCGGCGCAACAAACGCCCTACGCTTGGCCCCTAAAAATTCATCAGGGGGTTGTCATGCAGGCAAGCGTTTCGGGCGCATTTTCGTTGCAAGGTCTGACGCAAGCGCTGAGGAAATTGTCGCGCCAGGCAGTGGGGGTGGTCATCGGGGCGGCGCTCGCGGTGGCGGTGCTGCACGCGCCGCAAGCCCACGCCGACAAGCTGGACGACATCAAGAAGGCGGGTGTGCTGCGGGTGGGCGTGTTCGATGCCAATCCGCCCTTCGGTTACGCCGATGCCAAGACCGGTCAGCCCGTTGGGTTGGACGTGGACTATGCGCAAGAGATCGCCAACAAGCTGGGCGTCAAGCTGGAACTGCGCGCCACAAACCCGGCCAACCGCGTGCCGCTGCTCACCTCGGGCAAGGTCGATATCGTGGCCGCCAACTTCACCATTACCGACGAGCGCAAGAAGCAGATTGAATTCAGCACGCCGTACTTTGCCAGCGGCCTGCAGTTCATCGCCAGGAAGGGGGTGCTCAAGCAGCCGGACGATTTGAAGAGGGACGGTATCCGCCTCGGTGTCGACAAGGGCACCACGCAGGAAACCACGCTGCGCGACGGCTATCCCAACGCCCGCGTGATCGCCTATGACGATTCCCCGCTGGCGCTCACCGCACTGCGCACCGGTGCCATCCAGGCATTTGCACAGGATGGTGCCAAGCTCGGCGCGCTGCTTGCCACGCTGCCCAACCGCAGTGAGCTGGAGATCTCGCCTTTCGTGCTGACGCGCGAGTACATGGGCATCGGTGTGCCGAAGGGTGAAACGAAGCTGACGGCCACCATCGACCAGATCCTGCAAGGGCTTGAGAAGGACGGCTCCGCCGGCCGCATCTATGACCGCTGGTTCGGCCCGAAGAGCGCCGCCCCGCTGCCGCGCGACTTCATCATCGGCAGCACCAAGTGAGCTTGAGCCTGCCGGCCGTCTTCCAGCCCCTGCCGCCGCGTTATCTCGGCTGGATGCTGGAGGGCTTTAGGATGACGCTGCTGGTGTCAGCGGCTGCCATCGCGGGCGGGCTAGCCATTGGCCTGCTCTTGACGGCGCTGCGCGCGAGTGCTCAGCCGTGGCTGCACTTGCCGGCCCGCGCGCTGGTGGCCTTTCTGCGCAAGACGCCGTTGCTGGTGCAATTGTTCTTCTGGTATTTCGGTGCGGCGCAATTGCTGGGCGAAGACGTGGTCGGGGCCATCACCGGCTGGGGCGGCATCGCCGTGGGTGCCTGGCGGTTGCCTGCGCCGTCGTTCGAATTTCTGGCGGCGGCGTTCGGCATCGCGTTGTATGCCGGTGCGTTTTTCTCGGAAGAGCTGCGCGCAGGCATCCGGGCCGTGCCGCGCGGGCAGCGGGAGGCCGCGCTATCGCTGGGTTTCACGCCGCGTGCCGCCTTCCTGCATGTGGTGCTGCCGCAGGCACTGCGCGTGTCGGCGCTGCCGTTGCTGGGGCAATGCGCCAACACCATCAAGAACACCTCGCTGGCCATGGGTATCGGGCTGGCTGAGCTTGCGTATAGCGCGCGACAGGTGGAAACCGACACGCTGCTCGCCTTCCAGGCCTTTGCCGTGGCAACCGTGCTGTATGCCGGGGGGATTCTGTTGCTGCAATGGGCCGCGCCCGTAGTGCTGCGGCAGCTCGGTTGGGCACCCACATCGACGCTGCCAGCCGGAGGCCCCACGTGACGATGGAAGCCGTGCTCCTGCACCTACGCTACCTGCTGGTTGGCCCGTATCCGAACGGCCCGCTGGCCGGCGCGGCGCTCACGTTGTGGATGGCGCTGTGGGCCTGTGTGATCGCCACCGCGGCGGGTGTCGGCGGTGCGCTGTTGCTCGACAGGCTCGACACCACGCCAGGACTGCGCCGGCTGGCGCGCCTGCTGCGCGGGCTGCTGGCCACGCTGCGCGCCATCCCGGTACTCATGCTGATGTTCTGGGCGTACTTTCTGATCCCCATGGCCCTGGGCGTGTCGGTGCCGGAAACCGCCACGGTGGTCGCTGCGCTTGCCGCCGTGGGCGCGGCCTACATCACCCAAAGCATGGAAGCCGGCTTGCGTGCCGTCGGTGCCGGGCAGCGCAATGCGGCACTGGCGCTGGGCATGTCGCCCCCACAGGCGCTGCTGACCGTGGTGCTCCCGCAGGCGTGGCGCATCATGCTGCCGTCACTGGCCAACCAATGGGTATCGACGGTCAAGGACACCTCGCTGGCGTATATCGTGGGCGTGGTGGAACTGTCCACCGCCGCCAGCCAGGTCAACAGCCGCACGGTGGCCTACCCGGCCGAGGTGTTCGGCGCGGTGGCCGTACTGTATTTCCTGCTGTGCACCGGCATCGAGGCCTTGCCCAATTGGTTGCGCGCAGGCCCCCGCACGCCTGCGGCGCAACCGGACCACATGTCGACCTGGCAACGCTTTTTGCGCTGGCGCGAACGCCCTGTTTCAGATGCCGTGACTTGAGCCACACCGCTATCTTGGCTTCACAAAACGTCGGTATCATCGAGAACATGACCGATACCCGCGCCACCGCCCATCTCTATCCTGCGCACGACCTGGCGATCTGTACCGACGCCAATACCGCCGTCGAGCGCATCACCGCCATCTACGAGCGCTCTGCGCAGGCGGTTCGCGATCGCTTCCACGCCTTTGCGCGTGGCGAGGATTGCAGCGAAGACCTGTCCGCCTGCTACCCCTACCTCGGCATCACCGTCGACCCGAAAACGCTGGTGAGCGACGCGCGGCCGGCATGGGGCACAGTGGCGTATCCGGGCGTGTACGGCACGACGCTCACGCGGCCGGACCTCTTCCGCGACTACTACCGCGTGCAGATCGAGCGGCTGCTGCACTATCACAACAGCCCCGTCGTGGTGGGTGTGAGCAACCGGCCGATCCCGCTGCCGTTCGTGGTGGAGGCGTCCACCGTGGACATCACGCCCGAACAAGCACGCGCGTTGGGCGGCGCGTTTACGCTGCCCGACCTCGCGCAGATCGACGACTCCATTGCCAACGGCACGTACCGCCCGATTGGCGACGAACCGCAGCCGCTGTCGATGTTCACCGCCGAGCGGGTCGACCTCGCCCTGCAGCGCCTGTACCACTACACCGCCACGCATCCGAAGCATTTCCAGCGCTTCGTGCTGTTCACCAACTACCAACGCTACGTCGATGAGTTTGCCGCCCTCGGGCGCAAGCTGATGGAAGACGGCAACGACGAGGGCTACATCCGCTTTGTCGAGCCCGGCGACACCGAACACGAACTCGGCACCCCGGCGCCTGACGACTCCCACCGCATCAAGGGTCTCCCGCAGATGCCCGCCTACCATTTGGTGCGCGAAGACCGCCTGGGCGTGACGCTGGTGAACATCGGTGTGGGCCCGTCCAATGCCAAGACCATCACCGATCATCTGGCCGTGCTGCGTCCGCACTGCTGGATGATGATCGGCCACTGCGGCGGCCTGCGGCGTTCACAGCAGTTGGGCGACTACGTGCTCGCCCACGCCTATGTGCGCGACGACCACGTGCTAGACCAAGATCTGCCGCCATGGGTGCCCGTGCCGCCCATCGCCGAGATTCAGGTGGCGCTGCAGGAAGCGGTGGCGCGCATCACGGGGCTGTCCGGCGCCGACATGAAGTCACGCATGCGCACCGGCACGGTGGTCTCCACCGACGACCGCAACTGGGAGCTGAAGTACCAGGCGCTGTACAGCCGCTTCAACCAGTCGCGCGCGATTGCCATCGACATGGAAAGCGCGACCATTGCCGCCAACGGCTTCCGCCTGCGCGTGCCCTACGGCACCCTGCTGTGCGTGTCCGACAAGCCGCTGCATGGCGAACTGAAGCTGCGCGGCATGGCCAACCTGTTCTACCGCCAGCGCGTGAGCCAGCACTTGGACATCGGCATGGAGGCCGTGCGCCTGTTGCGCGAAAGCGGCGTTGAAGCGCTGCACTCGCGCAAGCTGCGCAGCTTTGACGAACCCGCGTTCCGATAGCGCGGGTGAGCACCGGTTAGCGCGGGGGCTGCTCCGGCAGCGCCTCGCGCAGGAAGTCCAGAAACACCCGCACCACCTCGGGCAAGGTGCGCCCCGCGAGGATCTGCAGTTCTACCGTCCGCCCGCGCATGCCGCGCTCGCGGATCTCCGCGGCATGCAGCTCACCGCGCTGCACGCGCTCGCGCACCGTGATCTCCCCCGCGATGCCCAAGCCGCCGCCTTGCAGCACGAAACTCAACAGCCCATCGAAGCGGTTGCTGACCAGCACTGGCTCGAACACGAGCCCGCGTTGACTGCAGCCCATGTCGAACAGCTGGCGCACCGTGTTGTCCGGCCCCGAAAGCGCAATCGGAAACGGGTGCATCTGCGCCAGCGTCACGCTGTTGAACTTCGCCAGCGGGTGGTCGGGCCGCATGATGGCAAACACTGAGCCACGCTGCTGATACGCCACGCGAATGCCGTGCACGGCGGCGCGGCTGTAGGTCAGGCCGATGTCCACGTCGCCACGCAAGACGGCCTCGGTCACGCGCATGGGCTCTTCGGCGCGCAGGTCGAACTGAATGCCGGGATGCCGCTCGCGAAACGCCACGATGGCGCGCGGCACAAACTCGATCGCAAAACCATCGGAGCACGCAATGCGCACACGGCCGCGCTGCAGCCCTTGCAGGCGCTGAATATCCGAAACCACGCGCTCCGCCTCCAGCGCCTCGCGCAGGGCATGCGCGGCAAGCAGCTCGCCGGCTGCGCTGGGCCGCATACCGCGCGGTTGACGCTCGAACAGCGGCACGCCCAACAGCTCTTCCAGCATCGCCACTTGCCGGCTGATGGCCGAGGCGCTGACATGCAGGCGCGCGGCGGCCTCCGTCAACGAGCCCGTGCGCACGACCTCTAGAAAATAGCGGAGGGACGTCTCCTGCAGGCGATGAGATGACATAGGCGACGTAGGCGCAGGGGGCCTTTTTGCTTTGCAGAAAACGCAAAGATATCCCAAGAAAATTCTAATGGTCAAAAAGATGTGGTATGCGCAGACTCACCCGGAACTGTTCGACCAGCGGAGTGTCCAGATGCCCCTTCAGCCAGCAGCCCGTCAAACTACTGCGCACCGCGCGTCGCATCGCCTCCGGGCCCTCGTGCCGGCTCTCATGCTGGGTGCCGCTGGCCTGGCCGGCGCCGCTGAACTGTCTTCGGCAGACGCCGAACGCCATGCCCAGGCAACCTACCGCGAATACTTCGAGCTGCTCTCCGTGCCCAACGACGCCATCGTGCCGGAGGATGTCCGCAAGAATGCCGATTGGCTGGAGCAGGCGTTCCGCAAGCGCGGCTTCACAACAAAACAGTTGGCGAACAACGGCAAACCGATGCTCTACGCCG
The DNA here is from genome assembly GCF_056280165.1 of Ralstonia sp. 110700041-2. NCBI lineage: Bacteria > Pseudomonadati > Pseudomonadota > Betaproteobacteria > Burkholderiales > Burkholderiaceae > Ralstonia > Ralstonia sp. 110700041-2. The sequence goes on along the minus strand of NZ_JBSFAI010000003.1, from coordinate 31,987 downwards.
AGCTGCCGAACGAGGATGCTGCGCGCAAGACGGTGCTGTTCTACATGCACCTCGACGGCCAGCCCGTGATTCCCGCGCAGTGGGCGCAGAAGAGTCCGTGGACGCCCGTGCTCAAGCACAAGACCGCACAAGGCGACTGGGAAGAGATCGACGCGGCGCAGCTTTTCAGCGGCCCACTGGATCCGGAATGGCGCGTATTCGGCCGATCGTCCGCCGACGACAAGGGCCCGATCATGATGATGCTGGCCGCCATCGACGCACTGAAGGCCAGCGGCGCCCAGCCGGCCGTCAACGTCAAGATCATTCTCGACAGCGAGGAGGAGAAAGGCTCGCCGTCGATCAGCAAGGTCATGCAGGCAAACCGCGAGCTGCTGCGCTGCGACGCCATCGTCATCCACGACGGCCCCATGCATGCGAGCAACCTGCCAACGCTGGTCTTTGGTAACCGCGGTGCAGCCGAAGCGAGGCTCACCGTCTACGGGGCCAAGGTGCCGCTGCACAGCGGGCACTACGGCAACTACGCCCGCAATCCGGCCCAGCAGTTGGCCAACCTGCTGGCATCGATGAAGAACGACGCGGGCCGCGTGACGGTGCCAGGCTATTACGACCACGTGAAGATCAGCGAGGCCGACCGCAAGATCATGGCTGCCGTGCCCGACGACCAGGCAGCGCTCAACAAGCGCCTGGGCATTGCGCATGCCGACAAGGTCGGGGCCAACTACCAGGAAGCGATGCAGTACCCGTCATTGAACGTGCGCGGCATGGCCTCTGCAGCGGTGGGCGACAAGGTGGCGAACATCGTGCCCGACAAGGCCGTCGCCGAACTGGACCTGCGAACCACGCCAGACTCCAGCGCGGCCTACCTCGGCAAGCTGATCGAGCGGCACATCGAGCGCCAGGGCTACCACCTCGTCAAGAACGCCCCGACCGACGAAGAGCGCAGCCGCTACGACAAGCTCGCCACGTTCACGTATCAGAGCGAGGGCGCGGATGCCGCGGGTTCACCGATCGACTCGGCTGTGGGCACATGGGCCTACAGGTCGCTGACCGACACCTTTGGTGCGAACCCGGCGCCGGTCCGCATCCGCATGATGGGCGGGACGGTGCCCACGGCGGAAATCGTTGGCGTGCTGCAGGTGCCGTTTGCGATCATTCCTCTGGTCAATGCCGATAACAACCAGCATGCCGCGAATGAGAACCTGCGGATGGGCAACTACGTGGGCGGCGTGCGGACGATCTACGGCCTGCTGACGCACCCGCTCTGACAGGCGGCCGCTTTAAGCCGCGCGAAACAATCCATGCAGCCCGAGCGGCGCCACGCCGTTCAGGCTTGCCGTGGCGACGGGCCCCGCGGCAACATGCTGTGCATCGAACGCCGTCAGCCTCGTACAGCCGGCATCCACATCGAACACCGTACCGATCAACCAGCCCTCGCCTTCACGGGCGGTGGCCGATGCAGGCACGAACACGTGTTCTTCCACCAGCGTGCGGTGCCCGAAGCGGTATTGCTGGGCCTGCCCTGAATCCGTATCGACGCGCATGACCGTGTCGAAGCCGTGCAGCGCGTGCGGGCTTCCATTCGACGATGGCGCCGTGTGGGCCACCATGAACAGCGCACGATGACGCTGCGCGGTGCGCCGCGTGTCGATCTTCGGGAATTCGGCCACATGCGCGGTGCTGAACTGCTCAGCCCGACCTGTTCGCAGGTTCAGTTGCACTTGCGTGAGGCGCGCGCCCGGCGACGGGCGAATCTGCCCACGCATCAATTCACGCAGCGACGTGATGACGACCGAGGCATCGTCCGAGCGAAGGTAATCGAGGTGGATCTCCTGCCCATCCGGCGACGACCAAGCATTGCCCAGGTGGAACACAAAGCCCTCCGGCAACTTCAGCCAGCGCATGCGCGTGATGTCGTCCTTATCCAGCACCAGCACGCGCATGCCCAGCTCCGGCCGCCAGACATGGGAATCGAGAAACGACATGCCGGCGTGCGAGCGTTCAACGTCGTACACGAACGGAGGCAGCAGAAACACCAGGTGGCGCTGCGTCACGGCAAAGTCATGCACCATCGCCACGTCCGGAACGTTGACCGATTCCACACGCTTGAGCGCAGCGTCCGCGCCCACGCAGTAGACAGTCAGCAGACCAGCCGCGCTGCTCACGCCAAAATTCCACAGCGTGCCGTCGGGCTCGACCTTGGGGTGGGCGGAGAACGGCATGCCCTTGTAGTCGTCGCGCCAGGTCTGCACTCCCAGCGTACGCAGAGAATCCGGATCGACACGCGTGGCCGAGCCACCTTCCCAAAGCGCGAGCATCTCATCGCCATGCATCATCAGGCTGGTGTTGGCCACATTGATGCTGTCGGGCGAAGCGACCGGCTCCATGTCGGGGCTGGCCGTACCGAACGTTGCGCGCAAGGGCCGGCCGGCGATGGTGTCGGCGACAAACTTGTCGGTGCGCACAAACACGCCGCGATGCGTCACGCCCTGCTCGGTGATGTCGTACCGCTGGATCATGCCGTCGCCATCAAACAGATGGTGATAACGCACGCCGCCGATCTCATGCCGCGCCGGGCCGTTTCGATAAAAGGCACCGCGCAACGCAGGCGGGAACCTACCTTCCACCTTTAGCGCGCGAGTCGGCATGTCGGCGCCGACACCCTGGTAACCGGCAAGCCATGGAGTTTGCGCGCGAGTTGCTGCAAACCCGGCAGCCCACGGGTCGGGGGTGGCGGCCATCACGTCGGTCAAGGTCAAACCAAAGGGTGCGGCGCCCAAGGCCGCAAGAAAGGATCGGCGTTGCATGACGGGCCCTCGCTCAGCATCAGTGCATGTGGATCGTCACGCGCTGGTCGCCCTGCACGTCGATGGCGGCATCGTCAAATGCGGGCGGACCGAAGCGGCCGCGCGCATCGCGGCTGAAGCCGTAGGGCTCGATGGGAATGCCGGCCGGGTTGGTGCCGAGTTTGCCGTCGTTGTTGGTGTCATGAAAGACCGACAACGCATAGCGCCCCGCCGGCAGATCCGGATAGACGAAGGTAACGCTCGCGCCCGACACGCTATCAAGCGCAGCAATGTCGGCGCGGATGGCCGAATCGGGCTTGAGCCAGCCGGCGGCGTCGCGGAACAGTGCGGCACGCGCGGCGCCCTGGCGCCCTTGCGCGCCTTCCACCACCACTGTGAGCGTGGCCGCGGCCGCACTTGCGGCAAGCGCCGTCAACATCAGGGCCAGCGCAACGCGCGGCAGAGCAAGCATGGCACGCATGAAAGTCTCCTAATGGCCGGCGATGCGTTGGTAGGCCGGCGGTCAGGAGGCAATGTAGGCGGACACTGAGCGGCAGTCAGCGGTCATGCGACGAAGTGCGGATGCCGCGGCGCAAACGGTCGCTTGCGGGCGATGAGCAAATCACAACAGCTTGATGGAATCACGCCAGACGTGCTGACAAAAACGCCCGCAGGCTCGGCGGGCGCTTTGTGGAGGTGGATGCTAATGCGGCAAGCTCGACAAACGGTGGTCGGCCAGCAGCACACTCGCACTCAAGGCGAGCTGGGCGGAGATGAAGCCCTCGGGCATCTCAACGTTTTCCCAGTCACAGATGATGTGGCCGGCGCGGCAGATCTGGAAACGGGCCGTCCAGCGATGATCATCGCGTTGCAGCGGATCAACGAAGATGACATGCGCGCCATGTGTCACTTCCTGAATTGGCATTGTGGTTCCCCGTTGTTGATCGTTGGAAGACCACGTTAACAAAGGCGCGTGACACAAATCTGTCCGCCGCTCACCTACAAATGGGGGAGGGCGCACCTCAACCGACCAGGGGATCGGGCCGCGCCGACGAGCGCGTGCCCGGCAACGGGTAGTTATCGGGACCGTAATACGTAAACACTGCCGAGAACTTGACGGCGGCCGTCTGGTTGGCACGGGCCGCATGGAAGGTGTTGCAGTGGAAGAGCAGCACGTCGCCGGGCAGCAGCGGCACAGGGCGCGCGGTGTCGATCAGCGCGCGGTTCTCTGGCTGCTCCTGGCGCAGGAACAGCTTGGCGTCGAACCGGTCAGCGGGCAGGTCCAGCGTGTGGCTGCCCGGAATCACCCACAGACAACCGTTGTCGACCGTCTCTTCCACCAGGGCCAGCCACGACGACACCAGTTCGTTCCGTGCGAACGACCAGTAACGGCTGTCGCGGTGCCAATGGGTGGCCGTGCCAAACGCGGGGTGCTTGGTCATCACGCAGTTGTGGTGCGCGAGCGAAAGATGCACAGGGCCGCCAATCAGTTGTGCAATCGCGGCGGCCACGCGCGGGTCGCGCGCCCATTCCGTATAAGGCGTGCCGCGTGAATCGGCGTCGAGCAGGCGGCGCACCGTCTGGCCCCCTTCGGCTTCGCGCGAGGTCGGTGCTCCGGCATAGCCGACGTCGGTTTCCAGCTCCACCGGCGCCGCCGCGCTGGCCAGCCCGTCCTGTGCGGCGGCAAGTAACGCGGCGCTCACCTGCTGGCTGGCAAACCCGCGCAACACGACATAGCCGTGCTCCTTGAAGAAGGCTTGCTGCTCGTCGGAAAGCGGATGTGCGTGGGTGGCGGTGGGGGCAGACGCAGACATGGTGGAAAAATGCGTACGGAGACGGCGAAAGACAATGAGTGTAACGCGCCGCCGTATGCGTTGCAGACCCGACACACGACGGGCCTGCGCAGGATCAAACGTGGGATGTACTGTCCTGTTCGAGCCTTACCAAAACGACTGTTGGCCCGACAACCGGAAATACTTTGCGATCACCATCAAACCGAGCAGGCGTTCCTGGTCACGGTTCATGAATTGCGCCACCCACCGATTGGCGTTGCGGACGATCGCCAATGCATCGCCAGGGTATTTCCGGTAATGCTCAATTTTCTCCTGGAGATCGGAATAATCATCTTTCAGAAGGACATAATGCACGTCCGGGATCAACCTTCCTTCCATGAACCACGTCTCATACCGGGGCCGCCTCATGAAGCACAGCGAATTGGACGCCATGATCCATTTCAAATTCGTTGCAACGTCGTTTCCCTCGACACTCACAATAAATTTGTATTGCAATTGCTCCGCAATCGTCATCGGCGATTTGTAAGTCGCTTTCCCAAGTTCTGATTTTCGAGTATCCCCGATGTTAACGTTTGCCAGGTCATGACATCGCTCCACAAACGCCCTGCGGTGTTCCTGATGGCACGGCCCCCGAAAGACCGCCATGGGCTTCTTGTCTTGGAAATCGATGGGGTCGCGTGCCAGCGAAAAATGCCGGATGGCGTCGAGCTTCAAGAGAATGCCATTATGGGAGCTGTTCTTGATCGGGCGGCTTTTTACGAACGCCGGGTGGTTCGGCTCGGCAGTCACATCCCCGCAGTCGTAGTCAAAGCTGTAGCCCGGACCAAAATAATCCATCAGGTCGACCAGATCATAGAAATAGGTACTCCCTATTTCACAATCCTTGTCGCCGATGGTGCTTGTTGAGGATTTCAACAAGAAATTTGAATATTCCACGGCATTGCAACTGGTGTCGAATGCCTCCGAAATTGAGTTGTAATAGCTCAATCGATCGAAGACGTCCTGCGTACGACGCTGACCACTTTTTCTTTTCAGAAGCGTCTCAGCTTTTCCATTTTTTGTAGCACGCGCGAGAAAATGGTTAGAGGCATTCGAAAAGTAATACCAGAATTTTTTTGCAGAGACTCTGCTCAAGCGGTATTTGAGATGACGCATGAAACAAAAGATGCCGCGGAAATTTAAACCCAGGGTGTCGCTTTTCGGGCGAAAAGCTGTAGCCCCCACCCGCAGAAATGAGTGGCACATGATCCACTTTCTACTTGCCGCCGATGTACGGGACCACCGATCGCGCTTCCCCCTACAGACAGCGCGTCGGCCCCGGTTATGCCTAGTATCCGCAGCGGACCTCACTTTACCGTAAGAATCTTGCGACTCATTCCGTTTCTGGGTGGCAAGCCGCCCGCTCCCGCACCGGGTCTATTCCCGGCCGGCTGACCGTTGTCATGGCGTCACAGTGTTCTGCCTTTCGCGGCCGGCCCCTCACGTTGGCCTCACCCACGGCCCTGAAGGCGCGAGCGGGTAGGTACCTCCCCGCCCGCCTCGTTACTACTGCACGTCCAACGCGGTCACGGTCAGCGCGCCATTCACCTTCTCGGCGACGAAGTGCACTTTGCTGCCGACCTGCACTTTGGTGAGCATGGCCGGATCCTGCACGCGGAACACCATCGTCATGGGCTCCATACCAAGGTTGTCGAGCGGGCCGTGCTTGATGGTCAGCTTGCCGGCAACCGTGTCGATCTTCCTGATCTCGCCTTCGGACATGGCTGCGGGAGTTGTGGCCGCGGGCGCAGGCGCAGGGGCGGTGTCTTCGGCGGCGTGAACAAGCGGTGTGCCGACCAGCAGCGCGGTCAGCATCAGGGCATGACGAAACATGTTGGGCTCCTTGTCGAAAGAGGTGGTTGGGGGGATCAGGACTTGTTGCCGCGCACCTGCACGGCGCCGCGCATGCCGGCCTCGAAATGGCCGGGCTGCAGACAGGCAAACTCGACCGAGCCGGCGTGCGTAAAGTGCCAGACGATCTCGCCGCGCTGGCCAGGGTCAATGGTGACGGCGTTGGCGTCGGCGTGCTCCATCTCGGGGTGCCTGCGCATCTGCTCGGCGTGGGCGAGGAGGTCGGCCGGCCTGCCCAGCGTCATCTCATGCCGCACCTGGCCGCTGTTGACGACTTCGAAGCGGATGGTCTCGCCGCGCTGAACGGTGATCTGCGCGGGCGTGAAGCGCATGGTGTCGGTCATGTCGACGTGCACCATGCGCGTGATGCGGGCGGCGTCGCCGGGTTCACCGATGGCGGCATCGCCGTGGTCGTGCCCGCCGGCGTGATTGCCGGATGCGTGGGCGATGGCGGCCATGGACATCAGCGCGGCCAGGAAGGTGGAACGGAGCAGATTGCGTTGCATGTTCGGTCTCGGTTTCGTATGGGATGTGGATTCAGCATCGATCAGTCGTCGATGCTGGTGCCGGTGTATTCGTAGGCGACGGTGCCCTTGGGGTGCTTGTACCAACCGGGGTCGGCATAGCTGTTGCGCGGCAGATCCCGGCGCACCTTCATCACCGTGAACATGCCGCCCATTTCAATGGGGCCAAACGGGCCCTGCCCCGTCATCATCGGCAGCGTGTTGTCGGGCAGCGGCATTTCCATCTCGCCCATGTCGGCCATGCCAGCCTGGCCCATGCCCATGTAGTCGGGCACCAGCGCATTCATCTTCTTGGCGAGATCTTTCTGCTGTACGCCGATCATGGTCGGCACGTTGTGCCCCATGGCGTTCATCGTGTGATGCGACTTGTGGCAATGGAAGGCCCAGTCGCCGGGGTTGTCTGCAATGAACTCGATCGCGCGCATCTGGCCCACGGCAATGTCCGTCGTCACCTCCGGCCAGCGCGCGCTGGGCTGGACCCAGCCGCCGTCGGTGCCGGCCACTTCGAAGGTGTGGCCATGCAGGTGCATCGGGTGGTTCGTCATCGTGAGATTGCCCATGCGGATGCGCACGCGATCGCCCAGACGCACGGGCAATGGGTCAATGCCGGGGAAGACGCGACTGTTCCACGTCCACATGTTGAAGTTGGTCATCTCGGCCACGCGCGGCGTGTAGGAACCGGGGTCGATGTCGTACGCGGCGAGCAGGAAGACAAAGTCGCGGTCCGCGCGGTGCTGCGCCGGGTCTTTCGGATGCACAACGATCAAGCCCATCATGCCCATCGCCATCTGCACCATCTCGTCGGAATGCGGGTGGTACATGAAGGTGCCGGACTTCTTCATCTCGAACTCGTAGACGAAGGTCTTGCCCGGCGGAATGTGCGGCTGCGACAAGCCACCCACACCGTCCATGCCGGCGGGCAGGATCATGCCGTGCCAGTGCACCGTGGTGTGCTCGGGCAGCTTGTTGGTGACGAAGATGCGCACGCGATCGCCTTCCACGCATTCGATCGTGGGGCCGGGGCTCTGGCCGTTGTAGCCCCACAGGTGGCCCGTCATGCCGGGTGCAAATTCGCGCTCGACCGGTTCGGCCACGAGGTGGAACTCCTTCCAGCCGCCGCGCATACGCCATGGCAGCGTCCAGCCGTTGAGGGTCACGACGGGGTTGTAGGGCCGGCCGTTGGGCGGCGCGAGCGGCGGCTGCGTGGCGGGCTTCGATTGAAGCGGTGCTTCGGGCAGTGAGGCTGCGCCGGCGCGCGAGACCATCGCTGCGCCCAGCATGGCCGCGCCCGTGCCGCCGAGAAATTGACGTCGGGAAACCATGTTCAATGTCCTTGAGGAGGGTTCGGCGCTGTGGTGGCCGCATTCGCTTCAGCGGGCGGCAGCCTGCCGCCCAGCGCCATCTGCAAGTCGGTCTGTGCAATCCAGTAACCGCGCAGCGCGTCGATGTAGCCGTTCACGGCATTCACCTGCTCGCGCGCATCGGCCAGCAGTTCGAACACGCTCACGAGCATGCCGTTGTAGCGCAGCAGCATCTCGTCGGAGATGCGCTTGCGCACGGGCACCACCTCGTCGCGGTAGTGGCGCGTGAGGTCGTACGCGGTCTGGTACCGCACGTACGATTCGCGCACTTCAGAACGCGCACGCACAGCCGTGTCGGCAAGCTGATCGGCGGCCTGCATGTAGATCGACTGCGCACGTGCCACGCGGGCGCCGCCCCAGTCGAACAGCGGGATCTCGATGCCGATCTCGTAACCCGTTTCGCGTGGTTCGTTGGATTTGCTATTGCGCACGTAGCCGAGGTCGAGCACGTTGATGAAGCGCGTGGCCTGCGTGAGCCCCAGCGACGATGCCAGGCCATCGACCTGCAACCTGCCCGCCTGGATATCGAGCCGGTTGCGCAACGCATAGGCCTCGATCTGCTGCAGCTCGGGGCGATCCTTCGGCAGGTCAGGCAGCCGCTCGGGCAATTTGAAGCCGGTATCCGTGCCCCACACACCAAGCAGGCGGATCAACGCCTCGCGCTCGGCCTGCGCCTGCTGACGCGGGCGCGCCAGGGTGGCAGTGGCTTCCGCATAGAAGGCGTGTTCACGTGCACGATCAAGCTTGCTGAAGTTACCTGCGGAAGCCAGACGCTTGGCGAACTCGGCACCGGCTTCTGCGGCTTGCTGAACCTGCTCGGCATAGCGCGCCGATTGCTCCGCCGCCACGGCATTGATGTACGCGCGGCGTGTGTCGGTCGCCACCTGCAGCATCTGGTTGGCGACCAGCAACTTCGTTTGTTCGAAGTAGCGGCCTTCGATGCGCGTGGCCATCGGCAGCGTCAGCAGGTTCAGAAAAGATAGCGAAAACGTGCGCTCGATCGACAGGTCGTCGCCGCTGCGCGTGCGTTTGAAACTGAAGCCGGGATTCGGCAGACGGCTGGCCTGCACGAGCGCGGCTTCGGATAGCCCCAACTCCGCATACGAAGCCTGCAGGCCACGGTTGTTCAGCAGCGCGATCTGCACGGCGCTGTCCATCGTCAGCGGCTGGGCGAGCAGCTCGCGCATGCGTTGCGCGGCGCTGTCGCGGGCTTCTGGTGAACGATGCCACGTGGCGTCCTTGCCGAGCCGATCGCGCGCCACGTCGGCAACGGTCTTGAAGCCGCTGTCTTGCGTGATGGTGGCGCAGCCTCCCAACAGCAGCAGCGTGCCGGCCAGCGCGCACAGGGCGAGGCGGCGTGTGGATGGTTTGAGCACGGCGCCTCCTCAGTGGTGGTGCATGCCGGGCATGGACTCGCCGGCAGGCTTGTTGGAGGTGGCGGCTGGTGCGCTCGCTGGTATGACGTGCCCCGCGTGGCCGCCATCCGCAGAAGCGTCTGACTTGGAGCTCACGGCCGCGTTGGTCTCGCGCCAGGGTGCTGGGCCGGTATCGCGATACGCGTGGTAGCTGTCGAATGTGCGCGGCGCGGCCACGGCGGGCACGGCCGCGTCCGCATTCAGTGGGTCAGGCGGTGATGCTGCCGGCGCAGACCCAGCGCCTTGCGCCAACACCCATGGCGGCGCCAGCGCCAGCAGCGCGGCAGCCACGAACCATCGTGTGAAAAGCATGAGAAACCTCGATCGAGCGTGATGACGTACGGCCCCATGTCTTGCAAGGAGCCATCAAACCAGAGGCCAGCCCGTTCTATGGACGGACTGGTGGCGTCAAACGCGAATCGAGGGTGGACGTTGCAGCGCTTCGGGAATGAAGCTGCGGAAGGAAACCGCAAGGCCGCGCGGCGCAGCGGCCGGCAGCTTGATCAGCGGCACACCAAGGCTGGCGGCCAGGGGAACGACCGAACCGAGCGAACAGGCCGCGCAGATCGGGCAGGTCTTGCAGTGCGACTGTGCCGGCGCTTTCGACTCGGCGCCGGTGGCCATGGCATCTTCATGCTCATGGCAGGCATCGGACATGACGGCGCCGCCATCTAGCATTGCCACGGCAACTGTCGTGTCGTCCAGAGCGCCGCCGCGCGCCATCATGGTCGTCGCGGCCAACCCTTGCAAGGGGAGTGCCAGGACAACCAGCCAGAGCAGGAGGCGGGTCAGGAATCGGTGCATGGAAAGCAGGAGGGGGCTGAAAATCGTTTGCCGCGCAAACCGGTAGTGTAGCGCGATGCCATCAAATTTCACGCAATGCAGCACAAGATGAGTTGAGCGCGGCACAATGTCGGCCTGCTGCGTACCCATTTCTGCGCGCCCTGCTTTCCCCATCATTCCAGCTTCAACGCCCCCATGAATACGCAATCCCACCAGCTCAGCATGACGGTGCTGATGACGCCCGACATGGCCAATTTTTCCGGTAACGTGCACGGCGGCCACATCCTCAAGCTGCTCGATCAGGTCGCGTATGCGTGCGCGAGCCGCTACGCCGGCCGCTATGTCGTGACGCTGTCGGTGGACCAGGTGGTGTTTCGCCAGCCGATTCACGTAGGTGAACTGGTGACGTTCCTCGCGTCGGTCAACTACACCGGTCGCACGTCGATGGAAATCGGTATCAAGGTCGTGACGGAAAACATCCGCAACCAGGTCGTGCGCCATACCAACAGCTGCTACTTCACGATGGTGGCCGTGGACGATGACGGCAAACCGGCCGACGTGCCTCCGCTGGTGCCCGCCAACGCCGAAGAACAGGAACGCTTCGAGGCAGCGCAGCAGCGCCGCGCCCTGCGTCAGGAAATGGAAGCGCGCCACAAGGCGATCAAGGCGACCTACAGCACGCCGGTTTCGGGCGGTTGAGCTGCCTGCCTACGCCGTCAGCAAGGAACTGCAGGCCGCGTGGTATCGCCGTCGGGTATCGTTATCCACAGGCTTACCCACTGTTTCTGTGGATAACGCGGCGCCAGTGTTGCGCAAACCCGTTCGGCCTCGACGCGGCCTACGTCTGACAAATTCCGTGAAGGAACGCGCGCACGGCGTCGTTGAACAACGCCGGTCGCTGCAACGGCGCGAAATGGCTCACGCCCGGCAGCAAAACAAACTGTGCTTCAGGAAGGGTCCGTGCCAGATAGTGCGCGTGCTCGGGCCAGATGAACTCGTCGTGTTCGCTCTGCGCGATGGTGACCGGCACACGGGTCGCCGCCATTTCCTCGGCTGTTGCATTCGGCTGCGTCTGCATCATTTCGGTGACGGCCTCGACAAAGGCATCGAAGTCGTCCGGTGTGGATGACAGCGCGGTGTAATCCTTTAGGTGGCGACCGAAGCAGCGGTCGATGACGGGCGTCGGCGCGAAGGGCTTGGCGCCGCTTGGATCCATGTTGCAACCGAAGAAGAACACGCCAATAGCGCGCTCCGGTGTCTGCATGGCGAGGGTGAGCGCAACGCAAGCACCGTCGCTCCAGCCGATGAAGGCGGCGCGGTCGATGCGCAGCGCAGCCATCACGGCCCGCACGTCGGAAGCCATGCGCGTGTAGGCGTAAGGCTGCGCATCGCGCGTGCTGCGACCGTGCCCACGGCTATCAATGACGATAGGCCGGTAGCCCGCAGTCATGAGTGCCGGAACCTGATATCCCCAATTGCCGCCATGGCCGAGCCCGCCATGCAGCAAGATCACAGGTGTGCCGGCACCGAAGGTCGCATACCAGATGCGGGCGCCGTCGTGCTCGACATGGCCATGCTCAACTGCAGCCGGCAGTGGTTCAGCACCGTGGGCCGCAAACCGGGTCAGATCGTCGTCGAAGGCATCCATGTCGATCAGGTCTCAGTTGGCATAGCGAAGCGCCGCTAGCGCGCCTCTTCGATCTCTATACCGAGTTCATTGAGCACCTCACGTGCCGAACGAAACGCCTCGATGGCAGCCGGTGCGCCGGCATAGATGGCGCTATGCAGCAGCACTTCGCGGATCTCCACCGCCGTTGCGCCGTTGTTGATGGCGCCACGCACGTGGCCCTTGAGCTCGGTGCTGCGGCCCAGCGCGGCGAGCATCGCGCAGGTGCACAGGCTGCGCGTTTTCAGGTCGATGCCGTCACGCTGCCACGTACTGCCCCAGGCGTGCTCGTTGAGCCAATCCTGCAGCGGCGCCGAGAAAGCGTCCAACCCGCTCATCGCACGCTCCACGAATGCGTCGCCCATCACCTGCGCGCGGCGTGCGCGCCCGGCCTGCTTGTCTTGTTCCGACACGATGCCCTCCTCCGCATTGAAAATCAGGTCGATCAGGCTGGCTTGACCAGCAACATCATCAGCGCCGTACCAAGCAGCACTGCGCAGAACGCCAGCCGCAAACGCCGCGCTGAAAACCGATATGCCAGGGCCACACCCCACGACACGCTGACAACACCGCCGGCCGCCAGCGGAATGCCCGTACCCCAATCCACGTGGCCCGCATGCGCATACGTGGCGAGTGCAATGAGCGAGCCTGGCACCACCAGCGCGAGCGCCATGCCCTGCGCGCGCGTCTGCGGCATGCCGAAGAACGTCACCAGCGCCGGCACCACCACCAGCCCGCCCCCCACCGTGAAGATGCCCGACATCGCGCCGCTGGCGATGCCCATCAACGGCAGCGCGGCGGCCGGCATGGTGTGCGGCACAGCGTGCGCAGCACCAGCGGCATTCGGCTTCTCCTTGAGCTGCGAGGCAAAGTACACGGCGAGCACGATCAGGAATACGGCAAACGCCGTATGCAGCAGGTTGGCGTCCAGCCCCGCCGCAAAGCGCGCGGCAACGTAGGTCGCCCCCATCGAGAACACGCAGATCAGCGCGACGGAACGCAGATGCACCGGATGCCGCTGGTGATACCGCCAGAAGCCGATCAGCACATTGGGCGCAATCATCACCAGCGCCGTGCCCTGCGCCAGGTGCTGGTCCATTCCGTACAGATAGCCGAGCACAGGAATGGCGATGAGCCCGCCTCCAATGCCGAGCAAACCGCCCGCCACGCCGAGACCCATGCCGAGCAGCAAATTGATCAGGCCCGTGAAAACCGCGTGAGACGTCATGCCGACAAGAAGGGAGGGAGGAGAAACAAACGCGGCGGCGCGCTGTATCCGCTACAGCGCGCCGCCGGAGATGAATGCGAAATTGTAGCGCTTGCCGCCCAGGCGAGGGCTAGGCGAGATGCGCAGCGAAGCCCGATTTTTCAGGCGCGATCTCGGCACGCAGCGTGAGCGACGGGATCTCGTATTCACCTGCATTCTGCGGGCGGAACGGGATCGGCGCGGTGGTGAACAAGGTGTCGAGTCGCTGGCCCAGCGCCTGCGTGGTCTGCGCAAAGCGCGCGTCGTCCATGCGGCCGGTGCGGTAGCTCACGAACGGCGGCACGACCTCAAAGCCGGGGTAGTACAGGATGCCGTGCTGGATCGGGAACAGGATGTCATCGATCGGGCCGTTGATGCCGCGCGGGCTGTAGTGCGACTCCCAGCCACCCGTGGTGACGATCAGCATGGCACGTTTGCCGGCGAGCGTGCCTTCGCCGTAGCGGTCGCCCCAGTGGGTGTCGGAGTGCTCGCCAACGCCATAGGCAAAGCCGTATGCATAGACGCGCTCGACCCAGCCTTTCAGGATGGCCGGCATCGAAAACCACCACAGCGGAAACTGCAAGATCACGGCGTCGGCCCATTGCAGCTTGGCTTGTTCGGCAGCAATGTCATCGGCTTGCAGGCCGTTCTCGAACGCGTGCTTGGAATCGAGTGACGGATGGAAATGCGGACCGACCGGCCCAACAGTGCTGTCGCTTGCATCCAGCGCGGCCTTCCATTGCATGGCGTACAAGTCCGATACCTGCACGGTGTGGCCGGCGGCTTCCAGACGCTGGACGGCAAAGTCCTTGAGGGCGCCGTTGAGCGACTTGGGTTCGGGATGGGCGTAGACGATCAGGACATCCATGGTGGCAACTCCAAATAATGAATGGCTCCAGAATGCGGGGCGCCCCGGTATATTGGAAATGAATTGTCAATATTCCAGGCATAGCCATGAATAATCTCAGGCGGTTGGACCTGAACCTGCTGGTGACACTCGATGTGCTGCTGACCGAGCACAACGTCACGCGTGCGGCCGAGCGGCTGAACTTCTCGCAGCCTTCCGTGAGCGTGCATCTGGCCAAGTTGCGCGACATTTTTGGTGACCCGCTACTGCTGCCCGGCCCGCGCGGCATGCGCCCAACCGCCCGCGCTGAAAGCCTGCGCGAACCGCTGCGGCTGGCGCTGGAAGCGCTGGAGCAGGCCGTCGCGCCCGCCAGCCCGTTCGACCCGGCGCACGCCACCAACACCTGGCGCGTGGCCGCCACGGACTACGGCGAATCGACCATCGCGCTGCCGGTGCTGAACACCCTGCGCACAAGCGCACCGGGCACACGGCTCGCCATGCTGGGACTGGTGCCCACGCGTATTGAAAAGCAAGCCGAGCAAGGGGAGATCGACCTCGCGTTCCACACCACAGACGGCGCGCCACCCGGCCTGCGCCGCCGTGCGCTCTTCACTGAACGCTATGTGTTGATCGGCCGCGCGGGGCACCCGCGCCTGAAGCGCAGGCCGACACTGGCGCAGTTTTGCACGCTCGATCACGTGATCGTGTCGCCCGATGGCGGTGGCTTCTTCGGCGTGACGGACGAAGCCCTGGCGGCAGCCGGTGCCACGCGACGCGTAGTGCTGTCGGTGCCGCACTTCCTCTTTGTGATGACAGCGGTGGCGAGCACTGACATGGTCGCCATGCTGCCCGAGCGGCTGGTGCGCGGGGCCAGTGCGCTACAGGCGGTTGAACCGCCGGTGGAGGTGCCAGGCTATGAGATGTCGATGCTGTGGCATGAGCGCGTGCATCGAGACCCCGGGCATCAGTGGTTGCGTGATGTGATTGCAGGCGCGGTCTGAAGAACCGCGCCGCAGCCGTCACAGCCCGACCGTCGGCGCGGTGAAGATCCGATGCAGCCCGAGCCCGCCGATCGCCACGGCCGCCACGCGATCGACCCAGGTCTTGGCACGCAGGTACATCTCACGCGGCACCCGGCTCGAAATGCACAACTCGACGATGGTGTACCCACCGAACTTGACCAGGGACACCAGCCGCGGCCTCCGCTGCCTTCCACCCCCCTTACTTGCACTGCGACTTGTTGATGGACACGTCGCTCAAGTCGGAGGCGGTGTAGAGCACCGGCACGTTCGGGTCGCCGGCAATCGTCATTGCCGCGTTCAGGTTCGCCAGGGCCTGAAGGTGGCCAGCCTCGCCGCTTGAAAAGCGCTGCTGCGCCGGTTTCGATGCGCCGTACATGCCGTTGCACAGCAGCGCCTTGCGGAAGATGTCCAAAACCGCGATCCGCGCTGAATACGTCTCGCGCCGTTCGGCCGCAGTGGCGGGCGCGTGGTTGATCTTGGCGTAGTGGTTGGCGCACTGCGTGCCGAGAATCGGGTACGCATCCTTGATGCCGTCACAGGATGCGACGGTCGCTGGCGGCGCAGCCAACGCGGCCGTGGCCGCCAGCGAGGCGATCAGGGACACCACCGTCAACAGCACGATACGGGTGACAAGCACATTCGAGCGGATGTTCATTGCAGCTTCTCCTCAGTCAGATACGTGGACAAGAAACACAGCGGCAACCGGCAGCGCTGCGTGGACTGACGATACGGGCGGGGTCTGCGGCGGCGGAATGCACCAGAGGTTCTGGCGCAGGTCAGGGGAAGCGCGACATGGGAAGAATGGCGGAAGGCCGTCACTGCTTCATTGGCGTGATGGTTGATTGCCATGGCAACGCGCAACGTGGGGTCTCGACAACGCTTCATGCGACAGCCGACTCGTTTGCGCAATCTCCGTTTGCCGGGCTGGCGCCGCCCCGGTAGAGTCCTTCTCCAATGGGTTCACACCCAGAGGTCTGGGCAAAACCGGAGTGATCCGGCGACGCAAAGCTACAGGGACTTCTCCAGAAGAAGTCAGCCAGTTGCCCGCCAACCCGCAGGGGGGCGGGCCTGAGGACGCACGCAGCGATTTGCGTGGTCAGGGGCACACAATGAAAACGATACAAACGGGGGGGCGTTCGCCCGCATTCGCCACGCTGGCCGTGGCATCGCCAATGGGCAACGCAAAGCGCAGGTTTGCGCGCGCCGCATGTGCTGCATTCGCTCTGGTGTCCGGCGCGCTGATGGGCGCCCCGCATGCCAGTGCTGAAGCGCTGCTGGTACCGTCCTACATCTATCCGTCGGGCACCGGCGCCACGCAATGGGGTGCGCTAGCCACAGCGGCGACGTCGGTACCGACCACAGTCATCCTCAACCCGAACAGCGGCCCAGGCACCACGCAGGACGCCAACTACGTTGCCGCCGTCGCCAAGGTGCATGCCGCCGGCGGCAAGGTGATCGGGTACGTGTCCAGCTCGTACGCAAACCGGTCGTTGTCGGCGGTGGTGCAGGACATCAACACCTACCAGGCGTTGTATCAGGTCGACGGCTTCTTCATCGACGAGATGACCGCCGACAGCACAACGGCACACATCCAGTTCTACCAATCGGTCTACAACTACATCAAGGGGCTGTCGCCCAACTACACGGTCACGGGCAACCCGGGCACCAATGTGCCGGAAATCTATGCAAGCCTGCCGGTAGCGGACCAGCTCGTTGTGTTTGAAGACAGCGCAAAGCACTACGCCAGCTATGCGCCACTGGCGTGGCAGGCCAACTATCCGACGGCACGCTTTGCGCACATCGTCTACGCGGCATCGGCCACGCAGATGCAAACCTTCGTTCGCAACGCATCCAGCAAGGGCGCTGCCGCCGTGTTCATCACGAACAAGACGTTGCCGAACCCGTATGGCGCGCTGCCGACTTACTGGAGCCAGGAGGTGTCCGCCACGGCCGTTGCCCCGTAACCGCGCGGGCGTGACGCACGCCGCTTGTGCGGGCTGAGGCTCCGCACATGCTTTATATTCGGGCCACACCGCATCCATCCCTTCGCTGCATGCCGGCGTTGAGGCAACAACAAGGAGAACTCCGTGGCCCTTTCTTCCAACAAGCTGCCCCCCTGGACAGTCGCTGCCCCGCTGCTCGCGTGGGTGGTGCTGGCCGGCGGCGCGTTCATGACGCCCCCCGGCTGGCTGATCGCACTGATGGCGCTTGCACTGGCGAGTGCCGTCTTTGCAGCCGTCCACCATGCCGAGGTCGTCGCGCACAAGGTGGGCGAGCCCTTCGGCACGCTCGTCCTGGCGATTGCCGTGACCGTGATCGAAGTCGCGCTGATCGTATCGGTGATGCTCTCTTCGGGGCCAGAGAAGGCGGGATTGGCGCGCGACACCGTGTTTGCCGCGGTCATGCTCATCTGCAACGGAATCGTGGGCGTGTGCCTGTTCGTGGGCGGCCTGCGTCACCGCGAGCAAGCCTTTCAAGCGCCGGGCGCCACCGCCGCGCTGGCCGTGCTGGCTGCACTGGTCACGCTGACCATGGTGCTGCCCAATTACACGAGTTCCACGCCGGGGCCGGTCATGACTTCGTCGCAATTGGCCTTTGCCGGGGTGACGTCGCTGGTGCTGTACGGCTGCTTCGTCATCGTGCAGACCATCCGCCACCGCGATTACTTCCTCGTCGACAGTGCCAACGAAGACGTGCACGCACCGCCGCCGCCCGCACGCGTGGCGGCGCTCAGCGCGGTGTTGTTGATGGTGTCGCTGGTGGCAGTTGTTGGGCTGGCCAAAGTGCTGTCGCCTTCGGTGGAAGCGGCCATCCTGAATGCCGGCGCACCGCCCGCCACCGTCGGCATCGTCATCGCCGCGCTGGTGTTGTTGCCGGAATGCCTGGCCGCCCTGCGCGCCGCCAATGCAGACCGCATCCAGACGAGCCTGAACCTCGCACTGGGCTCGGCGCTGGCGAGTATCGGACTGACCATCCCGACGGTGGCCGCCGTGTTCATCTGGATCGGCCGTCCGCTCGAACTGGGCCTGGGCCCGAAGGAAATGGTCCTGCTGTTCCTCACGCTGATCGTGTCGTCGCTCACGCTGGGCAAGGGGCGCACGACCATCCTGCATGGCGTCGTGCATCTGGCGATCTTCGCGGCGTATCTGTTTCTCTCGATCGTGCCCTGAGCGGCGCGCACGCTAGCGAATCGATGTGTGGGGCGCCTGGAAGGCGCCCTTCTTTTTTTCAGGCGCCACGTCTTGCGTTATTGCTCGGGCTCCATGCTTTGCAGCAACGTGGGAATCAGCTCCGACACCGTGGGGTGAATGTGCATGGCGCGGCTGATAGTGGTGTACGGCGCCTTGGCATACATCACGTCGAGAATCGAATGCACCGCCTCGTCGCCGCCCACCCCGAGAATCGACGCGCCCAGGATTTCGTGCGTCTGCGCGTCGACCACCACGCGCATGAAGCCCTGGCTCTCGCCCTTCTCTACCGCGCGGCCGACCCGCGTCATCGGGCGGTTGCCGACCAGCAGCGTGCGCCCCGATTGCTTCGCTTCCGTGAGCGACATGCCGACGCGTGCAAGTGGCGGGTCGATGTACATGGCGTACGCCTGGATGCGGTCCGACACCTTGCGCGGGTCGCCATCAAGCAGATTGGCCGCGACGATCTCGTAATCGTTGTAGGACGTGTGCGTGAAGGCGCCCCGGCCGTTGCAATCGCCCATGGCCCAGATGCCGGGGACGTTGGTGCGCAACTGCTCGTCCACGCGGATATTGCCGCGCTTGTCGATTTCCACGCCGGCCTTGTCGAGGCCCAGATCATCGGTATTGGGCACGCGCCCGACGGCCATCAGCAGATGCGAGCCTGACACCTCGCGCGCGCCGCTGCCGCACTCCAGGCCGACCACGACACCGGCGCCGTCGCGCCGCACGCTCAGGCAGTCGGCGTTGACCTGCACGTCGATGCCTTCGGCTTCCAAAATCTCGCGCACCGCCTGCGATACGTCTTCGTCTTCGCGCGCGATCAGGCGCGGACCTTTCTCGACGATCGTCACGCGCGAGCCGAAGCGGCGAAACATCTGGCCGAACTCCAGCCCGACGTAGCTCCCGCCAATCACGACAAGGTGCTCGGGCAGGAAATCCACATCCATCATGGTGGAGTTGGTCAGAAACGGCACCTGATCGAGCCCCGGCATTGAGGGCACCAACGCCCGGCCGCCGACGTTGATGAAGATGCGCTCGGCTTCGAGCAGTTCGTCCCCAACGCGCACCGCGCGCGCGCTTTCGAAGCGGGCATGGCCCTGGAAGACCGTGCCGTGCTCCAGGCCACGCACCCATTGCTCCACGCCGTGGCTGGAGCGGCCGGAAATCTCATCCTTGCGGGCCTTCACACGCTGCATGTCGACGGTGACACCGCCGTTGATCAGCACGCCGTATTCGGCGGCACGCTGGGCCATGCGCGCCGCATAGGCGCTGGCTACCATCGCTTTCGTGGGGATACAGCCGGTGTTGACGCACGTACCGCCAAAGCGGCCGCGCTCGATGATGGCCACCTTCAGGCCGGCGCCGGACAGGCGCGCAGCCAGCGGCGGGCCGGCCTGGCCGGTGCCGATGATGATGGCGTCGAAGCGTTGCGTCATGGCGCTCTCCTTCGTGTGCGGGCCGGTCGCGGCCGTCTCGCTATGGTAGGCGGCGCACGCGGCAACGGCGAGTCATGGCAACAGGAGTTGCCGACGCGCCGGGCAACATACGCAGGCAGCGCCTTCGCCGGAAGGAAAGCAGGAAGTCGGCCGGTGCGCTCAATGGCGAGCGCACCGGCGCATCACATCAATGGTGGTGATGGTGCTTGCCATGGCGACGGTAGCCCCGGTCGTCGCGGTCGGAATACGAATTGCGCTGGACGTTGCCGCCCAGAGCTGCACCGGCGCCGCCACCCAGGCCCGCACCAACGATGCCGCCCGTGTGGCCGCCCATGGCATTGCCCGCAGCCGCACCCACGCCGCCGCCCAGCGCGCCGCCCACGATGGCGCCCTTGCGCTCGCGGCCGTTGGCCGTCAATGCGCCGCCCGCGCCGCCGCCGATCGCCCCACCAACGATGGAGCCGGTCTGCCCGCCGAGCGCGCCGCCCACGGCCGCCCCGCCAGCACCACCCAGCGCGCCGCCCAGGGCATTGCGCAGGTCATCCGCCGCTGCGGGCAAAGCCGTCAGGCCGGCGAGCGTTGCCACAATCAGGGCCGGTGCAATTTTCTTCAACATGGTGTTCTCCTTTTGCGCAAATGCAGGATGCGGCACTCAATCAACACTGAGGGAACCGATCCGGGCTCGATGATTCGGGGCGAAGAATACAAGTCGCACAACAGGGCGGGTTAAACACATTCGTCAATCTCGTAACAGAATGTTGCGGACCGGAGCACGCCCGTAAGCCGTTGATCAGGCAGATAGAACAGGAGAACCCATGCCCAGCTACATCGCCTTCCTCCGCGCCGTGAACGTTGGCGGCACAGGAAAACTGCCCATGGCCGAATTGCGCGCGATGTGTGAATCGATCGGGCTGACCGGCGTACGCACCTACATTGCGAGCGGCAACGTGGTTTTTCAAAGCCGGCTGGCAGAAACGACCGTCAAGGCGAAGCTGGAACGCTGCCTGGAGGACTACGCCGGCAAACCCGTGGGCGTGCTCGTGCGAACGGGCGCCGAGCTGGCGGCGGTACTGGAAGGCAATCCGTTCAAGACAGCGGCGCCCAGCCGGACGGTCGCGATTTTCCTGGATACGCCGCCACCCGCCGATGCATTGGCTGCCGCCACCGGCCGCCGGACGGAAGAAATGGCCTTGGGCACCCGCGAAATCTACGTGCACTACGGCGACGGCATGGCCGATTCCAAACTGAAAATCCCCGCCGCCAAGACGGGGACGGCGCGCAACATGAACACCATCGCCACGCTGGTCGACTGGGCGACCGAATAGCGGCGCTAAGCGCCCGTCATTGCGCTGCCGACTTGCGCTTGGTCATGTGGTGAAAATACGCCAGCAGGTCATTGAGCTGCGCATCGGAAAGCGTCTTCTCGTCGATGGCCGACATGCGTGCGTTGGGCCACCAGCGCAGCGATTGCGGATCGCGGATCAGGTGGCGCAGCTTTTCGTCGCCCAGATATTCCACCGGGCTGTACGGCACGTTCAGATCGGGGCCCAGGTTGGCATCGCCGGCGCGATTGAGCGTGTGGCACGAGAAGCAGACGCGCTGGAACGTGGCGAAACCGCGCATGACCGGGCCATCTGCAGGCAACCCCGCAGCCGGGCGGATGGCCGCAAAGCGCTCGCCGGGCAGCGCGGCAATGTCGATACGCACGATGCTGTAAGTCCACAGGCTTTCGTTCACCACCGACGCCTTGGCCGGTGGCGCCGTCCAGATCAGCCGGAACGGGCCGATGTCCTGGCCCTTGAGCGTCGGCCACGGTGCGGCGGGGTCTTCCACGGCCAGCCAGGCGCGGGGCCCGTCGGCGCGATCGCCCAGCAGCAAGCGGATCGGCAGGTGCGATACGTAGCCGTCGCTGGCGGCGGTGGTGGCGCTGGCCTCTGGGCTGACCGCCTGCCCGCGGAACAGCGCCGTCACCGGGATCGCCTTGAAGGTCAGGCGGCGCTTCAGGTTCTGGTCTTCCACGGTCACGCTGGTCAGGTGCGGATCGTGCAGCAATGCGTCGCGCGACAGCGTGCGGTGCTCCGTGCCGATGTTGACGCTCAGCGTCGCGCCGTCATCAGGCGCATCGGCCGCATGGGCGGCGTTGCCGAACGCTGCGCATGCGCAGAGCGTCCACCCGGCGATCGTCGCAAGCCAGTTCTTCATAGGGTCTCCTGTCGGGAAATTGGGCCATTTCGTTGCGACGAGAGTGTAGGCAAGCGCACGAGGTTTGGCACGGTTTTCGTTATCGATCCACCTGCGCTTGCACGCGCTGCCTGACAGTCTGCAATGCGGTGTCGAGGCGGTCGGGCGCAACCGAGCCGAGCGCCAGCCGCAGCGCATGCGGTACCTGCTTCGACGTCGCAAACGGCTCTGCCGTGCACACGGAGATGTCATCCTCCTGCAGCGCCACGGCGACGCGGTCGGCAGCGGCATCCGCACGCGCGATGTGATGTCCGATCCGGCCTTGATGGCGCGTCTGGCGCTCGATCCGTCACGCCAGTTATCGGGGCGCACTGCTCAGGGACGTTGGTATCGGCCAAGCTGGGGCTGCTGGGCAGCGTCCCGGCCTGCACGGACCTGACCACCAAGCCGTGGGTGCAGGAAGCCGGCGTAGGAGTGCTGAACCAGCCGTTCTACGCCAACGGCAATGTGGCGCCGGCCGGCGGCTGCTTTGCTTCGCCATACCTGGCGGCGTGGATCATTGCACGCACAGAGGCCTTGAAGCCGCCGCTGAAGCGCTGCACTACGTCGCGCCCCGTCGGCGAAAAAGAGGCCTATGTGGAAAACGCCTTGCGAACCTGCGGCCTCACCTGCCTGGCTGATCGCGGAGGCGCGAGCGGGCCGATAGACTGATTGGCCCTTCACGCATCGCAGACACGCGATCAGGAGTCATTTCTTGAACACGCTGACGACACTGAAGACGCTCGCCCTTCCCGTTGCCGTTGTGCTGCTGACACACAGCGCCGGCACATTTGCAGCCGAGAGCCTGGCCAACGGCATCAAGCGCCGCGCACCACAGGGCATTACCACCAAGCTCTATGCCTGCGTCGACAAGGCGCCGGACAACGCGGACGCAATCGGCGCATGCCTGTCTGCAGAAAAGGCCGCGCAGAATGAGCGCCTCGACCGTACGTACAAGACGCTGCTCGGCACATTGAACGGCAAGGCGAACGAAGCACTGGTGAGTTCAGAGCAGGCGTGGCAGGACTTCCACACCAGAACAGCGGCCTTTGAGACCGCCATCTACGGCAAGGGCAAGCTCGACGATCTGCAGCGCCTGGAGAACGAAATCTTCCGCCTGAGCGAGCGCGCCAACGCACTCGACAAGTATCTGGCCGCGAAGGGTCATTAAGCCGTTCAGGCGCCAGCGGCCGTCGACAGCCATTTGCGCAGGATGGCCACGGCGTAGCGTGAATCCACCTGGGTGATGAACTGCGCGAAGTCCACGCTGGCCGCGTCATCCGCGCGGTCGGAAATCGTGCGGATGGCGGCAAACGGCACGCCCCACTCGTGGCACACCTGCGCCACCGCGGCGCCTTCCATCTCGACGGCCAGGGCATCCGGCAATGCCGTGCGCAGCACCGCGCTTTCCGCCGAGGTGCAGACGAAGCGGTCCCCGCTGACGATCAGACCACGATGCGCCTGCGGCGCGGCAATCCCGAACGCCCGCATGACATCCGGACCGAGCAGCGCATGCGGATCAGCCAACACGGCGCCGGCGCTTTCCAGCAGCCCGCTGGCCAGTGCCGCGTCGGCGGGAAAACGCGCCATGCCGGTCAGCGGAATCTCCCAGCGCGGGAACAGCGGCGACGCGTCGACATCGTGCTGCAGCAGTTCTTCCGACACCACCACGTCGCCCACGGCCACGCCCGGGGCCAATGCCCCCGCCACGCCAGCGAACACCACGGCGCGTACGTTGAACTGTGTGATCAACACGGCAGTGGTGGACGCCGCCGCCACCTTCCCGACGCGCGACAGCACCACAACGACCGTTTGGCCGTCCAACTCGCCCGTCCAGAAATCTCGGCTGCCGATGTGGATGCACTGCGCGTCAGACAGCCATGTCAGCAATTCGTTGATCTCTTCATGCAGGGCAGCAACGATGCCGATCGGACCACGGGCGTTGGGTTGGGAAGACGGTGTGTTCATGCAGAATGCGGCGCCAGTCTGGAGCGTGGATACGTCGAAAGACGTCATTGTCGCCGCAATCCGGCTCCGGCCGGCGCCGGCGCTCAGAGGCGCTGCGCCGCCCGCTGCACGGCGTCATGGCGATCCGCACGCAAACGATCCAGCCGCGACGTCACCGCTTCGAGAATCTCCGGTGCCGCACGCTCGGGGCGGCCGCAATCGAACGGCGGCGCGGGCGCGTATTCGATACCGAGCTGCACGGCCTGCGCATGCTCGGCACCGGCGATGTCCGCCATGACCGTCAGCGCCATGTCGATGCCCGCGGTCACGCCGCCGCCGGTAATGAGGTTGCCGTCACGCACTACGCGGGCTTCGTCGACGGTGGCGCCAAACGCGGGCAGCAGGTTGCGCCATGCCCAGTGGCAGGCCGCGCGCTTGCCCTGCAGCAACCCCGCCGCGCCCAGCACGAGCGAGCCGCTGCAGACGGACGTGACATAGCGCGCGCCGTCGGCCAGGCGCCGCACCTGGCGCACGAACTCTGCGTCTTCCATGGCTTCGATCACACCGAAACCGCCGGGCACGCAAATCAGGTCAGCATGCGGAATGTCCGCCAACCTCTGCACGTTCGAGATGGTGAGACCGCCATCGGCATGGATCTCGCCACCGCTTGCGGAAGCCACCACGCATTGCGCGCCGGGCAGCCGCCAGAACACCTCATGCGGACCGGTGAAGTCGAGCTGGGTGACACGGTTGTACAGCGCAAAGACAACGATGAATGGGGAAGTCGTCATGGTTCGGATCTCCTGAAAGTGATGTGATGGCAGGTTGACGCTTAACAGGATCGCGCTCTATCGTGTTGGCAGCAATGACCAGTCTCCCACTTTTTCTGCCATGGCCCACCGCATCGCTGTGCTCATTTTTCCGGACTTCCAACTGCTCGACGCTGCGGGGCCGGTGGCGGCGTTTGAAGTCGCCAGCCGGTATCGGGACGACCACTACGCGCTGCGCACGGTTGCCGCGCAGGCCGGCCTTGTACGCAGTTCTTCCGGGGCCCGCTGGGATGCCGACGCCCTGCCCCCGGCCAGCCAGGTCGACACGCTGCTCATTGCCGGCGGCGACGGCGTGGATGCGGCCATGGCGGATGCACGCACGCGCCGCTTCGTGCAACGGTGCGCAGCCCGCGGCGCGCGCGTCGCCAGCGTGTGTTCGGGCAGCCTGCTGCTGGCCGCCACGGGCTTGCTGAACGGTCGGCGCGCCACCACCCACTGGAGCCGCAGCGAGCAGTTCGCGCGCGCGTTCCCGCAGGTGCAGCTCGAACCGGACCACATCTACGTAAACGACGGCCCCATCTGGACCAGCGCCGGCATCAGCGCCGGCATCGACCTGGCGCTCGCGCTCATCGCCGAAGACCTGGGCGAGCGCCTGGCACGCGCGGTGGCGCGGCAGTTGGTCGTGTACTACCGCCGGCCGGGCGGGCAGTCGCAGTTTTCCGCGCTGAATGAGATGGATTCGGCACGCGGCCGCTTCAAGCCGCTGCTCGACCACGTGCGGCGCAACCTGGGCGCACCGCACCGCGTGGGCGATCTGGCCGAGCACGCCTGCATGAGCCCGCGCCATTTCGCCCGCGCGTTCCAGGTCGAAACCGGTCTCACCCCTGCAAAGGCCGTGGAAAAATTGCGCGTTGAGGCGGCCCGCGCCGCGCTGGAAAGCGGGGCCGTCTCCATGCAACGGGTGGCCACCGAGTGCGGATTTGGCGATACCGAGCGCATGCGCCGCAGTTTTCAGCGCTTGCTGGGCGTGCCGCCGTCTTCGTTGCGCGCACGGTAAGACAGCAAACACCCGCGTCACTCCGCCATTTGGCTTCCTCAGGCCTGAACTTTGCGTCCGTGCTGCAACGCCGCCCGACACCGACAAGACAGGGCGCAAACCACGCACACAAGGAACCTAAGGAGCCAAGGAGGAGATGCGTATGGACACCCGGGAAATGCTGGCCATCGTGGGCGTCACGCTGGCCGTGATCACGGCGTATTCGCTTGCCCGCGATCTGACCGACGAGCCGCTGGGCCTGCACGCGCCGCAAACCGGCCTGATGCACGTGCAAGCGCAGGTGAGCGCGCCGCATCGGTGACGCGCACCGCGCGCACAGGGCAACCCGCATTCCTGATCGAATGGCCGCTGCGGCTGGTAGAAGACATCGCGTCGACCTCCGCCTGCATGGCGCCGATGCGCTCTACAGCGGCGCCTATGCCGATGCCGCGCTCGACCGCTGGGCCGATCGCATCCGCTGATAACGATAAAAAGGTCGAAGCGCCTTCCGATACCCGGCGCCTGCTCGAACGGCTGGGTCTTGCCGAGTGAAACGGCGGCTCGCGCCTGAGCGCTAACGCTCAGCCCGCCTTCGCCCGCTGGCGCTTCGTCGGCCTGATGGCCGATGGGTGGACGACCACCGTATCCTCCGGTGCCAGCGCGCGCCCGTCCTGCGCACGGAGTTCAAGGCGAGGCACCGGCTTACCCGTTGCCTTGTCGACGAGTACAACGTGCGCCTCATCCGGCGCAAAGCAGAACGCTTCACCCCACTGCCGCAGCGCCACCAGCAGGGGAAACAGCGCGCGCCCTTTCTCGGTCAGCACGTAGTCCTGATACGCGCTGCCGTCGGACGCCGGCACCGTCTCGAGAATGTCGTGCGCAACCAGGTTGCGCAGGCGCACCGCCAGGATGTTCTTCGACAGTCCGAGACTGCGCTGAAACTCACCAAAGCGGCGCAGGCCGTCAAACGCATCGCGAACGATCAGCAGCGACCACCCGTCGCCAATGGCGTCCAGTGGCCTGGCGACGCCGCAAAGAGAATCCGCGTGGCTCGTACGTTTGACCATCTGCATCGCGCATACCGTGCGCGCCCTCACATTGAATGTGGTTGCAATATAAAACCTCGACTGCTATAACGCAACGGTTTCATTTTGCAACCACATGAATGAAGAGGGACAGGGCATGCGTACTGATACGTTCGATGGGATGTACCCCTATGCACCTCGCTTTACCGATGCACCGGGCTTTCCGATGCATTACGTGGACGAGGGACCCGCCGATGGCGAAGTCGTCCTGTGCCTGCATGGCGAGCCCACATGGGGTTTCCTCTTCCGGCACCTGATCGCGGTGCTGCGCGACACCCACCGCATGGTGGTGCCCGACCACATGGGCTTCGGCAAGAGCGGAACGCCGCCATCACGCAGCTACTGGCTGCAAGACCACATCGACAACCTTGAGCGCTTCGTGCTCACGCTGGACCTGCGCGATATCACGCTCGTCATGCACGACTTTGGCGGACCAGTCGGGATGGGGTTGGCCTCACGGCATCCGGACCGCATGCGGCGCATTGTCAGCGTCAATGGGCCAACGCCGTTCGGGCAGGCGACGCTGGGTGAACGTCTGGCCGCCAATGCGGCGGTATCGCCGTGGTTTCAGTGGATCGTGCGGGCCGAATCCGAGGGGCGTCTTGAAGCCGTACTGGGTGAACTCGGCTTCAATATCCTCAGCACCTTGAAGCTCAATGGCTTTGAAGACCACCGGCTCATCAACGATGCGTGGTTGCAGGCGTACGGCGCGCGCTTTGCGACGCCGGCGGACTGCGCTGGCGCCATCGGCTGGGCCAAAGGCTTTGCTACCGGCGCGCATCGTTTTGAACTGCCGGACGCTGCAGCGCGCCGTGCCATTGTCACCAAACCCGCCATGGCGATCTGGGGCATGGCCGATCGCACGTTGCATGCGGAACATTTCCTGCCGCTGTTCAGCGAGCTGTTTCCGGATGCACCGGTGCATCGGTTGCCTGGCGTTGGGCATTACAGCCTGGAAGATGCACCCGATGCGATTGCCGATCGCATCGCTACGTTTCTCGCGCAAACGTGATGGCGTCGCATTCGCTGGCTGCCACCCAACCGCGTATCCGGCGCCCGGGCGCAGGCGGCGCTAAGTCGCGAGTCCGGGCACGGCCGCCTGACCCCGCCCCAACAGCGCCTACGAGCGCCAGCGGGCGGGGCGTTTTTCCAGGAAGGCATCGATGCCCTCGCCGGCGTCTTCTTCCATCATGTTGCGGGCCATGACATCGCCTGCGTAGGCATAGGCATCGGCAAGCGGCATCTGCCGTTGCCGGTAGAACATCGCCTTGCCGTAGCGGATGGCGGTGGGGCTCTTCGACACGATGTCCGCCACCTTGCGAGCGACCGCGTCATCGAGCTCTGCCGCCGGCACGGCCTCGTTGATCAGGCCCCAGTCGACCGCCGTGGCCGCATCGATAAAGCGCCCAGTCACCAGCATGTCGAACGCGCGCTTGGCGAGCACGTTGCGCGATAACGCCACCGCCGGCGTCGAGCAGAACAGGCCGACGTTGATGCCCGACACCGCAAACCGCGCCGCATCCGAGGCAATGGCCAGATCGCAACTGCCGACCAACTGGCAACCCGCCGCCGTTGCCACGCCATGCACGCGCGCGATGACCGGCACCGGCAGCGCCTGAATGGCCTGCATTACCACGCTGCAGCGCGCAAACAGCGCACGGTAATACGCAAGCTCCGGCGTGCCGCGCATTTCACGCAGGTCGTGCCCGGCGCAGAACGCCTTGCCCTCGGCGCCAAGCACCACGCAGCGCACCGTCGCATCTTGTGCAATGTCGTCCAACACGCGCTGCAGCGCATCGAGCATGGCTTCAGACAACGCGTTGAACTGTAGGGGCCGATTCAGCCGCAGGGTGACGACGCCGTCGTGGTCGTCGCGCAGAACCAGTGCGTCGTTCGTGGCGGGGGTTGCCGTGGCGGCAGTGGTGGAATGAGGTTGCATGCGCACTCCTTTGCAGGGCGGTGCCGTGGGGTGGCCACCAGTCTATTCCCGCACAACGCAAGCCGCACTCGGGCGTTCCCCGTAACACCCTGCTGGCCGCCAGCGGCACCAGGCCTGAAAGTTCTACCCCTTCGCCGCGTTGACATCGGGCAGGCCGCTGACTATCACGCGTCTATAGCAGGGGTTGCACCCGGGCTGCGCAGTCGCACAGCAAGTCACACCACAAGCGAACGAGTGACACAGTCACCGCAAGGGGGCCAACGGGATGACGGAAACGCTGGACATGCAGCGAGGCTTGTTGCTGAACCTCTCGCCAGGACGCCGGACATACTGGATGGCGCAGGCAGTGGCCATACTGTCGCTGGTGGTGCTGGTGTCGGCCGTGCCGTTCGCCAAGGTGCAGTTGGCGCAACTTCCATCGTTCGTGCCGATCTACGAATCGGCCCTCATCCTCAATGACCTGATTACCGCCGCGCTGCTCTTCGGGCAGTTCGCCATCACGCGGTCGCGTGCGATGCTGGCGCTCGCCAGCGGCTACCTGTTCACGGCCGCCACGGCGGTGGGGCACCTGCTGTCATTTCCGGGGCTGTTCGCATCCGGCGGCCTGCTGGGCGCCGGGCCACAGAGCACCGCCTGGATCTACATGTTCTGGCACACGGGCTTTCCGCTGTTTGTCATCGCTTACGCCGTGCTCAAAAGCCGCGAAGAGCGCGAGCCCGGCCGCTTCCCAGTCCACACGCTGACGCGGCAAACGGCGCTGGCCACCGTGGGGGCCGTGCTGGGCGCGTCCATCGCCTGCGTGTTACTTGCCACCGTGGGCGATCACCTGCTGCCCACCATCATGGCCGCCAACCGCTACACGCGCACCATGGGCATCGTGGCGGGCGGCACGTGGTGCTTTTGCGTGGCTGCGCTGGTCGCGCTCTGGCGCAGCCGCCCGCACCTGACGCTCGATGTCTGGCTGATGGTGGTGCTGTGCGTGTGGATCTGCGATGTCGCGCTCAGCGCCGTATTCAACGGCGGGCGGTATGACCTGGGGTTCTATGCCGGCCGCATGTTCGGGCTGTTGGGTGCGAGCTTTGTGCTGCTGCTGTTGCTGATCGAGAACACTGTGCTGCACTCCCGGTTGGCAGCGGCGCGCGCGGAACTCAAGCGGCTGGCGGCGAGTCATGTGGGGGATGGGGAGCGGTGACGCATTGACGCGGCGATGCGGTTGTGTCGCGCTACGCCCGCAGCACCTGCGTGGCCCGCGCCGGCATCGACATTGCCGCCACCCCCACCACCACACACGCCAGCCCGATCCACGCTGAAGGCGGCAACGATTCCCCCAGAAACACCACGCCGATCGCTACCCCGATCGGCACGCGCAGATTGGCCTGCGCAGTCGTACCGATCGCGCCGAGCGTTTGAATGAGCCGGAAGTAAATGGCAAACGCGAGGGCCGTAGAGAACACCGCCAGCGCCACCAACGCCATCAGCGAACGCGCAGAAGGCTGAAGTGCCCAAGGATGATCCACAAGCAGACTGGTGGGCGTCAGCACCAACGCGCCCATCAGCAACGAACCGGTAGCAGGCGCCGCAGGGTGCAGCCCCTTGAACGACCGGCCGTAGATGGCCGCGCCTGCGTAGCACGCCGTGGCCGCCAGGATGGCCAGTTGCGCAACGAGCTGGCCTCCCAGCCCATCGAGCGCGCTCGGCCCAATCACAAAACACGTGCCGACAAACCCGGCAATCACGCCGACCAGCTTGCGCAACGACACCGATTCGTGCCGCGTAACGAACGCCGTGGCCACAAACACCATCACGGGCGACGTCGAATTCAGGATGGTCGCCAGACTCGCCCCCACCGAGCGCTCGGCCCAGGCGATGAGTGCGAACGGCACGACGCTGTTGAGCAGCGCCTGCACGCCGAAGCGCATCCAGACCTGCCTGTCTCGGGGCATGCGGATATTGCGGCTGCGCATCCACGCCAACAGCAGCGTCGCCGCGATCAACGTTCTGGCGGCGATGAAGGTGAGCGGCGGAATGGTCTCCACGCCCACCCGAATGAACGTGTACGACGCGCCCCACAAGGTCGACAGCGGGAGCAGCAGGGCCAGATCAGTGACGTGGCTGGATGCGGGCGTGGTGGTATGCGGCACGGAGTGCCCTCCTGTTTGGCGGTCAGACTGCCGCCACGTGATACAGGAGGATCGTAGCGAGGCTGGGCGTTGGGTGTGCGGGAAACGGTTTGGTGTGGGGCGAAGTGTGGGCGTGGGGCAGCAGACGCACACAGACCGTTGTTAAGTTGGGATGACCTTTCCGTGTCCCGTTGCAGAGCCCCGCTTGGTACGAGTCGCGGGCTTCTTGCTTGTAGGCTTGTTTGCACCGCCATTTCGGGACGCGCTCACCTTTGCACCTTTCGCTTTGGCGTTGGCCCCACGCTTGCCGGACTCCACATTCTCTTTGGATACGGCGGGCTTGGCCTGCAAGTGCAACCCAAGTGCCTTCATGACCTGCAGTACCGTCGAGAACGCCGGGTTCCCCTCTGCGCGCAGTGCCTTGTATAGGCTTGTACGTCCAAGGCCCGTTTCTTCTGCAATTTGAGCGATACCCTTCGCTCGAGCGATCACGCCGATCGACTCCGCAATAAAAGCGGCATCCCCCGTTTCGAGCGCCGCTGACAGAAATTCGGCCATCGTCTCTTCACTGTCCAGGTATTCGGCAGCGTCAAACTCTCCGTGATATGCGGCGCGTTCGACGCCCGCGAGTGGAGAGACCTCGGCGACCCGGGTTGGCAGGCGTGGGATCCTGCGCGGCGAGCATGGACTTGGAAAGGCAGTTCAGAAGCACTCATGCCGTCCCAGCCCATTGCAATCGATGATTATCCCGGTCCGCTCCTGATCAGCGCTGGCGAGAAAGACACAACATGGTCATCGAAGATGAGCAAGCGGCTGTCCTGACCTGCCCCCGGTTTTAGTACGAAGCACAGTTAGAGTCCGAGGTTAAAAACTCTTGCTCATGCCCCTGCGCAAACTGCATCGGGGTCAGGTA